>OMZU01000066.1 GCA_900315605.1 uncultured Eubacteriales bacterium | reverse complement strand
CTCTGCTGATTCCTTCGATGTGTTTCATCTGTCATCACTCCGTTTGCTGTGTTACCTATATTATAGCATGTTTTAAAGGTTTTTGCACGGGCTGCATTGAAAGCTGTGAATCGTTCTCCGCAGCCTGTGAGTTGCTGCCGCCTATAACGGTTACTATACTGTTTGGTATTTCCTGATTCGGAAGCAGGTCTGTCACAGAGCCGAGAACGCTCCAAGTGCTGCACGCAATCGCTCCGGGGATCAGCAGCCTGAACAATACCGGGAGCCAAAGCGCGTACCTTAGTCCTGGGCGCATACGCTTACCGAAAAGTGTGCGCACCAAAATCACCGCAAGAATCAGCAAACAGGAAGAAAGCACCCATTCCAAATTATTCATGCTCTCGCCTGCCTTCCTTTAAAATACGGTACAGTTCGTCGATCTCCGAGTCGCTGAGATAACTTTCCTGCGCCATTGTGTTGACCAGCAGCCCAATGCCGCCTGCCTTGATTTTTGGGAGAGTGTTCCGAACCTCCTGCTGCACCGCTTCGTCACGCGAGAGCAGGGGATAGAACAGCTTGCGCCTTCCGGTGGCGTCGATTTTTACCGCGCCCTTGTCGGCAAGACGGTTCAGCATAATGTTGATCGTTGCCTTTGTCCATCCTGTATCGTCGCGCAATGCGGAGACCATATCGCCAATGGTCAGCGGACTTTCGTCCCAAAGCAGGTTCATCAGCTTCCATTCGCCGTCGGACAGAGTTTTGTTGTTCATAATTTACACCTCACATATAGTTGGATAACAACTGTTATCATTATAATAGCATGTAGGATAACACTTGTCAACCTTTTTGGAAAAGTATTTTTAAGGCAATACCGTGCGCCGCGAATTGTGCGGTGTTGCCTTAATGCTTTGCGTGAGTCTTAAATCATGCGGCGTTACTGTGAACAAGACCATTATTACAATGTATTATATTAAAATCCCCTGCATATGATTTAAGTAGAAAAATCATATGCAGGGGTGTTTTTTGTGATTACTGTTTTGAGCGTCAGGCTGCCCGAAGCGAAAGGCAGGCTCGACAAGCTTACGCGCAGACTAAGGCGCGACAAGCTTGACATAAGCATCAGGGAAGCAAGGGGCGTTTGCCTGAAGCATATTACATATACAGGCTACAACGGAAAAATATGTTTGGAACGCGCCGATAAAATCATCGGTGCTCAGCGAACGCAGCTGGTCTGCTCGGATAAGCTGGTTTTTCCCGAAAACTGCGGCTACAAAAGGTTTTGTTCACCGGATTTTTCTGTCAGACTTTGCACAAATATGGCTCTGAGCGTGTTCTCTGCCTGCGGCTGCGCCGCGAAAATAAAGCTCGGGATTTATGACATAAACGGCGATTCCTGCGATTTTCTTTATCACGCGCTCGAATACTGCTCTGATGTTACGATTTTTACAAAAAACATCGGGGCGTATCGCTGCGTTGCCGACCGCGCGCTTGACGAGCTGGGTGCTGCGTCGGTTATCACGACTAATCCCGGCGAGCTGAGCGGCTGTGATTTTGCAGTCGCGGTACAGCCTGTTGAACATGAGCTGGGGCTGAGCGCAAATACGATCGTACTGACGGTCGCGGAGCCGCGTGCCAAGATCGGCGGCAGAGTTTACTATCGCTATCATTTCAGAATGCCGAACGGCTTTGACGCCATAAAGCCTCCTGACCTTGACGAAGAATATTTTTGTTCCGCACTCTATACGCTTGGCGGTCAGTATCAGCTCGGCTCAATAGTTCCGCTTGTGTGCCGAGGCTTTCAGTCGTCTCAAACGGTCAAATCTCTCTGCGAATCGTTGAGGAACCAATGTGAAAATTAAAACAGGGCGCGAAAAGCCCGCGCCCTGGATCATTCGGTTTTGTTTATATTCCCACGGTGAATATGCTTAGCAGTGCAGTGATAACAGTTAATACGGTCAAAATCAAAATATGCTTCTTCTTTTCTTCAACGATCAAGCCGACAAACTCCCTTAGAAAAGCGTTGGGGAAGAAGTACCATTTTGTTTTTGCCGAGATCCCGCGCATGTTTTTCAGCCCGACCTTTTTTGCCAGAACATAGCTGCGAAAAACATGATAGTTTGTTGTGGCGACTGCCGGCAGATTTTCTCCGTTGCTGTCGGAATCAATTATTTCCTTCGAGAATTTCAGGTTCTGATAGGTATTTACGGATTTGTTTTCCATCAGTATTTGTTCCTCGGGAACGCCCTGCTCCAGCAGATACCGCTTCATCGCCTCGCTCTCGGAGATTATTTCATCATCGCCCTGACCGCCGGACGGAACAAACTTTGCGTGCTTTCCGGTTTTGACAAACTGCTCGTTTTCAAATGCGACCGCACTGTCAACTCTTCCGCGCAGCAGCGGAGTAAGAGAGCCGTCGTCGCGGATAGCACAGCCGAGGATAGCGATATAGTCGCGGTCGAACGGCGGCTTGCTGCGTGCAGCCATGACTGCGCTGATCACAGTTGCCATAAGCATACTCACAAAATAGCTGATGATTATTGCGATGCTGTTTGTTATGGCGTCAAATACGATTCCGTGAAGAGTAGAGCCCGAGCTGTTTGTCTCAAAGAAGAACAGCACCATAAGTCCGACGAACCAAAGACCACCGAAAATAACTCCCAGCAAATTGGTTATCCTAAAGCCCTCGTGCCGGATCAGCGAGAGGTTGCTCAGGGATACTGCCAGCGAGAATACAAGCATAAAGAGCATTGTTATCATTAGGAAAAATACTCCTGCCGTTGCAAAGCTGTGGAGAAAATAGCTGAACGGATAATTTATGCGTTGAATAAAGATTTCTATATCTAACTCTAAGGCTTGGAGTATAAGCGTTATTAGATAAATTGCCAAAAACAAGAATATTCCGCCGTAAATCACCATTTCGTAGCCGAACCTTGCTTCCCTTCGGCAGCGCAAAAAATGCTTGAGCATGAATATCACCGTTATAATTATATCAATAAGAATAACGATTTTGATAATTATGCTTCCGTCAAAATCAAAATATCCGTTTTCCGCAAAAATAGTATTAAACGGTCCGATATAATAGCTTTCAGCTATATAATAGCCGTAATCTTCGCCGCCTGCTTTGATTTCTATTTTGTCAAAGCCGCTGTGGACAGGCTTTATGGTATAGTAAATATTTTTGCCTTCTATCTTCATTTCGGTGATCTCGACATTTCCGTTTTGAATGGTTTTCTCAAATTCCGGGTTATCGGAAATATTAAGATAACTATAATAAACTCCGTGATATTCCCTCGCTGTAATTAGCACGGAAACACAGCAGAAAAGAAGTGAGAACAGAAGAATCAATATCAGAGGCAAATGCATTTTGAATTTCATTAGAGTAAATCTCCAAACTAATTATTACTACATATTATACCAGAATAGCGGCATGAAGTAAATACATTTTTGATTCGTCTTAAGCGGTTGGATAATGCTTGACAATCCGGCGCAAAAAGCCTATAATATATCCTGTAAAATTATGAGGGAACCTAAAAATTGCCGCACAAAAGCACGGCAACGTTTTTTTGCAGGCTCCCTACACAGAGAGGATTGAATTATTTTGGCAGCAAAGCAAACCATGCTCACCGCCGAGGGTCTGAAAAATCTTGAGGAAGAGCTTCAGTTTTTACAAAACGTAAAGCGAAAGGAAATTGCAGAAAAAATCAAGGTTGCGCGTTCCTACGGCGACCTTTCCGAGAACAGCGAATATGACGACGCCAAAAACGAGCAGGCGATTATGGAGGCGAGGATCACCACGATCGAGTCGATCCTGAAAACTGCCGTAATTATCGACGAAAGCAACACCTCTAACGAGCACGTTCACCTTACCTCGCTTGTGACTGTTGAGTACATCAACAGCGGCAAGCAGGCTCAGTACAGAATAGTCGGCTCCGGCTCAAACGAAACCAACCCCAAGGAGGGCAAGATTTCGGACGAAAGCCCTATCGGAAGAGCTCTTATGGAAAAAAGCGTGGGCGACGTTGTTGAGGTTGAGACCCCAAGCGGCGTTGTGGGAATAAAGATTTTAGAGATTTCAAAGTAATTCGCCGCTGAAAAACAGTACGGCACGGAAGGAAGAACATTATGGCTGCTAACAATACCAGCGATGTAATTCAGGTAAGGTACGACAAGCTTGACGCTCTGAGGGCGGCAGGCAGAGATCCGTTTGTTATCACAACAAGCGACCGCGACACTCTTACCGAAACAATAAAGAATAATTTTGAGGAATACGAAAACAAGGATGTTTGTGTTGCCGGCAGACTGCTTTCAAAGCGCGGCAAGGGCAAGGTTTCCTTTATGGATCTGCACGACCGCACAGGCAAGATCCAGATTTTTGCCAAGTTTGACGATTTGGGTGAGGAGGAATACGGCTTTCTCAAAAAATGGGATATCGGCGATATCGTAGAGGTAAAGGGCTTTGTTTTCAAAACCCAGATGGGCGAGATCTCAGTTCACGCAAAGGCTGTGAGACTGCTCTCAAAATCGCTCAAGCCGCTTCCCGAAAAATATCACGGACTTACAAACACCGACCTCAGATATCGTCAGCGTTATGTTGACCTTATTATGAATCCCGAGGTTAAAGACACCTTTATCAAGCGTTCAAAAATCATCAGCTCGATCAGGCGTTACCTTGACGGACAGGGCTTTATGGAGGTTGAAACTCCTATGCTCGTTTCAAACGCCGGCGGAGCCGCAGCGCGCCCGTTTATCACTCACTTCAACGCTCTTGACGAGGATCTCAAGCTGAGGATATCGCTTGAGCTTTACCTCAAAAGACTGATCGTCGGCGGCTTGGAGAGAGTTTATGAGATCGGCAGAGTTTTCCGTAACGAGGGCGTTGACACAAGGCACAATCCTGAGTTCACGCTCATGGAGCTTTATCAGGCATACACCGACTACAACGGAATGATGGACTTGACCGAGAACCTTTACCGCCACGTTGCGCAGGAGGTGCTCGGCACAACAAAGATCACATACAACGGCGTTGAGATGGATTTGGGCAAGCCGTTTGAGAGGATCACAATGCTCGACGCTGTCAAGAAATATTCCGGCGTTGACTTCAACGAAATCAACACCGACGAGGAAGCAAAGGCAGTTGCCAAGGAAAAGGGCATTGAGTTTGAGGACAGACACAAAAAGGGCGATATCCTGAATCTGTTCTTCGAGGAATTTGCCGAGGAGCATATGATCCAGCCCACATTTGTAATGGATCACCCGATCGAGATCTCTCCGCTCACCAAAAAGAAGCCCGAGGATCCAAACTACGTTGAGCGTTTTGAGTTCTTTATGAACGGCTGGGAAATGGCGAACGCATATTCCGAGCTTAACGACCCGATCGATCAGAGAGAACGCTTCAAGGCTCAGGAGGAGCTGCTCGCGCAGGGCGACGAGGAAGCAAACACCACCGACGAGGACTTCCTCAACGCGCTTGAAATCGGTATGCCGCCCACAGGCGGAATCGGCTTCGGCATCGACAGAATGACAATGCTGCTCACAGATTCGGCAGCGATCAGGGACGTGCTCTTGTTTCCCACAATGAAATCCTTGGATAAGTAATACCCCAAAACCCCAGTGTTTATGCGGGTTTCGAGAGTTGCGATGTCTCGGATTTACGCCATTTACGCCAAACTTACGCCAAACGGTGCAGAAAGTTGTGCAGAGCGTAATCAATCGCATATTTTAATGAATTTGACCTTGATGGATTCGTTTTCATCAAGGTCTTTTTGTTTGGCGGATAGACAAAATCAAGCTGAAATGATATAATTATAGCAAGATAAATCGGAATTTGTGAGGATGATGCAAAATGAATTATAAGGTTATAGATAAAGAGACTTACTATAGAAAGGGCGTATTTCGCCACTTTACGGAAGATTGCAAGTGCTCAACCTCGATAACGTCGAGAATAGACGTAACAGAGCTCGTCACACATTCAAAGAACACAGGAACGAAGTTTTATGTCAATTTCCTGTATATTCTTTCAAAGGTTATGAATTCACGTGAAGACTACAGAATGGGATACCTTTGGCAGACAGATGAGCTGATCTGCTATGACGTGATCAATCCAACACAGTATGTTTTCCATGAAGATACGGAAACCTGTACGCCTGTTTATACGAAATATGATGAGGACTATGAAAAGTTCTACGCTGCCGCATTGCTGGATGTTGAAGAGGCAAAGAAGACAAGGGAATACGGTCTGGATACAGTGAACCATCCCAACTGGTTTGATGCGTCGTTTATATCTTGGCTTTCCTATGATTCACTTCATCTTGAACTTCCCGATGGAAATCTATATTTTGCGCCGATCATTAACTGGGGAAAATACAGAGAAGAAAACGGTAGGCTTGTCATGCCTGTGACCGTTCGTCTAAATCATGCAATCGCTGATGGCTATCTGGTTGCAAACGTATTTCGTCTCTTGGAACAAGAAATCAAGTCTTTCATGAAGCTCTAATCGCTAAATTCTGATTTGTTCGATGATTAAAATGGGAGGTTTTGTTTTGATTACTGACTCATATCGCAGTGAAAAGGAATCTATATTTTCACCGGAAGCTTTTTTA
>OMZU01000034.1 GCA_900315605.1 uncultured Eubacteriales bacterium | reverse complement strand
AAATAAATTCAACTGCATATCATCACCATCTATCTTTTGATGGTTTAATTATACCATATTCTCATTCGTTTTGCGAGGAATTTTTAGAGGTGACCTATAGTAAAATATATTTTTTACTGTGTAGAGGCGCACCCGTGTGTGCGCCCATACGACCTTCGTTAAGCTGTAAATACAAAATAAAACATATTTTTAAGATAAGCGTCAAAGCGTAAAAACAAAAAACGCTTCTCCCCCATAATACAACCATAAAGAATTATAGAATAAACAAAGCAAAAAGTCAATCGGATTAGAGAATATTTAGAAATTTAACTTTCTAAAAGCTTATCAAGTTAAATTGCTAAAGCAAAACAAAAAACAACTCAAAAGTTATCAGGAAAATAATACATAAAAAAATGCTCAAATGAGAACATTTTTTTATCAGTTGATTTTTTGCACAAAAAAATAAGGCTCAATTTGTAATATAAAAGAATATACAATTGGGATTCTTTTTGGTATAATAAAATCGAAACATTATGAAAGGATGGTTTTTTGATGAAAATGTTCAGAAAACTCGCAAGCCTGGTTATTGCGGGTGCATTGCTTACATCATCTCTTGGCTTTGCGGCAACCACCGCAAGCGCAGCTGAGGCTGAGACCGAGTCTGTTGCGGTAGACGCTCACCTTCAGGACAAGGTTGATAACGGTGTAATTTTGCACGCCTTTAACTGGTCTTACAACTCAATCAAGGAAAGTTTGCCGGCAATTGCGGCGGCCGGTTACTCCACCGTACAGACGTCACCTGTACAGCAGCCGAAGAACTTCGGTTTGTCCAAGGACGTTGCGGGACAATGGTGGAAGCTCTACCAGCCGGTAAGTATGCACATTGCTGAGAATTCATGGCTCGGCACAAAGGCAGATCTTACATCACTTTGCCAAGAGGCAGACAAATACGGTATCAAGATCATTGCCGATATCGTAGTAAACCACATGGGCAACATGCTCGAAACAGATCCTAACTCCGTCAGCGACGAGGTTAAGACCTACGAGCCAACCTTCTACAACAACAGAAGTAGCTATTTCCACAGCTACAGGGGCGACGCCAACGACGGCAGCGTTCAGGCTGTAGTTCAGGGTCACGTTTCGGCTTGTCCTGACGTAAACACAGGAAATTCAGCTGTACAGTCAGCAGTACTCAATCTTCTCAAGGAATGCATCGACTGCGGCGTAGACGGCTTCCGTTTTGACGCAGCAAAGCACATTGAGACATCAAACGACGGTTCATACGCTTCAAGCTTCTGGAACAACACTCTCGGTCAGGCAAAGTCCTACTACAGCCAGAAGAACGGCGGCAAGTCACTCTTTGCTTACGGCGAGGTTCTTAACACTCCCGGTTCCGGCAGAAGCTATGGCGGCTACACAAGCATGATGCGCGTTACAGACAACAAGACCGGCGATTCCATTCTTAACGCTGTAAACAGCAGAAACGCATCAGGCGCAGCTTCAAGCTCATACAACGGCGGTCTTTCCGCAAGCAACGTTGTACTTTGGGCAGAGTCTCACGATACCTTCGAGGGTAACGCAGGCTCAGGCGGAATGACAAACACATCAGGCGTTCCCGACGCAAACGTAATCAAGGCTTGGGCTCTTGTTGCTTCAAGACTCAACGCTCCTGCACTCTTCTTCGCACGTCCCGGCGAGGCTCTCATGGGTCAGGTTTCTTCAAACAACATGTACAAGTCAACAGCCGTTTCAGAGGTCAATAAGTTCCACAACCTCTCAGTAGGCAAGTCAGAGAAGCTCGGCAGCAGCGGCAGCGTAGCATACGTTGCAAGAGGCACAGACGGTATCGTTCTCGTAAACTGCGGCAGCTCAACCTCCTCAAGCGTAAGCGTTTCGGGCACAGGTCTTGCAAACGGCTCATACACAGACACTATCACAGGTAACACTTTCACAGTATCAGGCGGCACAGTAAGCGGTACTATCGGTTCAACAGGCGTTGCTGTTGTTTACAAGGGCACAACAACTCCAAAGGCTACAAACTCTGTTGAGAACTGCAGCTTCAGCACAGATACTATCACACTCAAGCTCGGTCTTGAGAACGCTGTAAAGGGCACCTATTGCATCGACAACTCAACTCCTGTTGAGTTCACAAAGGCTACAAACATCAGAATCGGTTCTGACTACAAGGTTGGCGACACAATCAACCTCACACTCACAGCAACCGACTCAAAAGGCGTGACCGAAACAGCTAACTACAAGTATGTTAAGTCCAGAAAGACTGCTACAGGTATTTATGTTTGGTTCAACGCTAAGAACAAGTCAAGCTGGAAAGCACCTTTCTATGTATATATGTACGATGAGGACACAGTTCCCGGCACAGTATATTCAAACGGCACATGGCCGGGTCAGGCTATGAAGTATGACTCCAAGTCAGGCTACTATTACTGTGAGGTTCCCGAGGTTTGCGTAGCAACCGAAACAGCTACAAAGAAGGTAACAGATTCCGACTTCAACCTCGGAACATCAAAGAACACCCACGTAATCTTCAGTGCGTCGGGCGACAAGCAGCAGTATCCTGCTGACGGAGCACCTGCTTCTATCACAAATGTGTTCAAGATGGACGGTCACTCAAAGATCTTTGCTCTCTCAGGTGCAAATTCATTTGAGAACACAAATCTTACACCTTATGTAGAGAACGTTGAAGCAACAGAAGTTACTCAGGGTTCAGGTTCAACACCGGGAACTACAGTAACAGATCCTGTTGAAACAACAACAAAGGAAGTTACTTACACAACCTATAAGATGGGCGACGTAAACCTTGACGGCGTTGTATCTATCGCAGACGCAACAGCTATCCAGTTTATGCTCGCAGAAATGGGCGATCCGTTCACAACTCTCCAGAACACACTCGGCGACGTAAACGGCGACGGCGTTGTATCTATCGCAGACGCAACAGCTATCCAGTTCTATCTTGCAGAGCTCCAGGGCGGCGAAAAGACCGGTCAGGAAATTCAGATCAAGGACGACGATGATAATCCACAGCCTGTAACAGAGCCTGATCCATATTCACTGCATGTAAGGGCTAAATCAAACTACTTCCCGACATACGACTACGCATTTAAAGAGAACACAAACAAGTTCACAGTTACCTACGCTCTCAAGTCCTCAAAGGATCTTGTAAACACAGAGTGGTACCTCACATATGACAGCAATGTTCTCAAGTTCAACAGCGCAGATAACACTAACGCAGACGGCGGCTGGAACATCATGCCAAAGGCTGCCGACAGCGTAATCAACGCTAAGGATCCTGAGGATCCCAACCTTATCAGCGGTAACGCTTCTTCTGTAGGTAACCCCTACAAGATCAGCTCAAAGGACAACAAGGACGTTGATTTCCTCACATTCACATTTGAAGTTATCAACCCCGGTCAGAAAGCAAACACAATCGTTGACCTCAGCGTAAGAAACCTCACACTCGGCGTTAAGGATACAGAGACAATGATGCTCGATCCGGAGTCAGAGGAATACGCAGTACTTCAGTACGACATCAAGAACGACTCAACAGCAGTTTCACACAAGCAGACTGACGTTTATGCAGGTCCATATGTTGCAAATCACGTACCTGCAACTCCTCAGATTGAGTTCCCATCTGAGCCTGCAACAAACCCAACAGATCCGTCAAATCCTGTTGAATCAACAGAGCCAACAGAGACAACATTCCAGGATACAACCAATCCTCCCGGAACCTTTAAGGTAAAGGATACCTTTAATTGGGGAACCGCAAATGTATTTGCTTGGGATACAGAAGGCAATCCGCTCACAGGCGAATGGCCTGGCACAACTCAGGTTAGCGCAAGCGATGGTGCATTCCTTATTAGTGTTCCTGACGGAGCAACAGGTATTGTTGTAAACAACGGCACAGCTCAGTCATCAGACATTACTGACTTTACACAGAACTGGCAGATGACCAACCAGCAGAATGAACTTGGTCACTATCTCGTTGCAGCATGGCAGCCACATTCAGATCCTATCCCAACTAATCCTTCAGGCACATTCAAGCTCACAGACAACTTCGGTTGGGGCAGCGCAAATGTATTTGCTTGGGATGCAGACGGCAACCCGCTTCTCGGCGAGTGGCCAGGCACACCTGTTACAGAGACAGAAACAAATGACCTTGGCGAGAATGTATTCATCGTCAACGTTCCCGACGGAGCAGCAGGCGTTGTTGTAAGCGGCGGCTCAGGTCAGACAGCAGATATCACAGACTTTAGTAAGAATTATTGGATGAACGGTACTCAGGACGAGCTTGGTCACTATCTCTTAACACCATGGGATCCACAACCTGACACTAAACCTACTGGTTATGAACCGGGTCAAGGCATCAAGTTCACAGATAACCAGCGTTGGGGCAACGTAAATATGTACGCTTGGGATGCAGACGGCAACGCTCTCCTCGGAGACTGGCCGGGCACACCAATGACACCAATCGGTGACAACGATTTTGGCGAGCCGGTATTCCAGGGTGCTGTTCCTCAGAACGCAGTAGGCGTAGTATTCAACCAGGGCATGGACGGCGACCAGACAGTGGACGTTACAGACCTCACAGTTGAAGGCTACTACACAGACGGAACAAGAGACGGCAACGGTCACCTTGTAGCAAAACCATGGGACGGTCCTATTCCCGGTCCTGATCCGGTACCTGGCGAAGGCATCAAGTTCACAGATAACCAGCGTTGGGGCAACGTAAACATCTATGCATGGGATGCAGACGGCAACGCTCTCCTCGGAGACTGGCCGGGCACACCAATGACATCAATTGGCGACAATGATTTCGGCGAGCCTGTATATCAGTATGCTGTTCCTGAGAACGCAGTAGGCGTAGTATTCAACCAGGGCATGGACGGCGACCAGACAGAGGACGTTACAAACCTTGATGTTGAAGGCTACTGGACAGACGGAACAAGAGACGGCAACGGTCACCTTGTTGCAAAACCATGGGGCGAAGTTATTATCCATGACGATCCTGTAACCGGCGGAAAAGAGATCTTCTTTACAAACAACGTAGGTTGGGGTTCAGTTTACTGCTACATGTGGAATGACACAACCGACAACGGCTGGCCGGGAACACAGATGGAGTCTGCCGGAACTAACGACTTTGGCGAGGCTATGTTCAAGGTTACAGTTCCTGCCGGCATAACAAACATCATCTTCAGCGACAATGGCGGTACACAGACTGTTGACATTACATTCGACAGCAATGCAGCTGGTTATTATATCAGCAGCTGGAGCGACGGCAAGGGCGTTGCTGAAGCTTGGTATCAATAATAAGCTAAAATCAACCCACAGCTTTTAATATCGCGGCGCTCCCCTTGTGGGAGCGTCGTGCTATATAAAAAGGTTTTGTTTATACGTGGCGCACACTTTGGCGTGCCACGGATCATAAAATCTTAAGGCAACGTTATGAAAAGATCGTAGGGTCGCACCCGCGTATGCGATCTTTGAACAAACGTTGGTTTCCGGGGCGCACACACGGATGCGCCTCTGCACAATAAATGTTATAAAAAATCAAGGCTGCCGCTTGTAACACGGCAGCCTTTTTATCAATTCGTTCTATTTTTTATTTGAGTTTAGTATAAAGCATTGTTTGTCAAATTCCGCATTGAACGCATAAAAATTCTTTTCGTCAAGCTTGTCGGTGAGCAGCCTCAGTGCTTCGCCAAAACGCTGATAATGCACGACCTCACGCTCACGCAAAAATCGGATAGCGTCCTTAACGTCGGGATCGTCGCACAAACGAAGGATATTGTCATACGTTGTCCGCGCTTTTTGCTCTGCGGCAAGATTTTCGTGCAAATCTGTTATCGCGTCGCCCTTTGACTGCAAATATGCTGTCGTAAACGGCACTCCTGCCGCCGACTGAGGATAAACTCCTGTTGTGTGATCGACAAAATAATCCTCAAACCCGGCTTTTTTGATTTCTTCAACGCTCAGACCCTTTGTGAGCTGATACATTATCGCGCCGATCATTTCAACGTGATTCAGCTCCTCGTTGCCGATGTCGGTAAGCGTTGCCTTTAGCTCCGGAAGCGGCATTGTGTATCTCTGGCTGAGATATCTTATCGCCGCAGCCAATTCTCCGTCGGCACCGCCGAGCTGACTTGAAATCACCTTTGCAAGCTTTGGATTTGGCTTTTTGATATTCACAGGATATTGCAGCTTTTTTTCATAGACAAACATCAGCAGTCCTCCCCGCTTTCCCAAGGCCACGGAGCCTTGACCCAGCCCCATTTGTTGCCTTCGGCGGCGTTCTTTGTGAGCGCGCCGTATTTTTTTTCGTATTCATCAACCAGCGGCTTGAGCATAGCCCTGTAGGTTTCAACTTGCTCGGCTGTTTCGCTGTCGCCCGGATGAGTGTTCAAAAAAAGCTGCAAGTCCAGCATGGCAAACTGGTAGGTCGAAATTTTCTTTAAAAGTATCTCGCGCTCAGTCATTGCTGCCACCGCACTTGCTTCCGTAAAACGGCTTGTTAAGCTCCGGGAACATCGTTCCCAACGCAAACCCCTGAGCCGGGGTGAAAATCTCAGAATCGTTCTTTTGAAACGGAACATATGCCATTGCCGCAACCGGTTTTTTCGGAAGCCTTGAAAGTCCGTAGTATTGTTGCGCCATATCTTTTGTGTCCACTAAAATTCTCCTTTCGGTACTTGCCGCCGCAAATCTTAGGGCAGACGGCACGAGCATGGCTCGCTTTATTATATGCGGAGGATCGCCGATTGTTCTGCTATTTGATCTCTGCGCCCGGCAGATACCACCTTATTGCTTCCTCGGCGGAGCAGCCGTTTTGACAAAGATGATTTATTCCGCTCAGGCTCACTCCGGTGCATTCTGCGTTTTTGTCAAAATCAGCATCAAAGCAATCCCAGGGTGAAGCCACTTCACAAAGATATGGATATTTTTCGTCGGCTTGCGTGTAGCCGCGCGAGGCTTTTGAAAACGGAATGTATTTGATCTCGCCGTCGATCGTAATGCAAAGCCTTGACCCTGACTGGACCGCTTTTACTTGTTCTTCGTCAAATTCTGTTTCGGAAGCGTAGTCCTCCACGTTTGCCGCGTCAAAGCCGCTCTTGTCACAGCACAGGCAGGTGTTGATTATGATCGCGGCAGCTTTTGTTGCCTCGGGACAAAAATCATCCTCACATGTCGCGGCGACAAGAGCCAAAAATCTGTTTTCGCTGTCTGTTTGTTCGGGCGTCGCGCTTTGGGACGGAGCTTTGGGTGCGTCTGCCGTGCTTTTTCCGATCCCTACCGCAAGAAGCGGCAGAAAAGCGGTTACGATCAACGCGGCTGTCAGTGCTAGCAATCTTGTTTTCAATTTTTCACCTCGTTAAATAATCTGAGATTTCTCTGTGATTTTCCTTGACATAACGGTATATTTGTCTTAAAATATTATATGTACATTTATGCAATATAATAACTTTCGTGTGCTCGCCGGCAACCTCGGCAGCATTGCAGAAACGGAGCTTTGGTATGAAGATAAAGTATTCGGCTATCCCATTTGTGCCCGTTGCGGTCATTATGATTGTTTTCAAGCTGATGAGCGTGGTAGGTCTTGACAACAACGGAATGTTTTTGGGAATGAACAAAATCGGCGTGAATTTCGCAGTGATCGGTATGGCGATCGGTCTTTTTGTGCTTTGCGTAATAATCAATCTCTTTGACAGAAAAACCGCGCCGGTGTATCCGGTCAAGAAAAATCCTGTTGCGGGTGCGGCGGCAGTTGCCTCCGGCCTGTTGGTCATCACCTCAACAGTACTCTCGCTCATTGATATGTCTCCGTCATCCGAGTATTTTTTGATGATGATTATTTGCACAGTGCTTTCGATCCCCGCGGGAATCGCGCTGATGCTGATGTCCAAGGTGCATTTTGTCGGCAAGAGCACGGTTTCGGGTGTTTCAATGCTGTTTGTGTGCCCGTCGCTGTGGGGCTGCGCGTTGCTTGTGCTGGAATTTCTTTCGGCAACCAAGGTCTCTATCTCTTCGTTTGACCTCACCTCACTGTTTTGCTACATTTTCCTTACCCTGTTTTTGTTCTCTTACGCAATGGTTGCGTCAAGGATCAAGGGCAGAAACCCGGTCAAGGCGTGCTATATCTACGGCTTGCCTGCCGCAGCTCTTTTGCTGAGCCACGGCATCGAAAAAATCGTTGTAAGCGTTGTAGAGGGCTTTCAGCTTGCAAACGTCGTTTCGGCGTTGCTGTTCATTGTTCTTGCAGTTTTGATCGTGTCGTTTGACCTTGAGCTGTTCTTTAACCCGATCACAAAGGACGAGCTCGAAATCATCGACGGACTTCCTTCCGAGAACGAAAACTACGAGAAGAAATATACCGACACCGACGACTATGAGGAGCTTGTGTTCTCGGAAAGACCTGACCTTGAATCACCAAATCCCGAGATCGACGAAGAAGCTCTCAAAAAGCGCATGGCTTCGGGCGAATACGACAGCCTTGTATTCTCCGACAATCCCGACGACAGACCCGACCCGATCCCGGAACGTCCCGAACCAAAGCCGGGCGAAAAGAGAAAGTCAAGAATGGATTACAACGACTTGGTATTCTCTGAGGATTATGACAGTGAATCCACAGGCACTTCCTCCGGAAAGAGGCGCAAGGTCGAGACCCTGTCCGACGAAGAAATGCACGAGCTTGTATTCTCCGAGGATGATTTCAGCAGCGGACGCAGCTCACGTTCCTCCGGCAAGAAGCGCAAGGTCAAAAACCATGCGCCCGATATTGACGAGATCGCGTTCTCCGATCCTTCAAGCTCAAAGAGAAAGGGCAAGCTTGAAACTCCCGGAGAGGACGACTTCATTTTGGGCTACGCTCACGGCGACTATGACGACGGAAGATCAAAGCGCGGCAAAAAGTCCAAAAAGAGCTCGCGCGGTGCCGAGGACATGCTAAAGGATGCAGAGCGTTCCGAAAAGAACAAGAAGACCCCTGCCGTTACCGGACAGGCAGAGGCTGAGCTCGCCGAGCTGTTTACAAGGTCTGACGACAAAAACGGTCATACGAGCGATGTTGACCAGCTTTTGGCGGAGCTTGATAATATTGACAAGTAATTAGGGTATTGACATTCCGCTTTGACGGTGTTATACTAAAATTATACAATAACAAAGCTTTGACGAGGACATGAGCTTCATCAAATCCGATTTCAGAGAGCAGCGCGTTTGCTGAAAGCGTTGTATTCGGACATGACGCTTACCGCCTCTGAGTCCGCGCAGGAAATGGCGCGGCGTGTGACCGCGTTAAGGTTGAACTGATTATCAGTCAAGAGGGTGCGTTTTGCGCCGAACTTGGGTGGAACCACGAGATAAAATCGTCCCAATACTTCGAGAGGAGTATTGGGACTTTTTAAATCCGAGAAGATAGTGCGGCTGTATTGATTTATGGCGGATGGCCGGAAGAAAGCTTTAAAATATCCGTAGCCTTCTTTATCTTTGCTGCAATTGAAAAATCTGAGAGAAAACACATTTTTATTTATCAGGGAGGACTTATTATGATAAATGTTGAGTTAAAGGGAGGAGTTGTCAAGGAATTTGACAACGGTATCTCTCCTGCTGAAATCGCAAAATCAATCGGTGCAGGCTTATACAAGTCTGTTTGCTGTGCAAGGGTTGACGGCAATGTTGTCGATCTTCGCACTCCGCTAAATACAGATTGCAAGCTTGAGCTCCTGACCTTTGACGACGACGAAGGAAAGCACGCGTTTTGGCATTCCGCATCACACGTTCTGGCTCAGGCTGTAAAGAGACTTTATCCGGACGCAAAATGTGCCATAGGTCCCGCGATCGACGATGGCTTCTATTATGATTTTGATGTTGAAAAGCCGTTTTCCGCCGAGGATTTGGAGAAAATCAAGGCTGAAATGAAAAAGATCGTTAAATCCGGTCTTGAAATCGAGCGTTTTGAGCTTCCGCCCGAGGAAGCAGTCGCAAAGCTTACCGAGATGAACGAGCCCTACAAGGTTGAGCTTGCTCAGGAGCACACAGATAAGGGCGAGAACATAAGCTTTTACAAGCAGGGCGAGTTTGTTGACCTCTGCGCAGGTCCTCACCTTATGAGCGTTTCGCCGATCAAGGCGGTCGAGCTGACAAACTGCACAGGCGCGTACTGGCGCGGCGACGCAAAAAATGCCCAGCTTTGCAGAGTTTACGGCGTTGCTTTTCCAAAGGCTTCAATGCTTGAGGAGCACCTCGCTCAGCTTGAGGAGGCTCGCAAGCGCGACCACAACAAGCTCGGCAGAGAGCTCGGCTTCTTTACAACTGTTGATTATATCGGTCAGGGTCTGCCGATCCTCCTTCCAAAGGGCGCGAGAGTCATCCAGCTTTTGCAGCGTTTTGTTGAGGACAAGGAGCAGAGCCTTGGCTGGCAGCTCACAAAAACTCCGTTCATGGCAAAGAGCGACCTCTACAAAATCAGCGGTCACTGGGATCACTATCAGGACGGAATGTTTGTGCTCGGCGATCCGGACAGCGACGACGAGGTATACGCGCTTCGTCCGATGACATGTCCGTTCCAGTATCAGGCTTATCTCAACAAGCAGCGTTCCTACCGCGACCTGCCGCTCAGATATAACGAGACCTCAACTCTCTTCCGCAACGAGGCAAGCGGCGAAATGCACGGCTTGATCCGTGTTCGTCAGTTTACGATCTCCGAGGGTCATTTGATGTGTACCCCCGAGCAGCTTGAGGAAGAATTCAAGAACTGCGTTGAGCTTGCAAGCTACATGCTCAAGACCGTTGGACTTTATGATGACGTAAGCTACCGCTTCTCGCAGTGGGATCCAAAGGACAGAGAAAAATATATCGGCACCGAGGAGGAATGGAGCGAGGTTCAGGATATGATGGGCAAGATCCTCGACCACCTCGGCATTGAATACAAGGTCGGTATCGGCGAGGCTGCGTTCTACGGTCCAAAGCTCGATATCCAGATCAAGAACGTTTTCGGCAAGGAGGATACTCTGATAACAATTCAGATCGACCCCTATCTTGCAGAAAAGTTCGGCATGGAATATGTTGACAAAGACGGCGTCAAAAAGCGTCCGTTCATCATCCACCGCACCTCTATAGGCTGCTACGAAAGAACTCTTGCACTGCTTATCGAGAAGTACGCCGGCGCGTTCCCGCTTTGGCTTGCTCCAACACAGGTCAAGCTGCTTGCGGTTGCCGACAGACACCTTGACTATGTTTATGAGGTCAAAAAAGCTCTTGAGGCTCAGGGTATGCGCGTTGAGGTTGACGGCAGAAGCGAGAAGATCGGCTACAAGATCAGAGAGGCTCAGCTCGAAAAGGTTCCCTATATGTTCATTGTCGGAGACAAGGACGTTGAGGCTCAAACCGTTTCGGTTCGCCACAGAAAGGACGGCGACCTGGGCGCAATGAAGCTTGAGGACTTTATCGCTATGGCAAAGGAAGAAATCGATTCCAAGGCTATAAAGTAAGCGCAGCCTCAGGCTGCTTGGGCAATGCCGCATAATTACGGTGTGCGGTGTTGTCATATGTAAAACTCAAAATCTATTGCAGCACACAGTATATTTTGCAAAAGCTCCAAGTTATGCGTGAAAAGGACATTGTTATTTAAAAAAAGCTATAGGGCACCTCTAATAAATAAAATTCAGGGAGTCTTTAATAATTATATGCCACATATAAGCACGAAATCTAACGGCATAATCTTGCCGCAAATCTTCCGCGCTATTGCACGACATTAAATTATCAGAGGCTCCCTGTAATAATAACAGCAGTATATCTTATTCAAAAAACGAGGAGGTAAAACAATGAAAAAAACATTAAAAAAATCAGTGAGCATACTGTTGACTTTCATCATGGTTTTCAGCGTGTTCTCCGTTGTTCCGTTCACGGTAAGCGCGGCAGGCAGCGTTTTGACGTTATCGGATTCAAACGCAAGCGGCACCGGTTGGACGTGGAATGCTTCAACTAAAACCCTCACCATGTCCGGCGCGACGTTTGATGATTGTGTGTGGCTAAAGGTCGATTCCGCAACGATCGTTCTGACCGACGGTACAAATAACGTTATGCACGGAGGTATGTACAATACTACCTCAACCGGTCGCAAATGCTGGTCTTGCATATGCGTAGGTACAATAATGCCGACCGCGTCGGGTCAGTTTTTTGAAACGGAAGGCACTCTTACAATAAAGGGCAGCGGAAAGCTGACAATGTCGCCGACCACGACAACGCATTATTTCGATACCTTTGCGATCAACTGTTATAAACTGATTTTCGGTACCGGCAGCGACAACCCTGTGCTGGATTACACCGCTCAGAAATCATATTTCCATTCCTACGCGCTTCAAATGAACAGCGGCTTTACACTCAACAGCGGTGATATAAAGCTTTCATGCGGCGAGTTTGCCAGAAGCGGTCAGGACTGGTTCGCAGTAGGCGTATTAGTGCGCAACGGCGGGGCTAACGCTATAGTTATCAATGATGGCTCTTTGGAGATCGATGTAAGTGAGGGAGCATTGACCTTCAACAGCAATAATGACGTTATTTCAACCTGCAAAGGACTCAATACGCTCAACAGCGGTTCAATAACGATCAACGGCGGTAACATAGACATCAATGTGGCAGGCAACGCGAATACACAGCGATGCATTGATGCGTCGGGCAAGGTCACAATCAACGCAGGTACGCTCAAGCTGAAAAATACCAAGAATAATCAGGCAGCATACGCCGGAGGAAATCTGGCTATCGGAGAGTTTACGACATATACCGACTGTTCCCAAAGCGGCAAATACATCTACTTGACAAGCACCGATACACAGGGAACGATCGTTACAAAAAAACCATGCACCGTTACATGGAAGAACGGCGACGAGGTACTCAAAACCGAAGCGTTAGCTGAGGGCTCAACCCCGTCCTACGACGGCACTACTCCCGAAAAGGCGGAGGACGAGAACTACACCTACACCTTCTCGGGCTGGAACAACGGCGAAACGACCTACGCTCCCGATCAGCTTCCGGCGGTCAGCGGCAACGTGACCTACACGGCGCAGTATACCGTGACCGCAAAGACCTTCAAGGTATATGCCAAGAAGCTGACCGGCGAAACCTACACCATAGAAAATCTCACCGGCGAGACCACTGTTGCTCAGCTAAAGGAAATCATAGCGGATCAAATCGACATTCCCGCCACCGCGCAAAGGTTGATTTTTGCCGGCAAGCAGCTCGAGGACGCAAAAACTCTTGCCGAGAATAATATCGGAAAGGAATCCACAATCCACCTTGTCATAAGAGGTTACACAGTCACATGGTTGAATTACGATAATTCCGAATTAGGTACAACAACTGTCCAGTACGGCGCAACCCCGTCCTATGACGGCGAAACTCCTCCGGAAAGACTCGAGGACGCGCAGAACACCTACACCTTTACAGGCTGGAAAAACGGCGAGACCACCTATGCGCCGGACGCGCTTCCCGCGGTAACAGGCGACGTGACCTACACAGCGACCTTTAACTCGACTCCCAAGACGCACATACACGACGGCATCACCTATGAGCCGTGGACAAGCACAAACAGCATGCCCTCGACCGCCGGCAACTATTATCTTACCCAAGATTTAACTATACACAGTGAATGGAGAGCTCCGGAAGGAACAACAAGAATTTGTCTGAATGGTCATAAAATAACGACCTATGAACATTTTCTAATGGTCAGCGGCACTGCACTCGAAATCTATGACGAAGAGGGCGGCGGCTCAATGGACGCTGTGTATCGAGTTGGCTCAATGTTCTGGGTCAAGGGCGGTAAGTTTGTGCTCAACGGCGGCACGATCAACGGCAATGTCAGCACGGCAGGTATTGTCGATGTTGCTGCTAACGCTACCTTTACAATGAACGGCGGTACCCTCACCGGCAGAGCGGTTAACAGATATGACGCCTGCGGAATTCGTTTCACAGGCTCCGGCGGTACCTTCAACATGAACGGCGGAGAAATCACAGGCTTGTCTACCGTTGCCGGTGTGACCTACTTTGAAAAAAGCGACGTTACCGTAAATATATCGGGAAACTCAAAGATATATGGCAATACATTAAGAAATGGAACAACAAGGAATCTATATCTTTCGGGAAACGCGGCTGTTAATGTAGGCGAGCTTGGTTCGGATGCGACTATCGGTGTGACCATGCAGACTCCCGGTGTGTTCACAAACAGCACCGATATATCTAACAACGACGCTTCAAAATTCTTCAGCGACAAAAGCGACTATATAGTTGGCAAAAACGCTGACGGTCAGCTTGTTCTGGGCGTACCGCGCACAGTAACATGGCTTAACGACGACGGCACAACAATCGACACAACAACAGTTGCCGACGGAGCTGTTCCAACTCATGAAGCCCCGACAAAGCTCGGCTACAACTTTGCAGGCTGGAAGAACGGCGAAACGACCTATGCGCCTAACGCACTTCCCAATTTATCAGGCGACATTACCTACACAGCGACCTTTACCCCCAAAAAGCTTATCAACGGCAGCTCTCTGACCCTTGACGGAGGACCTTTGAATGGGCAAAGGACTTTTCAAATGCAAGCGACAAGCCGAAAACTGATATCACAAAATACAGCAAGACGATCACTGTTGATTCAAGCAACGTAGGATCCAAGATCCCGGTAAGCTGCCCGGTATGCGCAGCAGAAATGTCCTGCCAGGTAAGAGCAACGGCAACTCTCAACGGCACAACAGAGACCAAGGACTACAGCGTTCGCGACTATGCCGACAGCGTTCTCACTCCGAAAGAAGGCTCGTCAATGGCGAAGCTGAGAGACAACAATCCCACAGAATACGAAAAGCTTTCTTACCTTGTTTCGGCAATGGTTGACTACGGTGCAAGAGCTCAAAAGGTATTTAATATCAACACATCCGACCTTGCAAACAAGAACCTTACAGACTACACAATGGGTGACGTAACAGACGATATGTTTGTAACAGCCGTTAAGAACGCAAACAACGGTGCTTCGGCAAGCAACATGAAGGATGTAGCGGCTCAGCTCGGTGCAAACTACTACACAACAAGCTTGATCTTCCTCGACAGAAGCACACTCAGACATTACTTTACAAAGAAGGATTCAAGCTTTGAACCGTCACTCTACGACGGCAACCAGGCTGATACCTATTACTTCAAGGTGAAAGAAAACATCCCTGCGCACCAGCTCGACAAGCTCCAGGAGTTCACCGTGGGCGACACAACGTTCTACTACTCTGCGCTTGACTACGCAAGAGCCTTGAACGCAAGCTCGGCTGCGACCGCAGATATGAAAGATCTTGCAAAAGCACTTTACTGGTACAATGATGCGGCGAATGCTTACGTTGGTTGATTTGATAAACAAACGGAACTCAGTTGAAATTTAAAATTCAACATAAAAATGAGGCAATCTCTTGGCTGAGATTGCCTCGTATTTTAATTTATAGGAAACTGCGTATCCCACCGTTGAACGTGGTTATTGTTATCAGTGTAGTTTGGATAGGCGGGCGAGAGTGCCCACCGGCACTAAAAATATTCGCCGATGCTGTTTCCGTCGCCTAAAAAGGCAAGGTAATACTGGATCAGGGTCGCGTCCTGGATCGTAACGCTTTCGTCGCCGTCAACGTCGGCAGCTTTGATCCCATTTGCTTTGAGCGTGCCGAGTGAGCAGAGGTGTTTCTGGATCTCGGTAACGTCGCTGATCGAAACCTCGTTGTCTCCGTCTGCGTCGCCCCTCTTGATCCTGCTCTGTCCCGGTGCGCCGGTATTGTAAAGAATACCTGTAAGCTCGGCAATCATTTCGTTGATCTCCTGCTGGTCGCCTGCGTAATAGTATACCGGAAGAGCGCGGTTGTAGGCGTCGTGAAGAGTTTTATATCTTTGACTGTTCTCGTCAAGAGTATCCAACTCGTTTTCGATTTCGCACATAAGCTCCCAAAGCTGCTCTTTGTCGCCTGTGAACACGGTAAGTCCATTGAAAGCGGCGATAAGCTCGTCTCTGATTTCGCGGCATTCCTCACCGGTGGCGTTGCTGCCAATGTGCTGAGCGGCGTATTTTGCATTTGAGAGTCTGTCAAGAGATTCTGTTGTAAAGCAGCTGCCCACGGGATAAAATCTGTCAACGTAGTCCAAGGCTTCTGCGATCTCAATACTTCCGAGCTCGTGGGTCGGGGTGATCGCTTCGCTTACTCTGGCGGTCATTGCATCGATATCCTCCTGCAATCTTGCGTTTGCAAGCACGGTCTCGGCTTCTTCATAAAGACTGCTGAGAGAGCCGTATCTGCTGCCGGTTTTTACAGGCTCAAATTCCTTGTAATCGTAGAGCTGATTTGTAAGCTCTCTGAGCTGGGTTTTGTCGCCTACCACGATCTGGATATTTCTGAATGCGTTCATAAGTCTGAACTGAGTTTTGCGCATTGCTATCTGAGTGGTGGTCGTGCTTTTGAGCTGACGTTCCGCCGATTCCTTGTATTTGATGAGGTTGTTCATGGATGACTCGGTGTAGGGACCGTTCTCCTCCGACGGCCAGTTGCTCATAACATAGTCGTATGACTGCTGGAGCATGTTCTTGGCGTCCTCGCGGGTGATTCCGTGATAGTCGTCGATCCTCTGAGACATCTCGTCAAATTCTTTTTGAGAGTGTTCGTTTTTATATACATTGTTAGCTTCGTTATAAAGGTCTGTCAGCTCCTTGTATTTCGCGCTTCCCTTGGTTTCATTTTTTCTTTCGGCAAGAAGGTCGTTCATCAGGGCTTTGAGGAAGGTCCTGTCGGTGGACTTTACAACAAGCGCGTCGAACGCCGCCTGAACACTGTTGATATCTCCGGACAGCTGATCCATCTTGCTGAGGATATTTTCAATATCCATATTTGCCCATCTTACCGCATTTTTGTAGTTGTCCCAGGAGTCGTTTGTGTAGTTTTTGCCGCGATCCTTGATAGCCTGGTTGCATTCGTCGATTTTCTGAATAAGCTGCTGTCTCAAAGCATCGTGATCCTTGAGCGGCTCCTCGCCCTGATTAAGAACTCTTTGCAGACGCGCCGCCCAGTAATCGATCGTTTCCTGGTCGCCTGCGTAATAGTAATCCGGAAGCACATGATTATAAAGGACTCTGTAACGCTCGCAGCTGTCGGGGTCTGAGCTTTCGATTGAGTTTATGTAGGCAGACAGCTCCTCCAACAGATTCCACAGGGTCTCTTTGTCGCCGCCGAACGTTTCAAGAGAGTTAAAGGAATCGAGCAGCTCGTCTTTTGCTTCAACAAGCTCAGACACGGTGGCATTGCTGTCACTAAGAAGAGAGCTTGCAGCCGACTTTGCTTCGGAAAATCTGTTGAACGAAGCCGTAGTCCAAGCTCCGCCGATCGGCAAATTATCATCAACATAGTCAAGTGCTTCCTGCAATTCGGCTTTTGCTTCCTGTATAGTCAGCTCGGATCCGGAGAGCACCTTGCTGATCTCGCCCTCAGCCTCGTTTGTCAGAAGAATACTTTTTGAGTTATTATAGATGTTTTGAGCATAGGAATAAACCTGTCTTGCGTCGGAAAGCTTTTCGCTGCTGCCCTGAGCCGAGAGTGTGTTTATATAATTTTGAAGCTGCGTCAGCAGGGAGCCGAGGCAACCGTTGCTGAATGATGGTTCAAGCTCGTCAAACGCAACAGAAAGCGCGTAATTTGCTAAATAGAAGTAGTATGCCGAGCCGTAATAATAGCTTTCACCCGGTGTGGGGTTGGGCTGGCCAACTCGCTCACATGCCATGGTAAAAGCGGTTGAAAAGTTCGCGCTGCTTTCGGCGGTGCAGTTGCAGGTTGGATCATACTCGTCGCTTATATAGTTGATAAGCGATCTAAGGTTGCTGCGCTGTTGTTCATAAAAATCCAGCGGCTCAGCTTCACCATTCATAACATCGGTGATGTGATAAATAAGTTCTTCAATATAATCCTCTGATTCGGGAAAATAATAGGTTGCGTAAATATCGGTTTCCAGAGTCTCATATTCCTCGTAGTTGCTTTTGTTTTTGATGCTGTCGCGCTGAATAAACTCTTCGTACTGATCCTTGATATTTCCCAGAGCGTTAAGGTCGCCCTTAAAGCCTTCAAGACCCTCAAAGGCGTTTTTCAGCATGAGCCTTGCCATGTGAAGCTCTTGTGCGGAAGCGTCGGATTCAAGAAGCTCTGTTGCGTACTTGTTCGCCAAATCATAGCGAAACATTTTTTTGATGTCGTAACGCGAGCCGGGATACTGCTGCTGAATGGTTTGCTGAAGATAGTTTGAAAGAAGCATTCTTTCCGTGTTTTCGTCCGAGATCGGAGCTGAGTATGTGCCTACTGATGAAGTTATTTCCGTTGCAGGCAGCTGTGCCGCGCTGACGGAAACTGCGGACGTGGATACGATCACGCCCGCGAGGATTGCGCATAAGATTCTTTTCAAATTGATCACTCCTGAATTTATTTTACGGGCACCTACGAATTTTTAGAGGTGCTCTTATGTCGGCTTTTGCATAACAACGACCGACAAAATTGATTAAACTTCCCTTAGTACATCTTTTATTATATTATAATTAATTGCTCAGTTCAAGGAGTTTTATGTCAAAAATCGGATTGCGTAGTTAATTCATGCATATTATACAATAATATAAGTATTGAAATCTATCTTATAAGATGATATTATATAAAGTGAAAACAACTTACGACGTGGGAGGAAGCCGCTTGACGAACGAAGAAAAGAGACGCTACAAAAGCTCAAAAAGGCGCAGAAGGCAGGCGGTCGTCGCTGCCGAAACAGGAAGGATAGTTCCGATCGGAACCGGCAGAAAAAAAGCGGCGGTCATCGGCGGCGCAGCTCTCGTTTTGGTTTTTGCAGTGGCTTTCGCGGCGGTTTATTTTTTTCGTCCCGACAGCAAAAGCGAAGCAGAAAACGAAGCCCCGGCTCAAAACAAAATGCTTCTCAGGGTCGTTAACCGCTCCAACCCGCTCAAAAGCGACTATGTTCCGGAGCTGACCGAGAAAGACGGGGTGAAGGTTTGCAGTGATATGGCAGACGCCCTTGGCGAAATGCTCGAAGCTGCCGAACAAAGCGGGATCGAACTAAGGCTTGTTTCGGGCTACGTTTCATATGAGGAGCAGGGCGCACTCTTTCAGGCAAAGCTTGAAGAATTCAGAAGGCTCCCGGATTTTTCCGAGGTGCGCGCTCAGGCGGAAGCCGCAAAGCTTGTTCCCGGCGCAGGCGAAAGCGAGGCGCAGACCGGGCTGCTTGTCGAGTTTGACATAAGCGACGACAGTGCTGCGGTTTTTTTGGAGCGCGATTGCGTAAAATACGGCTTTGTGCGCCGCTATACCGAAGAAAAAGAGGATATAACCAAAATCAAACCCAGCCGCTCGCTGTACCGCTACGTTTCAAAGGAGCACGCAGTAAAGCTGAGATCCTTTGGAATGTGTCTTGAGGAATATGAGGAATATCTATCGGCTCAGGGCGCGGCGGTCTGAGCGTCGGAAAATGCAGGTTTTGGGCAATTGATTATTGATTTCAAAAATAAATCAAAAAAATTAAAAAAATACTTGCAATTTGTAACCGAATGTAGTATAATATCTTTTGTTAATTGTGTAAAGTCAGGTAGGTGAGAATAATGAAAGAGAATATCCATCCCAAATATGAGCAGACTACGATTACTTGTGCTTGCGGTAATGTTATCGAGACAGGTTCAACGAAAAAAGATATTCGTGTTGAAATTTGTTCAAAGTGCCACCCATTCTTCACAGGAAAGCAGAAATTGGTTGATACAGGCGGACGTGTTGACAGATTCAAAAAGCGTTTCAACATTAGTAAGTAATCTTATTAAAGAGCATTTTAAGGCGGCACATCTGTGTCGCCTTGTTTCATATCACAGAGGATAATTATGTCAAAGGACTACAAAACCGTCAGGCAGGAAGCAAGCGGAGAGTTTGTTGAAAAACGCTCGCGCTTTATCGGCTACTGCAAGCCCGTCAAAACCGAGAGCGAGGCGGTTGACTTTATAAACCAAAAGCGTTCCGAGCACTGGAACGCCACCCACAACGTCTATGCCTATTCGCTCAGAGAGGGCAATATCAAGCGTTACAGCGACGACGGCGAGCCGTCGGGAACTGCCGGAATGCCGGTGCTTGACGTTATTCTCAAAAACGAGGTTTACGACGTTTGCGTTGTGGTCACGCGCTATTTCGGCGGTGTGCTCCTCGGAACGGGCGGACTTGTCCGCGCCTATTCCCAGGGAGCAAAAACCGCGCTCGAAGCCGGACAGGTCGTGCTTATGCAAAGCTGTTTGATTTGCAGCGCAAGGTGCAGCTACAACCAGTACGGCAAGGTCAATTCGCTTATCGCAGAGCTTGGCGCGGCGGTTGACGACACGGTTTTTGAGGGCGACGTGCTGATAAAATTCCATATCCAACCGGAGCTTTTGCCAAAGCTCAACAAGCAGCTTGCCGACGCGACCTCCGGCGAAATATGCGCCGAGGAGCACGGCGAGGAGTATTTTTGCACCGAAATAATTTAAGGGCACCTCTAAAAATAAATACGAATCAAGAAATTTTTAGAATAAACAGAGGAGATAACGCATTTTTTGCGTATTTATAAGTAGAGAATGGGAGGAGGGGTAAAATGCCGTTTCCCGAGAGCTTTATGCAGGAGCTAAAGCTGAGAAATGATATTTCCGACGTGGTTTCGTCGTATGTCAGCCTGAAGAGGCGCGGCAGAAATATGGTCGGACTTTGTCCGTTCCACGGAGAAAAAACACCCTCCTTTACGGTCTACCCCGAAAGCGGCTCGTTTTTCTGCTTTGGCTGCGAGACCGGCGGCGACGTTATCGCCTTTATTATGAAGCAGGAAAACCTTGACTATGTCGAGGCAGTGCGTTTTTTGGCGCAGAGAGTCGGGCTCGATGTTCCCGAGGGAGGCTTTGACGACAGCATGAGCCGCCTGAGAATGAGGGTCTATGAGGCCAACCGCGAGGCGGCAAGGTACTACTATTCCGCGCTGTATTCCCCGGGCGGCAGAGCAGGACTCGAGTATTTTTACTCGCGCGCCCTCAGCGACAGGACGATCCGGCATTTTGGCTTGGGCTACGCCGACGACAAATGGACCTCGCTTTGCAGCCACCTAAGGTCAAAGGATTTTACCGAAGCCGAGCTTGTTGCGGCAAATCTTGCCGTCAGGCGCAAGGACGGCAACGGGATCTATGATCGCTTCACAAGCCGCGTGATGTTCCCGATAATCGACCTGCGCGGCAATGTTATCGCCTTTGGCGGACGAATTTTGACCGACGAAAAGCCAAAATACCTCAACACCTCGGACACTCCGGTGTTCAAAAAAAGCGCGAATCTTTTTTCGCTCAACAATGCCAAAAATGCCGGCACGCGCACCCTGATCCTCTGCGAGGGCTATATGGACGTTATCGCTGTTTGCCAGGCAGGGATCACCAACGCCGTTGCGACCCTGGGCACCGCGCTGACCGCAGAGCAGGCAATGCTTATGAAGCGTTACGCCGACGAGGTGATTTTGTGCTACGACTCCGACGAGGCAGGGCAGAGAGCGACCTCGCGCGCTATCCCGATCCTCAGAAGGGCAGGGCTTAATGTCAGAGTGCTGACTATTCCGAACGGAAAGGACCCCGACGAGTTTATTCGCTCAAAGGGAGCGGACGGACCGGCGGCGTTCAGTGCCTTGATCGAAAAAAGCGGAAACGATGTTGAATACCGTCTGCAAAAGCTAAAACAGAGCTATAATACCGACTTGCCTGAGGGCAGGGTCGGATATCTGGAAGAGGCTTCAAAAATCATTGCGGCGATAGACAGCCCGATCGAGCGCGACGTCTATGCTTCAAGGCTCTGCAAGGAATTTGAGCTTGACAAGGGAGCCTTTGCCAAGCAGCTGGAAAAGCTTGACAGGTCAAGGTCCAGAGAAAACAGAAAGCAGGAAAACCGCAAGCTTCAAAGCGAGATCAGCGGACGAAACGACAAAATCAATTCAGATCACTACAAAAAACCGCGCAGTTCCTCCGCCGAGGAAGCGTTGGTGATTTATCTTATAAACAATCCGGACTCTTGTTCGGAGATCCAAAAAGAAATAAAACCCGAGCAGTTCAAAAATTCTCTTATGCGCAAGTTTTATGAATACTTTTCGGAGCGTATCCAAAACGGCTTGGAGCCTACAACCAACATAGCGGCTGATTTTTCTTCGGACGAGGTGTCAAAGCTGTATCAGCTCCAGTCGAGAATGTCGTCGGTCGCGGCGACGGAAAGCACAATGAGAGAATACATAAAGGTTATCAGCGAGGAAAGCCGCAAGCTGTCTAAGGACGAGATCGCTTCGATGTCGCCCGAGGCACTGAGCGACTACCTCAAAACAATAAGAATGAACAGGCAATAGTCAGAAAGGAATTTCAAAATGGCAACACAGGACAAAAAAGCAGTTATCAGAGAGCTGATTGAGCTTGGCAAGCAAAAAGGATCGCTTACAAACCAAGATATTCTTGACGCGATAGGTGAGCTTGATTTTGACCCTGAAAAGCTTGAAAAGCTGTATGATACGATCGAGGCTCAGGGCATTGAGATCGTTGAGGATATGGGAGATATCAAGATCGACGACCTTGACCTTGATTTGGTTGAAAACAAGGACGCCGACGGAGTGCCGATCGCTTCGGATTCGGGGCTTACTATCGACGACCCCGTTAAGGTGTATCTAAAGGAGATCGGACGTGTTCCTCTGCTCAGCTCAGAGGAAGAAATTGAGCTTGCCATAAGAATTTCCGACGGAGACGTTGCCGCAAAACAGAGACTTTCCGAGGCAAACCTCAGACTTGTTGTCAGCATTGCCAAGCGTTATCTGGGAAGAGGTATGCAGTTTTTGGACTTGATCCAGGAGGGCAACCTCGGACTTATCAAGGCGGTCGAAAAATTTGACTATACCAAGGGCTTCAAGTTCTCGACCTATGCAACATGGTGGATCCGTCAGGCGATCACAAGGGCGATCGCAGACCAGGCTCGTACTATCAGGATACCGGTCCATATGGTAGAAACTATCAACAAGGTAAAAAAGGTTCAAAGCCAGCTTCTTCACCAAAACGGCCACGAGCCCTCTCCCGACGAGATCGCAGAGGAAATCGATATGCCCGTTGACAAGGTAAGAGAAATCATGCGAGTTGCTCAGGAGCCTGTGTCGCTTGAGACCCCGATCGGCGAGGAAGAGGACAGCCACCTCGGAGATTTTATCCCCGACAACGACGCTCCTGCTCCGGCTGACGCGGCTTCTCACACCATGCTCAGAGAGCAGCTTTCGGACGTGCTCTCAACCCTCACTCCGCGTGAGGCAAAGGTTCTCAGGCTCCGTTTCGGACTTGAGGACGGCAGAAGCAGAACGCTTGAGGAGGTCGGCAAGGAGTTTAATGTAACCAGAGAGCGTATCCGCCAGATCGAGGCAAAGGCTCTGCGCAAGCTCCGCCACCCGTCAAGAAGCAGAAAACTCAAGGATTATTTGGATTATTAAGCTATGGTTGATTTTGAAGAATGTGCTCAAATGCTCGACGAGATCGCCGACGATATGCCATATGAGCTTTACAGAGAGCTCAACGGCGGCATTTCGCTGCTTCCGCAGGCAAAGCTGCATCCGCAGTCGCTGAACAACGATTTGTTCATTCTCGGAGAATACATAAGAAATTCGCTCGGCAACGCGATCGTGCTGTATTACGGCTCGATCGCCCGGGTCTACGGCGGTCTTAGCCGCGAGGCGTTGTACAAGCAGCTCGTCAGGATCTTGCACCACGAGGTTCGTCACCACAACGAGTACCTTGCAGGCTGCGACGACCTCGAATTCTGGGACGACGAGCAGATAACAAATTATTTAAAAACTCATCATAATAATAAATAATATCGCAACGTAAGTGATTTGCCTATATTTTGTGGTAAAAAGCTTGCGTTGCTTTTTTATACGGAATTTGGCAAATTTACACAAAATGTCAAATTAAACATTGTAAAATTATACCATTGTAGTGCGAAAGTGTTTTGTGTTACTATAATAAAAATACTGTTTCTAAAAACAAGGGGAGATTAAAATGGATGTAGAATTTGATAGAATTCATAAAAACGCATCATACTATATATTGAGTTTTTATTGATTATTATCAACGTTATATATCTATATATAGAACAGCATTTTGGTTTTAGCACAGTCTGAATTTTCAATTATGAATATAAGAGGGCTAAAAAACTACATAATGATTCATATTTGGAAGAATTAACGGGTTTAATTGCTAAAACTGCGTCTTTGGTTAATTGTTCTGGAGAATACCTTTTTAGTAAAGAGTATTACTTAGATCATCATAGACATGAACCTAATCATAATTTTGATGAATTTATAAATGCATTTAAAAAAACATTTGATTACGGTTCTGCTAATAAAATATACATCATACGTGGTAGAGCTGGTGTTGGAAAAACAGCATTTTTTGAACATGGAGTACAAATACTTACGAGAGATAATCACAACTCTAAATATATACCACTAAAAGTTGAATTTAAAAATATTGATCAAAAACAAAAAATAAGTTACTATGAAGATAATATATATAAACAGTTATATAATAACGCGATTGATTGTATACGCAAATTAGATGAAGAATCTCAAAAGAATTTTAGAACAGAGTATGATCGTTTTACTTTGGGTTTCGTTGATACGCCTGACGCAAAATTATTTCCTATGAAATATTTTTGCAAATTAATTTACACTAAATACAATAGACCGTGTATAGTAGTATTTGATAACATTGATTTATCTTGTGTTGAAACACAAGAAAATGTTTTCAAAGCTACTTCAAACGTTTTTGCAAGAATTAATAGTTTTATGTCTGATGAAGACATGAACGATCAATATCGTGTATATTTTGCGATGAGACCTGAAACTTATCTTCATAGTGAAGAAATGCCTATAGGTAATGCAATTAATTTCCCATTACCTAATATTAAACTGATTAGTTTAACGTTAATTAAGAATACAATGAGAAAAATTGCAAATGAGTATGATGAAAATGAATCTTTAAAATGTGAGGTGACATTTTATAGTATAATAGAAAACCGAATAATTACTGTTACAAAATACTCTGATGTTGCTGATTACTTTATTAAAATATTTGAACATTTTTTTGATGATATTTGGAACAACGAAGAGATAATAAAAAGGTTAGGAAGTAATGAGGAATTCCATTGCGACATTGTGAATTACAACATACGTGCATTCTTAAGTTTCCTTTCTGATACTATATATCATGGTGGGTTTAAACCACTAACGAAAGAGTTTAATGATTCTCGCAATTCGAATTATTACACAGTTTTTGATTATATTGAGATGTTAATTCGCGGAAGATGGATTGCATATCCCGGAAATCAACACATTGATGGAGAAGGAGGAAATCAAGCACCTATTGTTTTCAATATATTTGATACAAGTTTTTGGGACGATATATCTAATAATAGAATAAGACATTTCATGCTTTATATTCGTATTCTTCAGTATTTTAATTTTGATAAAGAGGAATTTAAAACATATTCTACACTTAAGAAAAAGTTGATGCCCTTTTTTGATGAAAATCATATTTATAAAGCTGTGCAAGCATTAACATTTGTACGTATATTGTATTCCGATTATGAAGGCGATGAAAACATAGCTTCAAAAAAAGAATATGACGAAGTATATATAGATGATTACACAAAATTTAAGTTAAGTCCAATGGGAGTATTTTATATGGAAAAATTGTTTTGTGAATTTGAATACATGTATCAAATGGCAATTTCTTCCTTAATGCCTATTGAATATGTTGATGAATTGAAGCCATGTTGGAACACACAAAAAGAAAAAGTAGTTTTAAGATTTTTAGAAGGTGTCTTTTTAATAATTAAAGATAATCTCGAAAGCTACGATAGTAATACTATAAAAAAGTTTAAAATGATCTTTTGTCGGAGCAACGAAATAAAATGTAAACCATTCAGGAGAATGTTGGATTCATTTATTGAAGTTATGAATAATAAAATACAAAGAGCCAAAAAAAATGAAACCAAAAATCTAGACAATCTTACCGATATATTAAAGGAAGCCAACACTTTAAAAAAAGAAGCAGGCGTTTATTTTAAAAGTGTTCTTGGAGATTGAATATGAATGCTTACGATGTGATTTTTAATGAGTTTATTACGTTTTTAAAGACTTATTTTCCACAGATTATTACATTGTGTGGAACCTTACTGGGAACTACTCTTGGTTGGTTTTTAAAGTATTTGCAGGATAATATTGGAGGAACGGAGTTTTGTATTGAAGAAACTGAAATATTTAAGGACGAGCAAAATAGTTTTGGATATAATTTTAAAGTATTTGCATGTAATCATTCATTGAAATCTAAGTATATCAAGGAAATAACGCTGTATTTTAAAAATAAAAAAGGTGATATTTTAAAGAGTACGCCAAAAATTGATTTTAAAAAAGATTACTTCGTGAGAAACAAAAGTGATTTTTTGATTGTTAATTTAAAACACAACGAACCAAATGTGTTTTATTTATGCAACATTTTAAAAACTGAAAATATCCAAAACTATGATAATATAGAAATTGTCTATAAGAATGAAAAAGGAAATTGGAAAAACGTTAAAGTTAATTGTTCATTAGCAGATATAGATGAATATCCAAATGGATCATTATTTCCAAATTAATCAACCTATTATTGCAATAATCTACAAATTCGAGCTGGTCTCAAAGCGTTTTCTCAGCACCCTTAGTGCCTTTGTTTCGATCCGGCTGACGTATGAGCGCGAGATCCCGAGTAATGCTGCAACATCCTTTTGGGTCATCGGTTTTTTGCCGTTCAGACCGTAGCGCAAAATTATAATTCGCTTTTCGCGCTCGCCCAGCTCCTCGGTGATGAACTGCCCCAGCTTGCGGCTGTTCAGCTTCATGTCAAGCTCGTCGAGAATGCTGTCGTCCACAGCCAAAATATCGAGCAGGGTCAGTGGATTTCCGTCCTTGTCGGTGTCTATCGCTTCGTTCAGCGAGATATCCTGCGCCCTTTTCTTTGCGCTGCGAAAGTACATGAGTATCTCGTTTTCGATGCAGCGGCTCGCATAGGAGCTGAGACGGATCTTTTTGTCGGGATCGTAGGTGTTTATCGCCTTGATAAGACCGATCGTTCCGATAGATACCAGATCATCCTGATCTCCCTGCGCGCCGTAGTATTTTTTGATTATATGCGCGACAAGGCGCAGGTTGTGTTCAACAAGCTTGTTCCGCGCGGAATTGTCGCCGGCTTTCATTCGTTCAAGACATTCTCTTTCTTCTTTTTCGGAGAGCGGCTTGGGAAAGGAGCCGCTTCCGCAGACGTGAAGTATAAAAAAGCAGACGTATTGTCCGAGCATAGCAAAAATATCAAGCATAAAAATTCACCCCGACCTATGTTTATTCCGCGGTCGGGGAATTTTTGCCTGTACACTCAAAAAACTTGCCAATACACAGTTTTTGAATTATAATAGATCCATAACGGATATAGGAGAATGGTTATGAAAAAATTTATTTCTTGGAATGTAAACGGACTTCGCGCGTGCGTAACAAAGGGCTTTATGGATTTTTTCAGCGAGATCGACGCTGACGCGGTTTGTTTGCAGGAAACAAAGCTTCAGGAGGGGCAGATCGACCTCGATTTGGAGGGCTACTATCAGTACTGGAACTACGCCGAAAAAAAGGGCTATTCCGGAACGGCGATCTTTTGCAGGCAGGAGCCGATTTCTGTCAGCTATGGTATCGGGATCGAGGAGCACGACAAAGAGGGCAGGGTCATTGCCGCGGAATTTGAGGATTATTACCTCGTCACCTGCTACACCCCTAATTCTCAAAACGAGCTAAAACGCCTTGACTACCGCATGGATTGGGAGGACGCTTTTTTGGCTTATCTCAAAAAGCTTGAGGAAAGCAAGCCGGTCATCCTCTGCGGCGACCTCAACGTTGCCCACAAGGAAATCGACCTCAAAAATCCTAAAACCAACAGAAAAAACGCCGGGTTTACCGACGAGGAGAGAGGCAAGATGACCGCGCTTCTTGACAACGGCTTTATTGACACCTACCGCTTTTTTAACCCGGACAAGGAGGGCGTTTACTCGTGGTGGTCATACCGCTTTAAGGCGCGCGAAAAGAACGCAGGCTGGCGTATAGACTATTTTATCACATCAGACGAGCTGCGCGACAGGCTCATAAGCGCAGATATCCTGACAGACGTTATGGGCTCGGATCACTGCCCGGTCGAGCTGGTGATCGAGTGATTCTTATCTCACTAAACATGTAGTGACAATGTGTTGACATATTCCGCCGGATGTATTATAATTAAGTAAAAAGTAACAAAGGATGATTGTATGAATATTATTGATGCACCGAAAACCGGAACATTTCAAATGCGTATCAATCCTGAGATCAAAAAGCAAGTTGAAAATTTGTATGCGAAATGCGGTATGACTTTAACTGACGCAGTAAACGCCTTTTTTCAACAATCACTTAATGTCGGCGGACTGCCGTTTTTGATGAATCAAAACAGCAAAGAAACTTTGCGACAGCAGGCTATTGAACTTTTATTGTCGGAAATAGCTATCGGAGAGAAAAGTGTTAGTTCAGAAGCTGATTGGATCTCGGAAGAAGATATGCTGTCTGAATTCGGAGTACAAGCATGATTTTACGCTACACGCCACAGGCACGGTTGGATTTGCATAGAATAGAGGACTATATCAGAAATGAGCTGTCAAATCCAATAGCTGCCGAAAATGTTACACGACGTATACTCTTGGGGTGCTCCAATTTGAAATCAAATCCCCGATTAGGATTAGATTTATCTTCAAAAATACAGCGTAAAACCGATTTGAAATATTTGGTATTGTCAAAATATATCGTTGTTTATCGTATTGAAAAGGATTTGATAGAAGTGATTCGTATATTCGACGGCAGAACAGAGTATTTAAGTTATTTGTTTTAATATTTAAACAAGCAGAATGCTGCGCTTGACATTGGTTGCCAAGTGCAGCATTTATATTTATGTATGTCTTTATGTTGTGGTTATTTCCTTATTGTCGTTCGGATTGATTTTGCTTATCGGCTTCAAATCCGAGAAATTGTTCATTGCGCACTTGATAAAGCGCATCAGGCTGCTGATAAGAAGCAGACGTGTTTTGCTGTTCATGCTTTTTATTGAACGCAAAATCGGCATCGCGTCCTTTGAAAGATGAGCTACGATCTCGTTAAAGGTTTTGTCCTCGGTGCTTTTTAACAGCGTAAAGATCCCCTCAACCAGCTCGCGCCTGTCCCGGATATTCATTTGGGTGACAAATTCCGAAAAGGTGTGTTCAAAAAACGCGCTGGTCGAAGTCAGCGAATGCAGGGTCACAAGGCGGTTGTTTTCAACCTCCCAGGAATAAATGTCATGCTGAAAAAATCCCCTTTGGTTGCTTTTGATGATTACAAAATCCTCCTGATGCTCAAACATCATTCCGAAAATCGAGGATTGCGGCACAAGGGTCCTGATCTTGTTTCTTACGCCTAACATTCCCTCGGAATCCCAAACCTTTTTCTCAAAGCCCGGACCGTCAAGATTATAAATCTGTTTTATCCTTTCCTGGATCTTGCTTCCGCAAAACGCTCCGGCAAAAATAGCCAGGTTTCCGCCCTTTGAATGACCGCCGAGAATAAAGCTTCCGTCAAAATGCTGCGAGGCCTTTTTTAAGTAATCCGCAGCCTTGATCTGAGACGGAACAGGAGACATGCAGTACATATTAAAATCCTCCTGCCAGCCCGTAACGGTGTTATCCGTTCCGCGAAACGAGATGAATCGCGTTGAGTTGCCCATGTCAAAAACAAGCGCGGCAAACTGCATTTCGAGCCTGTCAACAACCATATTGCAAAAGCCGCAGAGCTTCATCTGCGAAAAACGCCCGGATTTTGAAACAGCTCTCAGCAGGTCAAGGTCGCCCTTCCAAAGCTCTCTGCCGCTGTTTTGTTCGCAGGAAAAGTAGAGGTTGGCGGCTTCTTTTATTGTTATGGTTTCGTCAAGGCTTTCTTTTACTATATTGTCAAAGGGCAGATAAGACAGCCGCGAAAGTATCACCGCGTCAACGTCGTTGAAGCCGTCCTTTTCGATCGTCAGATCTCCGCGCCAGTTCAGATAATCAAAGATATTCGGCATAATCACTCACCCTCGTCAACATTGCCATACTCGGCATCCCTGATTTTGTCGAGCTCTTCCTTGGCAGAAGAAGCGTTTCTGCCTTTTGTAAGATAAGAGAAGGGCGCGCTGACAACGATTGAGGCGTAGTAGGTGCAAAGTCTCCACAAAAGGATAGCGGGCTTGATTTTGTTTACTCCGCCGATTATGAAGAACTGACCGAAATACATTGAGAACGCAAGCTCTGCTCCGCCCGAGGCACCGGGGAGCGGAACAAGGTTTGAGGTAAAAAGCACAAAGGACTGAATACAAATAAAGTCAAAAATATTTCCCGGAATTCCGCCTGAATTGATCGTTATCTGTCGCATGTCGAGCGAAAGATAGATAAAATACGGCACGGAAAGTATCAGCATAACCTGGAGTATAACCAAAAGATAAATTTTGACAAGTTTCTTTTTGTCTGCCATCAAATCCTTGCTCGACTGCTGAAATATCCTGATCTCGCGCTTTAGCTTGCGGATCTTGTGCTCGGGTTCTTTGACGAACCTGAGCTTTTTCATTATCCAGTAAATTCCTCTCACAAGCTTGTCGCTGACCTTTTTTGAGAACGAAACGATCAAAAAAAGTCCCGTAACGGCAAGCTGGACCGTGAATCCCAAAATAATAAACGCAGTTGACCAAAAGTTTGTAAACGCGCTTTTAAAGTAGCCGAACTTTATGATAACGGCAAGTATGCTGAACACGGTGGTAACGATTTGATATACAATAAATTTTTGGGTCATACATGCCGAGCCAAAGCCTATTCGTATGTTTTTCTTTGACAAAAGAAAAAGCTGCATCGGCTGTCCGCCGGTGTTAGAGGGCGTTACCGCGCCGAAGAATACGCCGACAAGCGAGACCTTTAGCGCGTCGATAAATCGAAAGTCCTTGTATTCCGACCGTATATACACAAGCGTTACAAAGGAGTCGATAACTACATTCATCTCGTATACAAGCGCAGCAACGATCACCCAAAAAATGCTGAAGCTGCCGCGTTTTGACAAAAGGTCGATAACGCCGTCCTCGGATACAAAAAAGTATATCAAAAGATATACTGAAAGCGCGACTACTATAATATTAAAAATCAATATGCCATTGATTCGGAACTTTTTCTTTTTTTTCTGTTCCATAACTATCTTCTCCTAAAGTATATATATATTCATAATAATATTAAGCTTTTTTTTGCTAAAATGCAAACAACAAAATTGTAATAAAATAAATACCGATGTCGGCGCAATTTGCTTGTATTTGCAGCAGCGGTATGATAAAATAAGACTATACTATGCTTAGGAGAACAAAATGGGATTTTTCGACATCGTTAATATCCGCGGATTGATTTTTGCCGTGCTTTTGGCTTTGCCGCACGCGCTTTATATCCGCAGCAGCTTTTACAAAAAACCGGTATACGAAAACCGCGCTATGGTTTATATAAGCAGGATCGGAAGATTTTTCAGCTTCTTTTTGATGTCGGTAAACATCGGCGTGCTCGAAAGAGGCTTTACCTCTGCTCTCATGGAAAGCTTTTGGTTTTGGTTTTGTGTTGCGGCAGTCACGGTTTATCTTGCGCTGTGGGTCGTTTTTCTGAAAAAAAGCAACCGGCTCACCGCCTCTCTGCTTGCCGCGGTAATGTCGCTGGTTGTGATCGTCAGCGGGATCTTGCAGGTAAAAACGCTGCTCATGACCGCAGGGATAGTTTTGGCGATCGGCGAGGGATATATTATCAAATCTTATTTTAAGAGGTAAAAATGAATATTATTATGCTTTTAAAGCCCAAGGAGACAGTAAAATATATCTATGAGGACAGCACTCTGCGACAGGGGCTCGAAAAAATGCGCGCCCATTCCTACACCGCGCTTCCGGTGATAAACAAAGAGGGAAAATACATCGGCACTGTCAGCGAGGGCGATTTTCTTTACTATATACTTGACAAGCAGAGCAATAATATGCGCGCCAACGAGAAGTACAAAATCTCCGACATCCTGCGCCCGGACTTCAACCCGGCGGTCAAAATCAACGTCAGCATGGATGAGGTGCTCAACCGCGCGCTGAACCAGAACTTTGTTCCGGTGACGGACGACTTTGACACATTCATCGGGATCGTGACCAGACAGGACATAATCAAACACTTCATGAAAAAATAGTACTTTTTAGTTTAAAGGAAGCGTTTGTTTCCGACTGTATTAGTGCTTTTGAAAAAATCTAACAAATAAAGGGGTTAAATATGATTATTGAAATTTCATCAAATGAATTTAAAAACATTTTTAAAAATGAAAAACTGCATCTTCCGATTAGATGGGACGGTGATGATTTTATTAAAACTTTAGAGACCTTGTATTCTGACTATCATAACTTTGTAACTAATTCATGCTCTGACGAAGAAGCTCAAGAAGTAGAGAAATGCTGTTCATTGATAATTGACTCAGTTAGATATTATTTGAATGGATTTCCTGAAAAGGCTTATTCAGTTTTAAAAAAGTTAATGGATTTTATTATGAAACAACCAATTGAATTATATGAAAAGAGTATTTATGAGCAATTATTTGATAAATACAATGATCCGCTCGATTTGTATAGGATAGTCGGGGTAAGCGATAACAAAAAATATGATAGAACAAGAGTTTTTCATACTCCATATAATTTAAGATCAAAGGTTTCAACTTCAAGATATAGTATTGCCGGCTATCCAAGCTTGTATTTGGGAACCTCTATTGATTTGTGCAGAGAAGAAGTAAGACTTAACCCTTATGATAAGTTTGAAATTGCTTCATTATTTAAACTGGACAGAGAGTGGTATCATTCAGGTATTAGGATAAATGTAATAGAATTAGCCTTAAAGCCACAGGATTTTTTAAATTCAGAAAATAATGTGATCAATAATACTCAGCATTCAAGTAGACGGTTTTCAGATGATTTTTTACAAAATAAAGAGGTTAAATCTGCTTATGTATTATGGTATCCGTTAATTGCTGCTTGTTCATATATTCGGGTAAATAAATCAGATCCTTTTGCTGTTGAATATATAATCCCCCAGTTGCTTATGCAATGGGTTCGCAATGAAATGCGTGGGTTTGACAAACTAATTGGAATTAGATATTTTTCTTGCGCTTCTGAAAGAGCTTCAGATTTAGGTTTTAATTATGTTTTCCCTACAAGCGGTGAACAAAGTTCAGAGTTTCCTTTCTGCAAAATATTATCGAAAGCTTTTATATTAACGGAGCCCGTATACATTCATGAATTCGATTCTGTATGTGATTGCGAGAAATATCTTAAAAATCAACATTGTAAGTTATGTGAACCTTTAAAACAAGAAGATTAACTATAATAATACTTCTTGCTATTTAAAAGTCATTACTATAGTAATTCAATCATTGATAGATGACAGCTATTAATGATTTTGCGGCATTATTGATAATATTTGCTGTTGGTGGTATAATAAATACAAACGCGCAATGAGTTTCAGAAGGGAGAGAGCTGAAATGAAATATCATAAGTTGGTTGAAAACGCGAAAAAGCCCTCAGGCTTTTGGGGCAAGCTTATGATCCGTTCGATGAACAAGGGACACGACGAGCTTACCGACTGGGCTTTGTGTCATGTTTCCGTTCAGCCCGACGACGTTATTCTTGACGTCGGATGCGGCGGCGGAAAAACCGTTGACAAGCTGTGCGGCAGGCTCAGCAACGGCAAGGCGTACGGCGTTGATTATTCCGAGCTTTGCGTAAAAAAATCCGAGGCTCTCAACCGCAAGAACGTGATCTGCGGCAAGGCGCATATTTTGCAGGCAGGCGTTTCCGAGCTTCCGTTTGAGGACAACAAATTCAACCTCGTCACTGCGGTAGAAACCTATTATTTCTGGCCTGACAAACCGGGCGATTTAAAGGAAATTTATAGAACGCTCAAGCCGGGCGGCAGGCTGCTTTTGGCGTTTGAAATGGTCAAGGACAGCGAAAACCCCGACAAATGGAAAAAGGTCGAGGATAGGCTTAAAATAACCGCTGTTGACCCCGAAGAGCTGAAAAAGGAGCTTTCGGGCGCAGGCTTTGCAGATATAAAGCTGTTTTCAAACGGAGAAAAGGACTGGATGTGCGCCGTCGCGCAAAAAGAGAAGGAGTAAGCTTATGAAAGCGTTGATAACGGGCGCAAGCTCCGGTATCGGCAGGGAGATCGCAAGATATCTCGCTTCAATGGGATATGACCTTATTGTTGTTGCGCGCAGCGCAGACAAGCTCAATGAATTGAAAAACGAGCTAAGCTCGGTTGATGTAAGAGTGATTTCCCTTGACCTGTCGCGCGAGCAGGACGCGATCGATTTGTATGAGCATGTGCGCGACGAAAAAGTTGATTTTCTTGTAAACAACGCCGGCTTTGGAGCGTTCGGAAGCTTTTTGGATGTTCCGCTCGAAAAGGAGCTTGAGCTGATCCACACCAACGTGTGCGCAGTGCATATACTGACAAAGCTGTTTTTGCGTGACATGGCAAAGCGCGACAGCGGCATTATCCTTAACGTCGGCTCGGCGGCAGGCTTTTTGGCAGGTCCCAAGCTTTCGTCATACTATGCCTCAAAGAACTATGTTGTTAGGCTCACCGAGGCGATATACGAGGAGCTAAGGCGAGAGGGCAGCAGGGTCAAAATATCCGTGCTTTGCCCCGGACCGGTTCAGACGAATTTTGACAACGTTGCAAACGTAAAATTCAGCATGAAGGGACTTACTCCCGATTATGTTGCAAGATACGCAGTTGACAAGACGCTCAAGGGCAAGATGGTTATAACGCCCGGCTTTGCAATGAAGGCTGTAAAATTCTTTGAACGCTTTGTCAGTGAAAAAACGCTTACAAAAATATCTTACAACTCTCAAAACCGAAAGGGCAAGGGATAAGGATAAAATTTTATGAAGGAATCAATAAAAGAGTTTTACGAAAAAATCTCACCGTTTATACAAAAAATAAACCGTGACAATATTTTTGCAATAGCCGGACAGTCGGCTTTTTTTCTGTTGCTTTCGGCTGTGCCTTTTTTGATGTTTATGGTTTCGATCCTGCAAAATCTGCACATTCCATTTGAATATGTTGAATTTGCGTTTGGAAGATTTTTTACAGGCACGGTGATTGATGAGATCGATCTTTTTCTCAGCGACGCCTACAAAAACGCAATGGGAATTTCAATTATCACCATTATTGTCACCCTCTGGTCGGCGGCAAAGGGGATCCACGCCGTCACAAACGGCATGAACAGGATTTGCGGTACATATGAAAACAGAAACTGGCTCTACCTCAGGATACGCGCAATGCTCTATACGATCGTGATGTTGGCTATCATAATCGCAACGCTTTTGCTTATTGTTCTGGGCTCAAACATAAAAAGCTTGCTTTCGCCGTATTTTAATAATTTGCCGAAAATCGTTGAAAACATTTTGAATTTGAGGTATATTATCGTTTTTGCATATTCGATTTTGCTGTTCGTACTGGTCTACAGGAATCTTCCGAATACAAGCAAGGAGGAGCGAAAAAAATACGGCTTTATGTATCAGCTTCCCGGTGCGCTGTTTTGCGCGGCTTCGTGGGTGTTGTTTTCGTTCGGGATTTCGATTTATGTCGCCTATTTCAACGGGTTTTCAATATACGGAAGCTTGACAGGAATAGCGGTGATAATGGTTTGGATGTATTTTTGCATGGTTTGTTTGATGCTGGGCGCAGAGATCAATTATTTTTACCATGACAAAATAAAGGCGTTTTTTTTGAAACGCAGAGCCAAAAAGCAGAGAATAAAAATAAACTCAAAAGAGGAAACAACTGACAAGACATAAAAAAATATTTACCTCCGTTTCGGTGATAATAATTATGTATCACGAAACGGAGGCTTTGTAATGAGAAAAAAACTATATTCATCTATTGTTGCCTTTGCGGTGTTTTGTTCAATGCTTTTCGGCGGCGCAGCTCCTGTTAGGGCGTTTGACGCCGAATACCTCAACGGCGAGGGAATGGAGCTTGGCTACAGCATCATCAACGGCTATTCAAAGCTCAGCGCGCGCGAAGGGCTTTGCTCGTTTGAAAAAGCTGCGGTGTACTGCGGACTTGACGTCACAAATCCCTATATCCTCAGCCTCGGTCTGATGTATTACCTTACGCACGGAGTGGATTTGGACAAAGCCATGACCGACAACGAATACGCGCTTGAGATAATTGAGGGTCTCGACAGCTTTGTAAAGGCAATGGGCGTGAGCAATCCGCGAGCCGCCGCGCTTAAAAGGGAGCTTTCAGGATCGGGAGCTAGAATCATTTGTTCGTTTGATACGGCAGGCTTGTTTATAATCAGCTCGCCGCCCGAATACGCAAGGAGCCTGACCGAAAACGAGAGCGTTGATTTTGTTATGGCCGACGGCAAAATCCCGCCGAGCATGAAGGATATGAACATGGACGGCAAATCCGACAAAAACGACGCACCGTATATACAAGACCTTCTTGCAGACAGGCTCACCGACGATGACGAGGATATCGAGGAATACTACAAATTCGCCTGTGACATCAACGGCGACAAGGAGCTGGATATTTTGGATGCTGAGGAGCTTTTGAAAAACGGCTGACAATTCCTTGTACTCCGCCACCCTTGCATATCGCAGGGTGGTGTTCTTTATATAAACTGCGTATTATATTAACTTTGGTGCATTTTAATAGTGCGTATTATTGGATATTTTATATATTATTATCTTGCGTATTATTAAAAACTGTGTTATGATAGGGGTGAAAGGAGTGTATCCTATGATTTTCCGCAGAAAGATATATGACAAACTGTTAAACTGGAAAGAAAACTCTGCCGACGAAAAAGCATTGATGATTGAAGGAGCCCGAAGAATCGGTAAATCCACTATAGTAGAAGAATTCGGCAAAAATGAATACAAAAGTTATTTGCTGATTGACTTTAATGACGTTAGTCGGGTTGTAAAGGAAGCATTTGAAAAATATCTTAATGATCTTGATACATTCTTCATGATTTTGTCTACCGAATACAACAAGACGTTGTATCCGCGGGAATCACTGATTATCTTTGATGAAGTGCAGCAGTATCCGAAAGCGCGGCAATCTGTAAAAAAATTAGTTAAGGACGGTCGCTTTCACTACATTGAAACCGGTTCTTTGATATCTATCAAAGAAAACATAAAAAATATCACGATTCCGTCCGAAGAGCGAAGGCTGAAAATGTTTCCTATGGATTTTGTGGAATTCTGTTGGGCACTCAATGAAGAAAAAATGGTTGACTATATTCAGACCTGCTATAGGCAAAAAAAGCCGCTTGAAGATGATTTGCATCACAAGGCAATGATGCTCTTTAAGCAATACATTTTGGTAGGCGGTATGCCAAAACCGGTATCAAAATATTTGGAAAACAACAGAAGCTTTACGGCGGCTGACGAAGAAAAGCGCGATATTTTGACACTATATCGCAACGATATCAGTAAAGCCGACGTGAAATACCGTTCTCGAATAGCATCCATCTTTGATCAGATTCCGGCGTTTCTTTCCGGTCACGAAAAACGTGTAAAGCTATCCAATATTGAGAGCAATTCCACATTTCCAAAGTATCAGGAAACCTTCTTTTGGCTTGGCGACTCTATGATAGCAAACGAATGCTTTAACTGCAGCGATCCGAATATCGGACTTTCACTCAATGAGGACAGGACGTATGTAAAATGCTACATGGGAGATACCGGACTGCTCGTCAGCCACGCTTTCTCCGAGCCTGAAATAGCCGACGGTGAATTGTACAAGGCGATTCTTCACAACAACCTGGCAATAAACGAAGGTATGATTTTTGAAAATGCAATTGCGCAACAATTGGTCAGCAACGGATATCCTCTGTTCTTTTACACACGCTATAACTACGAAAAACATCGTAATGATATTGAGATAGATTTTCTGATTTCCAATGGCAGCAAGCTCAAACCAAGGATTTATCCGATTGAGGTAAAATCCGGCAAGCGTTATACCGTCAAATCGTTAAATAAGTTTGTAGAAATATTTCACAATCGTATCGGAGAAGCCTATATTATTCACATTAAGAATCTTTCCCAACAAGACGGAATACTCTGCATTCCGGCATATATGACGTTTTGCTTATAATTATACAGCAATCACAAATCAAGCTGAGATTTGTGTTTTTTAGTCCGGGAAGCTGCGTTATCTGAGAATCAAACGTCAAAAGCCTGACAATGCCACCATTGAAAAAACATTTTTAGTCCGGGAGCTGCGTCATCTAATAGCAAAGCAATCTTTGCACTTTTCGTATATATGATAAGTATAGGCTATATCTCATAATTCGGCTTCATTTCGCTCTACCACCCTTGCATATCGCAGGGTGGTATATTTTTTTGGAATAATATTCAAGCAAGGCGTGCGCCATGAATTGTGCGGTGTTGCCTTAACATAGCAGGTTTTTCTTGACATATTTTTTTAATGGCGGTATTATTGAAGCAAGAAATAATCCTTTGAAGAAAGGAATGATATGATGATAAAAACTCTTGCAGTACATATCAGAGGCTTTGTCAAGGAATCTGTGATGACGCCGATTTTTATGATCCTTGAGGTCATAATGGAAATGCTGATCCCGATTCTTATGGCTATGATGATCGACAACGGAATCAACGGTGACAGTGAAAACAAAATGGGCTATATCATTATGATCGGCGGACTTATGATCGTTTGCGCTGCGCTTGCTTTGTTTTCGGGAGCGATGGGCGCGATTTACGGCGCAAAGGCTTCCGCCGGCTTTGCAAGGAATCTCAGACAGGCTATGTTTGAGCGGATCCAGACCTTTTCTTTTGCAAATATCGACAAATACTCCACCGCGGGACTTGTTACCCGAATGACGACCGACGTTACCAACCTGCAAAACGCATATCAGATGATCCTGCGAATTTGCTTCCGCGCTCCGGTAACGCTGATAGTTGCCACAACAATGACCATGATAATCAACCTGCGCCTTGCGAGCGTATATCTGATCGCAGTTTCTTTTTTGGGCATTGTACTTATCTTTGTGCTCAAAAAGACCAGAAAGTATTTTACTCAGGTCTTTGAAAAATACGATGAGCTCAACGCAAGCGTTCAGGAGAACGTTTCTTCTATTCGCGTTGTCAAGGCGTTTGTAAGAGAGGACTACGAGAACAAAAAATTCAACCGCGCCGCAAACAATCTCTACAGGCTTTTTGTAAGAGCCGAAAAGATGATCGTTTCGGTTTCTCCGGTTATGATGCTCACAATGTACGCCTCGATCATTGCAATAAGCTGGTTCGGCGCGACCATGATCGTCGGCGGCGAGCTTACCACCGGCGAGCTGACAAGTATGCTTACCTATTGCATGAATATACTCATGAGCCTTATGATGCTTGCGTTCATCTTTGTTATGGTGACAATGAGCATTGCCAGCGCAAAGAGGATCGAGGGCGTTCTAAGCGAACAGAGCACGCTGACCAACCCCGAAAATCCCGATTTTGAGGTCAAGGACGGAAGCATTGACTTTGAAAACGTTTATTTCAGCTATAACGACACAGCCGAAAAGCCTGTGCTCAACAATATCAATCTCTCGATAAAATCCGGCGAAACGATCGGAATAATCGGAGGCACGGGCAGCTCAAAGACCAGCCTGGTCAACCTTATCGGCAGACTCTACGACGTTACCGACGGCTGCGTAAGGGTCGGCGGCAAGGACGTTAGGGAGTATGATCTTGAGACCCTGCGCGACGAGGTTTCTGTGGTTCTGCAAAAGAACGTGCTGTTCAGCGGCACAATCTATGAAAACCTGCGCTGGGGCAACGAAAACGCCACCGACGAGGAATGTCGCAAGGCGTGTGAGCTTGCCTGCGCGGACGACTTTATCTCAGCCTTTCCCGACGGCTACAACACCAAGATCGAGCAAGGCGGCACAAATGTTTCGGGCGGTCAAAAGCAAAGGATCTGCATTGCGCGCGCCCTGCTGAAAAAGCCTAAGATATTGATTCTTGACGACTCCACAAGTGCGGTCGATACCGCGACCGACGCGCGGATCCGCAAGGCGTTTGCTAACGAGATCCCCAACACGACCAAGATCATAATATCACAGAGGATCTCCAGCGTTGAAAATGCCGACAGAATCATTGTGATGGACGACGGCTGCATAAGCGGTATCGGCACTCACGACGAGCTTGTAAAAAGCAACGCTATCTACAGCGAGATCTACTCCGCTCAAACCGGCGGCAGCGGAGACTTTGACAGAAAGGGGGAGGCATAAATGGCAAAGCCTATGGGACGCGATAAAACCAAGCCTCTGCCAAAGGTCGAAAACCCGATGAAAACCCTCAAAAGGCTGTTGGCGATCATTTTTAAGAAATACAAATTCCACATGCTGGTAGTGCTTTTCACACTTTTTGCCGGTGTTTTTGCCAACGTTCAGGGAACCCTGTTTATCCAAACGCTGATCGACGATTACATCACCCCCATGATCGGTCAGCCTGACCCCGACTTTACACCGCTCTTGCTTGCAATAGCAAGGGTCGCGGCGTTCTATCTTTTGGGTGCGGCGGCAAACTACACCCAGGCGCGGATCATGATTTATGTGACCCAGGGCACGATGCGCGACCTGAGGATACAGATTTTCACTCACATGGAAAGCCTGCCGATAAAGTATTTCGACACCCACCCCCACGGCGACATCATGAGCGTTTATACCAACGACGTTGATACTCTTCGCCAAATGGTAAGCCAGAGCATGGTTCAGCTTTTTTCAAGCGCGATCACAATAGTTTCGGTAACTGTCAGCATGTTTGTGCTCAGCGTGCCGCTGACGCTGCTCACTATCGCGATGGTTTTTGTAATGATGCTTGTCACCAAGACCCTCGCCTCAAAGAGCGGAAAATATTTTCTCGCACAGCAGACCGACCTCGGAAAAGAGAACGGCTATATCGAGGAAATGATGAACGGTCAAAAGGTAGTCAAGGTCTTTAACCACGAAAAAAAGAGCGTTGAGGAATTCAGAGAGCTTAACGAGAAGCTCTTTGACAGCTCGTACAACGCCAACAAATTCGCAAATATCCTCATGCCGGTCAACGCTCGCCTCGGCGACGTGGGCTATGTTATCTGTGCTATCGTCGGAAGCGCGCTTGCGATCTTCGGCGTTACCGGACTGACGCTCGGCAAGCTTGTGAGCTTTTTGTCCTTTAACAAGAATTTTACAATGCCGATAAACCAAGTCAGCCAGCAGTTCAACAGCATTGTTATGGCTCTTGCCGGAGCGGAGCGTATTTTCAGCTTGCTTGACGAAAAGAGCGAGGAGGACAACGGCTATGTTACCCTTGTCAACGCCGAGCGCAAAAACGGAGAGCTCACCGAAACTCAGGAGAGGACCGGCTTGTGGGCATGGAAGCACGTTCACCAGGCGACCGGCGAGGTTGAGTACAAGGAGCTCAGAGGTGCGCTGGTTATGGACGACGTTGATTTTGGCTACACCGACGATAAAATGGTGCTGCACAATATCGACATCTATGCCGAGCCCGGACAGAAAATCGCCTTTGTAGGCTCCACCGGTGCCGGTAAAACCACGATCACAAATCTTATAAACAGGTTTTACGACATCCAAGACGGCAAAATCCGCTATGACGGGATCAATATCAACAAAATCAAGAAAGCCGACCTGCGCCGTTCGTTGGGAATCGTTTTGCAGGATACTCATTTGTTCACAGACACTATCATGGAAAACATTCGCTACGGCAGACTTGACGCCACAGACGACGAGGTCATCGCCGCCGCAAAGCTTGCCAACGCCGACAGCTTTATCCGCAAGCTTCCGGACGGCTACAACACCGTTATCAAGGGCGACGGAGGAAATCTCAGCCAGGGTCAGCGGCAAATGCTCGCAATAGCCAGAGCAGCGGTTGCCGATCCGCCTGCGCTGATCTTGGACGAGGCAACAAGCTCGATCGATACCAGAACGGAAAAAATGGTTCAGGAGAGCATGGATAAGCTGATGAAGGGCAGAACGACCTTTGTGATCGCCCACCGCCTTTCAACAGTCAAAAATTCCGATTGTATTATGGTGCTTGAACAGGGCAGGGTGATTGAGCGCGGAACTCATGACCAGCTTTTGGAGCAAAAGGGAAAATACTATCAGCTCTATACCGGAAAAACCGCGTGATTTCCCATGTTGCCCTGTTGAACGGATAACAAAATAAAGGCAACACCGCACAATTAAGTTGTGCGGCGTTGCCTTTATTCAATGTATTTGAAGATAGTATTACCCCTAGTTTGATGGCTTCTGTTTTGCAAACTATTCAGCAGAAATCATATAAAAGAAAGCGCGATTATCAACATTTTTTGTATAAAAATATGAAATAATTCTAATTTACAATTATAATCGACATAATTAATGCGAAAATATAATAGAGTATACATCATTTTGGTGCTTACGTTTATTAGGGTATTGACACTCAGAATTGGCGAAGCTAAAATCTGCAATACAGTTTCAGTCAATCACGCACTGCGTTGAGGTTCCATGAATCTTGAAAACAGTAACTTGCCAGGGTGTTTTTCATAAAACTGCAATAATTATTATTTGAGGTTGGAAATTATGATTTACGTTTTACATATTTCAGATCTTCACTTAGTAGTAAATCCTGAATGGAACAACATGAAAGAAGTGATTTTACGGCATGTAGAAGAAAAACTTAAGAATGTTTCTGAAAAAGAAAAGCTGTTAATCATTACCGGAGACTTTCATAACTTTAAAGATAATAATTATGAACAGGCAGAAGAATTTCTTCCGAAACTGATTAAAGCTATGGGTATAAAGCCGGATAGAGATGTTTTTGTTGTTCCGGGAAATCATGATGTATTCAAAGAAGCTGATACAGATTTTGTTCGGGACGACGCTATTAAGACCCTTAAGCAGGAGCCGAGCGAGCTTTATAAAAAAGAAAGACTGAACAAGCTACTATTGTTTTATGAGCCGTATATCGAATTTGTAAAGAAAATCGGAATTTACAAAGACGACTGCGACAAGCTTCCTGTGTGCGTTCATATGAGGAGCTGGGAAGGGAGAGAAAAACTTAACATTCTCCATCTAAATACAACAATTGTTGCAGACGATAAAGAAAAAAAGAATCAAATGCTTGATACTAATACAGCTACTAAGCTTTATGATGATTTATGCAAAGATGATTTACCTTGCCTGGCTATCGGACATAACAGCTTTTTTGATTTAATAGAAAAACAAAAGAGCGAATTACGTGCTGTTTTGGAAAATGGAAATGTCAGTGCTTATTTGTGTGGAGACAGGCATAAAAAGACTACAAATCCGGACGAAAAATACATAAATTTTAGCAGTGGAACCAGTATCCCAAATGTGGTTTCGTACAGAACTTCATCAGACGAAAATGATGATTATTCTGATTTTGGAATGATTTGGCATATAATAAATGAAAACGGTCAAGTTGATTTGGAATATTTGAAATGGGATAAAGACGACCAAGCAAACCTTTATCCGGACGGAAACGATAAATATTTTTTACGCGATAAGTACAAAAAATCTATATCCCCAAAAACAATTAAAACCAATGTCGGAGATTGTTGGTTGGATAATAAAAAAATAAATGATCTATGTACTCAAAGCTGTAAACCTTATCATGTCAAAAGCTTTTTGCGCGGCTCCCACTGCAAATGGAACATGGTTTTTAAGGGCGTCATTCCTAAACGCGAGGCTGTTGATGATTTATACAATCGAGTTGTAGACACGGGTGGAGTTTATGCTTTAACAGGTCCGGGCGGTGAAGGAAAATCCACAGTCCTTATGCAACTGTGTGATATGCTTATAGAAAACGGTTTTGATGTACTGTACAACAACGGACGCGGAAGAATAGAGTTGCCTGAAACAATCACAGATAATACCGTTTTTGTAATTGATAATCCTCCGGATAACTCACTGTTTAAGGCTTTTTTGGAATCCGTTATTGAGTCAGGATATTCACTGGTTTTGGGAGCAAGAGAAAACGAATGGAATTTGTTGAAAGAGTCTTTGAATATTGACGGTCGCGATATAGAGGAGATACCGCTGACTTCATTATCGGAAAAAGAAGCCTCGGATTTTGCCGGATGCGTAAAAAATTACTTGAATACTTCAAGGACAATCGAACAGATTAAATCAATTTTCTATAAAAACTCATACGGCTTTCTTTATGCCGCAATGCTGCTTGCTGTTGAAGATAAAAATTCATTGGAGGAAATTGCGCACCAGATAATTGATAATTTATCTAAAAAATCTCATTCTGCCTTGATTTTGCTGGCTCATATTGTTATGTCGGAGCAGTGCGGAGTTGATTTTGAAAAAAGGCAGTACAAGCCTGCATGCAATAAATTATCTTTGACTCCAAAGGATGCGGGCAAGGCATTGAGCAAGGAGGTTTCCTTGAATGGTTACAGATACCAAACCCGTCATGAAGTAATCGAAAAACTTTTTTTTAATGAACTGTTTTCCGATAACGGAAGCTTGTCATTAGATGAAATTGACAGAGTAATGATAAATCTGTTTGATTTTAAGCTTGAGAATTACAAATCCGAAAAACATTTTGGAGATCCACGAAAAAACGGCATTGAATGTATGATAAAGCTGTGCTCAGGTTTGGAGTATGCCGGACTTGATACTCAAAAATATTTAATCGAAAGAATAGTTGACGAATACAAATCGTTCCCTCCTTATCGTTTTGATAGGATTATGCGTGTTGTACAGGACGAGAAAACGCAATTATTGTTTTATAGTATCTGCTTTGACAGAGAGTGGTATTCTCCTGCCCGTTTAAGTGCTTGGTGCAATTTATTGTTAAAAAATGGAGTTTTATGGAATAGCAACGCACAAAATTCTCCGGCACAGATATACCGAAAAGCTTGCATAGAACATAATGCAGACAGTGATACATGGCTTGCATGGGCAAAGCTGGAAGAAAAGTACAGCGGAGCCGGAGAATACGAGCAAGAGAATACAGCGCGTTGGATATACCGAAAAGCCTAGCCGGAGAATACGAGCAAGAGAATACAGCGCGTTGGATATACAAAAAAGCCTGTATAGAGCAAAACGCGGACAGCATTACGTGGCTTGCATGGGCAAAGCTGGAAGAAAAGTACAGCGGAGCCGGAGAATACGAGCAAGAGAATACAGCGCGTTGGATATACCAAAAAGCCTGTATAGAGCAAAATACAGACGATACATGGCGTGCATGGGCAAAGCTGGAAGAAAAGTACAGCGGAGCCGGAGAATACGAGCAAGAGAATACAGCACGTTGGATATACAAAAAAGCCTGTATAGAGCAAAATGCAGACAGTAATACATGGAGCCGGAGAATACGAGCAAGAGAATACAGCGCGTTGGATATACAAAAAAGCCTGTATAGAGCAAAACGCGGACAGCATTACGTGGCTTGCATGGGCAAATCTGGAAGAAAAGTACAGTGGAGCCGGAGAATACGAGCAAGAGAATACAGCGCGTTGGATATACAAAAAAGCCTGTATAGAGCAAAACGCGGACAGCATTACGTGGCGTGCATGGGCAAAGCTGGAAGAAAAGTACAGCGGAGCCGGAGAATATGATAAAGAGAATACAGCGCGTTGGATATACAAAGAAATGTGTATTAACAGAAATTTGCCAGGAATATGTTGGCAGTTATGGTCAAGATTTGAAAAAAATCAAAGAGGCAGCGGAGATTATAACAAAGAAAATACCGCACGGTGGATATTAAGAAAAGCATGTATTGAGCATAACTTTCACTGCTTTGTTTGGCGTGAATGGCTAAGCGTGGAATTACAGGAAAATAACCTTGGAAGTATTGAGACGAAAAATTCCGCGCTATGGATATGCTCCGAGGGAAAAAAGCGTTTTCCTGATGACGATGTGCTTTGTGACGTTTATGAAAAATTACTATTTCTTAGTCCCGATAATCTCGCAGAAGCCTTACAGGAATTGCTTGACAAGCTTATTCTACAAAATGATGAAACTGATTTTGAGGGAAATCATTGAAAACTATAAAGGGAGCACTGCGAATTGTGCGGTGTTGCCTATAATTTAAGGAACTGCTGATTAAATGGCACCTGACGGTTTGGCGCAAATCTTGACGGCATATTTTGAACAAATCTGCTCGCCGATATTTACACCTCATTTATTCAGTGCTTCCTCAAAAATAAAAAGTTGGAGGTTCAAAATGAAAAAGTGTAGAATACTTGCTGTCTTTCTTTCGGCAGTTATGGCAGCCTCGGCGTTTGGCGCAGCTTCCTTTGGCGTGAGTGCGGCTGAGAGCGACAGCGAGGCGATCGCTCTTAGCGGAACGACCGGCGACTGCAAGTGGCTGTATGCCAGAGCGGATTCCGACGGCTTCTTGCTGAGGATCAGCGGCAACGGCGCGATGGCGGATTATGACGACCTTACGGATATGCCTTGGTACAGCGTCAAGGACAATATTATCAGGATCGAGGTCGAGGACGGCGTAACACGTGTGGGCAATCACGCCTTCACCTCTTGCTCGCGGGTCACTCGCCTGAGCCTGCCCGATTCGCTGGGCTCGATTGGCGAATTTGCGTTCAACGGCTGCGATATGCTGGACGGAGTCTATATTCCCGACAAGGTAGAAACTATCGACAGCTACGCCTTTAATTACTGCGAAAAGCTCAGCGATTTTTTGATGGGCAAAAACGTTAAGAAAATCGGAGATTATGCGTTCAGCAATACCGCGCTTACCTATTCCTTTTTCCCGCGTGATATCAAAAGCATCGGCTACCGCGCTTTTGGGTACAAGAGCAGCGGAAGGACCTCCTTTACCGTATACGGAGAGGATAGATCCGCCGCGAATCTCTATGCGGATATAAACAGGCTCAGCTTTAGAGATATTTACGAAAGCCCGGTCGGAGACTGCAATTTCACCTTTGACTATTCCGCCGGCAAAATGACGATCGCAGGCAACGGCAGAATGGAGGACTACGCGCGCGGACTCGACGCTCCGTGGAAGCCCTATGCAGATCATATCAAGTCGGTCGAGTTCAAGGACGGCGTTACCTATATCGGCAACAGAGTTTTTGACGGCTACCTTAATATCGCCGAGCTTAGTCTGGGCAACACAGTGACCGAGATCGGCACAAGAGCCTTTTATGAGGACACCGGGATCAGCTCTGTCACCTTCCCCGACAGCCTTGAAAAAATAGGCGCGGACGCGTTCAGCTACACCGGACTTACTGAGGCAAAGTTCGGACTTGGACTCAAAACCGTGGGCGAATCGGCTTTTTCGAGCAAAAAGCTCAAAAAAATAAACGTGCCATACGGGATCCAAACGATTTCCGAGCACGCCTTTGGATATTATCTTTTTAACGATTACGAAAAGGTTGACGGCGTAACTCTCTACGGCTACGCTAACACCGAGGCGGAGCGTTACGCAGACGACAATCCGCACATCACCTTTGTTCCGCTCACCCTGACCGAGGGCAAGACCGGCGACTGCTATTGGAGATATGACCCCGACAACTACACCCTGACGATTTACGGCAGCGGCAGAATGGCGGATTACAATTATATTTGGGACGGCTCCGAGGGCTATTATGACGTTCCGTGGGAGCACCTCAAGGACGATATCTACAGCATCGTCATAGAGAACGGCGTTACCTATGTCGGAAAACGCGCTTTTTGCTCCATGAATAACCTCACCGAGGTTAGCCTCGGAAACGACCTTAGCGAAATCGGCGAGGCGGCATTTTCGGGCAATAATACGCTTTATAAAGCCAACTTCCCCGATTCGCTCGTGACTATCGGAAGAAGAGCCTTCAGCGGCTGTGCGCTTGATTCCATTTCCTTTGGCAGCAAGCTCAAAACGATCGGCGAAGGCGCGTTCCTCAGCTACCAAACCTCGTCTGCCACGATCCCCGACAACGTGACTTCGATCGGCGAATGTGCGTTCGGATATTATTTTTACGAGGTCGAAATGCCGTTCAGCGGCTATACTATCTATGGCTACACCGGCTCGGCAGCGGAGACCTACGCCGAAGAAAATCCGCACATCACCTTTGTTCCGATACAGTCAACAGACATCAGCGGCGGACTGAAAACATATCTCAGCCCAAACACACCTTCTTTTGTTCAGCTTTTGGATCCGAACAACAAAGAGGCGATCGACGAGTGCATGGTTTACGGAAACAGCGCAAGCTACACATTTAAGAATGTTTCCAAGGGCAATTATTTTCTGCGCGTAATCAAAAGAGGTCACGCGATCGTTGATATCCCCGTATCGGTGAACAGGACCTCGGTAACAAAGGATCTTGTGGCATATCCGCTCGGAGACGCCGATATCGACGGCGAGGTGTCGATCAACGACGCGACTATAATTCAGTACAAGCTCGCCGAGCTGCTGAACGAGGATTTCGATATCTATCAGGAAAAATCAGCCGACGTGAACCGAAACGGAACTGTTGCGATCGACGATGCAACAAAGCTGCAATATTACCTTGCAGGGCTTGAAAGCTTGTATTAAACCACTTCGCAGCGAAGTGGCAATATGATGAATGAAATAGGATAATAATTCTAATCGTAGGGGCGCACCCGCGTGTGCGCCCTCGGTAGAGCACGGCTTTTAATAGGGCGCACACATGGGTGCGCCCCTACAAAATATCACATAAAGCTTACTTTCACGGTAAGGATAAAAAACGGAGAATCAAAATGAAATTGCTTACGAAGATCAGCGAAAGCTTTGGAAAATACATGGCGATAATCGTGCTGGCAGTCGCCGCGCTCGCGCTGTTTGTTCCGTCGTCGTCGCTGTGGATAGACACCGCGTGGATAAACTATCTGCTCATGATTATAATGTTCGGCATGGGTCTGACGATGAAGCCAAGGGACTTCGCGCCGGTTTTTACGCACCCAAAGGATATCCTGATCGGCTGTGCAGCTCAGTTTATTATCATGCCGTCGCTGGCGTTCGGTTTGAGCCGCTTGTTCGGGCTTGACCCTGCGCTCACGGCAGGAGTGGTGCTGGTCGGAACCTGTCCGGGAGGCACTGCGAGCAATGTTATCACCTACTTGTCAAAGGGAGACGTTGCCTTGTCGGTCGGAATGACAGGCGTAAACACGCTGCTTGCTCCGCTTCTCACCCCGGCAATAACCTATTTGCTTTTGCAGACCACGGTCGAGGTTGACGTTTGGAGTATGTTTTGGAGCATAATAACGGTCATTCTTATCCCGATCGCGCTCGGCTTTTTGCTGAACATGCTTTTCGGAAAATATGTGAGCAAGGCTGTGACCGCGCTTCCGCTCGTTTCGACCATAGCTATCTGCCTGATCGTCGCTTCGGTCGTTTCTCACAACGCCGAGAGGATTTTTTCGGCAGGAGCGATAGTTCTGTCGGTCGTTATTCTGCACAATCTGTTGGGATATCTCTGCGGCTTCGGTCTCGGAAAGCTGTTCAAAATGGGACCGTCAAAAACAAAGGCTCTTTCAATCGAGATCGGAATGCAAAACTCGGGCTTGGCAACCAGCCTTGCCGGAACTGCGTTTCCTCAGCTGGCAATGGCAACTGTTCCGGGCGCGGTGTTCTCGGTTTGGCACAATATCTCGGGAGCTATTCTTGCCGGCTTCTACAGAAGATGGACGGAAAAATAAATAGCTGCTAAATAATACTAAGCTCAAATCCTTGCAAGGCGACAGCCTTGCGGCGTCCTTCGCCTCGTCTTGCGAAAAATATCCTCGCAAATCTTTGTCCACTTTTTATCTGAGATTAGTATAAAAACGACCTCGAACGAAGATACCGTTCGGGGTCGTTGATTTGTAAAGAAAATATTATTGACCGGATATTACCCTGCAAATGCCTTTGCAGCTTCGCCATAGAGGTACATTGCGCTGACAAGGTCTGCGATGTTGTTTGAGTCATTGATATGAGCGGCAACGTAGGATGCAATGCTGTAGGTTGCTGTGTCGCTTGCTAACTTACCGTTCTGATAACCTTTGAAGTAAACAGTCGTTCCCATTTCGTTGGCAAGAACATTGCTGAAGATCACGCAATATCTGTCGGTATAGCCCGAAACAGGCTCAAAGTCCTCGCTTGTAAAGGTGTAATCATTGCCGTTGATCGTTGCAACGATCGTTGTGTTATCAATGTCCGGTGTTGTGAAATTAATCTTGATGCCGACTGTGCTTCCGATCGAAAGACCTGCTGACTTGAATACGATTGAGGGATCGGAAATTGTTTCGGCGTGATAGTTTTTAACAGACTGTGGCTCGTCGCAGTCAGCAAGGGTGAGAGCCCAGGTTTTCTGCTCTGCGGTAAGATTTCTTGTGCAAAGCTCGTTTGTCTTAAAGTTTACGTATTTTTGAGCAGTTTCGCCGTAATTAAGAAGATTTACAAGAAGCGTATGAAGCTTGCCGTATGTATTGTGGTCGTGCTTAAACATGTTTTCGCAGTAGCCCTTTACGGATTTTGTGTAGGGAGCACTGTAATGATCGGCGCGACCCTGCTTTGCGTGAAGAACAGCTGTCACGTTTTCACCAACGAGCTGCGGATAAATCTTATCAAATTTAAATACATAGTTTGTGCCGGAAACTGTATAATCTTCGATTGTTGTTTCCTCGCCGTTTATATTTACAACAACGTATGGATCGTCGTAACCTTCAAGCGTAGACTGAGCTACATTAAAGTTCATCTCGATGTTGCTTGCAAGTGAAACCGAATAGCTCTTGAACTTGAGGTTGTCGTCTTCAACAGGCTCCGGCGTTGCGACATCATTGTAGGAGCAGTATGTTCCGGTGTAGGCGACTGTTGCACATGAAACCGGAACGCTCAGGTTTTGGTTTACTACGCCCAGCCTCACAGCTGACTCGATCGAATTGTAATCACCAAAGCTGCCGCTTCTTTCGCCGATCGATAAATCCTTGACCGTAAGATCAACGCTTGTATCTCCCGTACCAACAGCCTTAAAAGTAACGGTCACAAAGGGTACGTAATCACCGTTGTTTTAAAGCTTTGTTTTTGCAGTGACCGAAACAAAGTTGCAGAGGATCCTTCCGTGCTTGTTGGTGTTAAGACATACTGCGCCCGAAACCTGCGGCATGATCTGCTGGTCGTAATCTTCATTAAAGTTATACTCCTCGACAAATTCAAGAACCTGCGGATCATATTCAAGCAACCAGTCAAAGTTGACAAGACGCTTTGATGTGTTGATGTAGTAAGAAACTGTGACAAGATCATCATTACCGTTCAGCTCTGTCTCAGAAACAGTATAAATACTGTCAGGAAAATAATTGGATTCAGCGGAAATCGTGAGTTTGTCAGTTTATGCGCCGACAGCAGCCTCGATCGTTTCGTCCTCAGCCGCAAGAACGTTGAGTGACGAAAGTCCCGTAAAGCAAGACAAAATCATCATTGCAGAAAGCGTGAAGCCGGCAAGTTTTTTAAGTGTTTTCATAAAAATCCTCCTTGAAAAAATTGTGAAAAAATAAAAAATCGTTCAATTAATCATCCAATTTAATGTTACCGCTTTTTGTCATTTTCTTCAACAAAACCGGGTATAGAATTTTAATAATTTTTTTATGAAATATTAATAAAATTAGACCTTGTTTAAAAAATAAATATTGCACAAAAAGAAAAATAACGATATAATCGAGGTATGGGAAAGCACAGATATGAGCTGAAAGACAGCGAAT
>OMZU01000009.1 GCA_900315605.1 uncultured Eubacteriales bacterium | reverse complement strand
GCTACGAGCCGCGTGCGTCTATTAGCGGTATTTTGAAGCGCAATCTTTTTGATCTTAAACGTTTGTCTGATTTCATCCGCAATTTCATCGCTGTAATTTTGATTACAGAATTATTGCAGAATTAGATTGACGTGTTTTTGAATCAAATATTGATTGACAAATATTGAAAAAGTACTATAATATAAGTTGTATATTTACATCATTGAGACCGGCGCGGTGTATTCCCCGCCGTTTGTTACAAGGAGGACGTATTTTGCACGGTTTTCGTAATATTTTGCAGGAGCACAAGGGATTTGGAAAACAGATCCTTCTTTTGGCAAAAAATGAACTTATCAAGACCTACAAGGGCGCGGTAATAGGTCCGCTTTGGGCTGTTGTTAAGCCGGCGTTCACGGTTTTTGTATATTGGTTCGCGTTTTCGGTCGGTATCAAACAACTCAAAAACGTAAACGTAAACCTGGGCGGTCCCGAACCGTTCTCAATAGACTTTTTCACCTTTATGTTCATCGGAATCATTCCGTGGTTTTTTATTCTGGACAGCATCGTTCAGGGTGCGAAAACGCTGAGAGTAAACCGTCAGTTTATCACCAAGGTCAAATTTCCGGTCTCAACGATTTTGACCTACACCTCGCTTTCAAGAATGTTCGTTCATCTGCTTCTCTCGGCGATACTTTTTATTTACGTCTTAGTTGCGATCGGACCCAGCTGGTATAATTTGCAGTTCTTCTTCTACTGTCCGATCATGTACTTTTTCTTCCTCGCACTTTCGTGGTCAACCGCGCCGATGTCGGCGTTCAGCAAGGACTTTGAAAGTCTTATCGTTTCGGTAATGTCGGGCGTATTTTGGCTGTCGGGCATTATGTACGACACCTACAGCTTTGACGAGCCGCTAAAGACCGTTATGATGTTCAACCCTATCAACTTCTTTGTAAACGGCTACAGAAACTGCTTCCTTTATCACAGAGCGTTTTTCACATACAAAACCGAGCTTGTGATTTTTATTGCGGAATTTGCCGTAGTCTTTGCTCTAGGCGTGTATAATTATAACAGACTCAGGAAAAAGCTTCCCGACGTGCTTTAATGGAGGAATTATGGCAGAAACAATTATTTCGTTTAAGAACGTCAGCAAAACCTATATTTTATATAAAAACGACCGCGAAAGGTTCAAGGCTCTTTTCTTTAAGCCGCTTCATATGAAAACCAACCGCGCGCTCAACGACGTAAGCTTTGAGATCACCCGGGGCGAATCCGTGGGAATCGTCGGCGACAACGGTGCCGGAAAGTCAACCCTGCTCAAAATGATTACGGGCGTTGCCTTTCCCGACGAAGGCGAGATCATTGTAAACGGCAAGGTAGCCGCACTCTTGGAGCTTACCGCAGGCTTTTCGATGGAAATGACCGGCAGGGAAAATATTTATCTAAAAGGCTATATTCTCGGTCTTGAGGACGAATACATCAAGGAAATTGAAGAAAAAATCATCGACTTTGCCGAGCTTGGCGACTATATAGATCAGCCGGTAAGAACCTATTCAAGCGGTATGAAAATGCGCCTGGGCTTTGCGATAAACGTTAATATCGAGCCTGACGTTCTGGTTGTTGACGAAGCACTTGCAGTCGGCGACGCTTCGTTCAAAAAGAAGTGTAAAAGCAAAATCAAAGAGATCATTACCGCCGGCACGACCGTGCTCTACGTTAGCCACAGCGCGGATTCCGTTAAGGAAATCTGTCCGCGCGCGATTTATCTGAGAAAGGGCACTGTTATTCACGACGGTCCCACCCCGGAGACCCTGAAAATTTATCAGGATTACAAGGAAAGCAAAAAAAAGAAATAAAATGAAGAGTATTCTCAATGAGTTTGAAGCCGACTGGGCTGCAATGCCTCAGGCTGACAAATCCAAGATCCAACAACTGAAAAACAAAACTATTCTTATCAGCGGACAAAATATTGCCCGCTGTCTTTGCTATGCGCTGCTGTATCAAAACGACGTAAAAAAGCTCGGAGCAAAGGTTATATTTTTCGGAGAGCCCGACGGCTTTTACAGCGAAGTAAGAAAGCGCGGAGATATTTCTTTCATTGATTATAATTCTCTATCAGAAATAAAAAATGTGGATCATATTATCCACACCGGGCTGTGCTGCGAGGATATTTCGCCCTCCGGCTTCTGCGCGGAAATCAAAGCAATAAACGCGCTTTCAAATGTCTGCGCCAAAAACAACGCGATGGCAATTTACCTGAGCGACAGCCGCGTTTACGGCAGTCACGGCGGGATCAAGATTTATTCCGAGAACGAATACGCCGACGTTTCGACCCAAGCCGCGCCCAAGGCGGAGGCTTCGTACCTTAGAGCTGCCGAAAACCTTTGGCACTGCGCCCAAAAGCAATACGGCTTTGATTTGACCGTGTTGAGAACCGGGATCGTGTTCGGTGCGTGCTCGGGGCTCAAAACCCACCTTGACGACCTTTTTGACGCGGTTGCAAAGGGCAAGCCCTGCACCCTTGCCGATTCAGACGGAAAATTGTCGTTCGTATACCTTACCGACGTTTTTAACGCGGTCCTTCATGCGCTGAACGGCTTGGACAGGAACGAAACCTACAATCTCAGCGGAATCAACTCAACCGCCTCTAACCGCATGATTTCCGCGATTTTAAAGGATGTTTACGGCGAAAGAGCAAAAATCACCCTCAGCGATACCGAAGGCTCCGCCTACTGCGCGATAAATTCAAACAAGCTAAGCTTTTACGGCTGTGAGCCGCAAATCAAGCTTGAAACCGCGCTGGAGCTTTGCGTTATGAGCAAAACCGAAAATCCGTCGGCAATGAGTTTGCCGAACACCCACGACGGACGGCTTGATTCGATTCAAAGCGTGCTTTTGGCTTTTATGCTTGAATTTGACAAAATTTGCAAAAAGCACGACATAAAATACTTTCTCGGCGGAGGGACCCTGCTCGGAGCCATCAGACACCGCGGCTTTATACCGTGGGACGACGACGCAGACATGATGATGCTGCGCGAGGATTACGACAAATTCTGCAAGATCGCCGCTTCGGAGCTGCCGCCAGGAATGACGTTTCAGAGCAGCAAAACCGACAAAAGCTGCTACTATGAATTTGCAAAACTGCGGCTTGACGATACGGTTTTTGCAACCAAGTTTGCAAAAGAGCACCGCCACATGCACAACGGCATTGCCTTTGACATCTTTTGCCACGACAAAACCGCAAACTCCGCGCTCGGCAGGAAGCTGCACATGGGCATGACGATTTTTACACGCGCTCTTGTTTTTAACAAATGGAACAAGCGCGAAACCGACAACGGCAACAAAATCCAAACCGTGTTCACCAATTTTTGTGTCAAGCTCTTCCCTCTTCGCTTTAGCCTTTGGATGCGCGACAAGACTATAAGTTTCTTTAAAAGAAAAAAGAACGCAAAATACCTTTATGACGGAATGGGCAGAAACGTTTATAACGGCTGCTTCCCTGCTGACTGTCTTGACGAGGTGATCTACGCGGATTTCGAGGGCAAAAAGCTTCCCGTTCCCAAAAAATACGACGAATACTTGCGCTTTCTCTACGGCGACTACATGGAGCTTGCTCCCCTCAGCACAAGACTTGGCTGCCACGAAATCGAGCTCTGCGACATCGGCAAATTTTTTAATGCTCGTTTATTTTAATTCTCGCCTTTTTTAAGGTTTTTATGAATGGTAAGCATCATCAACGGCGAGGTCAAAATGCAGATATAATTACAAAGTTTTATATCCACGTTTGCGGCATATTTTCTTTTTATTGCTCACCCTTTACACGTTTTTATGAACGGTAAGCTTCATCAACGGCGAGGTCAAAATGCAGATATATTTACAAAGTTTTATATCCACGTTTGCGGCATGTTTTCTTTTTAGTGCTCACCCTTTACACGTTTTTATGAACGGTAAGCCTCATCAACGGCGAGGTCAAAATGCAGATATATTTACAAAGTTTAAATTCCATTTATTTTAGTATATCTAAATACATATCCAGCCTTTCAGATACATACCTTGCAAACAAGTTTTCCATTGGGGACAGATTATGCTTGATGTGAAATTCGTCAAAGGCATTATAATACGCTGCTCTGTCGGAAAACTTAATATCTATCGGTGGAAAACCTGCTTTCATCAACTCAAGATTGACAAGCAGACGACCGGTTCTGCCATTACCGTCAATAAACGGGTGAATCCCCTCAAATTCAATGTGAAAGCGTGCAAGCTTAGTGATAATATGATCTGTACTTTCATTGTAATTCAATATCAAATCATTAAGCATAGGTTCAATAAGATACGGTTGTACAGGCACATGAGCAGCACCCACGATACGAACAGGTACACGGCGGTACACACCTCTGTCTTCTCTTTTATCTGCTAAAACCAAATAGTGAATCTGCTTAATAATTGATTCATTTAGAGTTGCCTTTTCTTTCACAAGTTCACAAACATAATCAAAAGCTTCCTTATGACCTATTACTTCAAGATGTTCTTTAAGAGGCTTTTTGTCAATGGTCAGTCCTCTGAGAACCATATCTGTTTCTCTCAAAGTCAGAGTATTGCCCTCAATTGCGTTTGAGTTATAGGTGTATTCTATAGAGAAATCTTCGGTCAGCCGTTCAATTTCACCCGCAGTCAAAGGGCGCAAACTATTAAGCTGAGCTTTTTTCTTATCAATAACAGGTAATAAGTTCTCAGCTTTCTTGTATCTCCCATCCGATGGCTTTTTGGCATCAGACGGAATCTTCCATCCCCTGCCTTCCTGAAAAGCACCCGGGATTTTCCCTTTAGCGCATAAAGTGCGAATCCTTCTGTCAGAAATCCCCCATTTTTCAGAAGCCTGTTTTGCTGTCATATACATTAAACTCACCTCACTTTAGGTTATTATAACACGTTATCGGAACAATATCAATGTTATCGGAACGATATTTATGTTTTACGGAATAATATTGTTTGAATAAAACCTCAACCGGTATACTTTCATCAATCAAAAAATCATCTCATCAATCATATTTACTTACTAATGCTCGCCTTTTTTCAGGTTTTTATGAACGGTAAGCTTCATCAACGGCGAGGTCAAAATGCAGATAATTTAAAATACATAAATCTAAAGCTCTCGGAACAGTTAGAATGAATCCGAGAGCTTTTTATTTTTCTTAAACAGAAAATTAGTTGACGTCAGCGGCGAGAGTGCTCACCCGCATTTTTCCGATCTCATAAGGGAGCTCAAAGTCCGCAAGGTACATTTGCAGCGTTGTTGCGTCAAAAATATCAAGCTCGCCGCTCAGATCCACATCCGCAGCTTCAAAGCAAATGCTCTCGGAATCGATCAGCTCGGCAAGGTAATACTGGATCGTCGTGACGTCGTTTATATTAACGTCGCCGTCGAGATTTGCGTCTCCAAGTATAGCTCCCGATCCCGGGCTTGGCTCACCGCACAAAAGGCAGTGCTCGCCATTTTCGTCCCAAAGGTGCTCGTCTGTCGTATAAAGCTCAAACCTGAAGGCTGACTTGTCAGACTTGCCATAGGTGGTAAAGCTGCCTGAATAGTACTGGATCGCCTGTGGGATCCCGTTGAATTTAGCGGCAGTGTTCACCAGTAAAATCTGATTTTCTATATCAGACGGATCTGATCTCCACTTGCTGTATTCTCCGGGCTCATCGGCATAGAAAAGTCCGCCGCCCTCCGGAGGTGAAGTCAGATATTTTCCTTGCGAAATCAGGTAAAAGCTGTTTTCGTCGGCAGCCTTAACATAGAACACCGTGCTGTCAAGCGGCGGCTGAACGCCGTTTTCTCCTTTATTCACGCTGACCGGAGATAGCCTGTTGTTCACCGAAACGTTCGGAGAAAGCGTAGACTTGCCCGAAACGTAATATAACAAAACGTGGTCGCCGTCCTTCAGTTGGCTTGCCTGCTTCATTACGACAGGATAGATCAAAGGTTTTTCGCAATAGTCGCAGATGTGATCCTTGTTCACGTCAGCGTGTCCTGTCTGCGCCAAGCGGCGGTGAAGCTCGTTTCCGCATTTATCACAGCGCAGAACAAACTGACCGTCAGCCTCACATTCAGCCTCGTCGCGGCTGACCTCGGAATAATGATGCTCGCAGCCCTCATGACTTGGCGACGACATTCCCTTGGGAGGCTCAACTTCAAACAGATCCCATGCAAGCTCGGGATAATCTATAAAGGCGTTTCGGTTGCCCTGGATCATTTCGGTCAGGTCGTTGCGCTCCATTTCCCAGGTGTCGACCGGGTCTTCCTCGCACCACTGCAAAAGCGTGTCGAGGCTTTCTACGACCCTTTTGCCGTTGTCGGTGCTCCCGGTCTCCTGCTCCGGAAGCAGATCGGCAGTCAAATCCGAATAAAGATTCGGCTGATCCCAGCGGCAGTAAACATAGAGCAAAATACGCGCAACGTCGCCCTTTACGTCGTCCTTACATTCAAACAAATCATTCTTTTGCGAAACATAGTAGCATTCCGTTCCGTTTATCTCGCCGGAATTAAAATCCAGATTGTAGGTATCTTTTATGTATCCGAAGGCGTGGTCGCTTTTTGCCATATTGAGCTTGTCAACAGACGGGCGAAGATGGTGCAGGTCCGCGCCGCCGTTTGAAGTATTGAAGCTTGCATGACTTTTGGGCCACACGTGCTCGCGGTTCAGCTTTATTCCCTCGGTATCAGCCATAACATCGCTGTAGAACATTGTATAAGTATTGCTGCTCAATACCGCGTCCGTGCTCGCCCAGTAGTACGCAAGCGAACCGGGGTTGAAGCCCGAATATGTTGTGTAGTAGCCGTGCAAGTCAGCCATAAGCGTGTGCAGCGCGTCATACAGCCTGTTGTTATGGGCAGCAGCGTAGCTTGTTGTTATATCCTGTGCTCCCGGCAGAGCGCGAAGAGAATCGTAGGAAAAATCTCCCGAATAATATTCACGCGCCATTTGAGATAGCGAGGTGCAGACCTTGTGCCGGGGCTGAGTATTTGCGTTAGGAAGCTGAGCAGCACCGGTTTTTGCCGAGATGTTTGCAGCCGCGCTTACGGAAACAGAGTTGCCAAAGGCAAGCACGGCAACAACAAATCCGCAAGCAAGTGTTTTAAATTTTGATCCGCTTTTCATGTTCTGATTCCTCAAAAAATTTGATATATTAAAAATACATATAAACCTGACATTTTAACGTTCCGTTATACATCTTTCTGCGTTTGTTGGCTTTTCTTCCGAAAATCTTCTCAAAATCGTCGTCGGGAGTAATTATGGTGTAGCTCTTCCCCTTTTCTGCCGGAAATTTTTCGCCCATGATTTTATAGAGCTCCTCTGCTGCCGCGATATCAAGCAGTCTTTCACCGTAGGGCGGATTTGTTATAACCGAAGCAAAGCCCTCGGGCGAGCGGTAGTCTCTGATGTCGCGCCTTGAAAAGCTGATTTTGTCGCCCACACCGGCGAGCTCGGCGTTTTTACGTGCGGTATCAAGCGCAGCCTCGTCAATATCAAAGCCCTCCGCGCGAAATTCGCAGTCGAGGTTTATTTTCTCCCTTGCAAGCTCTCTTTCATTTTTAAAAGCATTTTCGGGAACACAGCTCCATCTCTGGCAGGCAAAATACCGCTTTAAGCCCGGTGCGATCTTCATTGCCTTCATAGCCGCTTCAATCAAGATCGTTCCGCTGCCGCACATTGGGTCGATCACAAAATGATTCGCCCTCACCCTTGCAAGCTCCGCCATAGCAGCGGCAAGGGTTTCCTTGATCGGCGCGTCGTTCGCCTCGGCACGGTAGCCCCTTTTGTGAAGTCCCGCACCGCTGGTTTCGAGCATTACGCTCACGCGATCCTTCAAAATCAAAAACTGGATCTGTCTGGGCGCACCGGTTTCTTCAAACCACGAGAGCATATATCTTTGCGACAGCCTGTCAACAACCGCCTTTTTTACGATTTTTTGGCAGTCCGGCACGCTCATGAGTCTTGAATCCAAGCACCTGCCCTTGACCGGGAAAGCGTCGCTCATGCCGATAAAATTCTCCCATTCAATGCTTCTCACTCCGTCAAAAAGCTCGTCAAAGCTTTTTGCAGTGAATTCTGCCAAAAGGATCAGGATCCTCTCGGCGTACCGCGAATTGATATTCGCCCTTGCAAGCGCGTCAAAGCCGCCCTCAAACAGAACTCTGCCGTTTTCGGCTCTCACGTTTTCAAGTCCCAAAAACCGCAGCTCGTTGGCGCAAATACCCTCAAGGCCAAATATGCAGGGCGCGCAAAATGTCATATCCATAAAACCTCCGTAAATCATATTTCTCCGCTCTATCCTCGCAAGTCAATAATATGATTTTTCTAATATAGAAAAATAAGGGCGAACAAGTCGCCCTTATTGATTGAAACATAATTGGTTTATCAGTCTGCCGCAGGCTCAAGCAAGCCGTAATTTCCGTCCTCTCGCTTGTACACCACATTCACCTCATCGGTCTCGGCGTTAATAAACATAAAGAAGTCATGGTTGACCATGTTCATTTCCAGAATCGCCTCGTCAACGCTTATCGGCTTTACCAAAATCTGCTTTTTACGCATGATCTCGTAATTATCCTCTGCAACAGGCTCGTTGTTTTCGTCCATGATAATATCGTCGATGCTGCCTGATTTGATTTTCTTTTCGAGTCGGGTTTTATTCTTGCGGATCTGGCGCGTAAGAATATCCATAACCTTGTCAAGCGCGTCGTTCATCTCGGTCATTGTACTCTCGGCACGGTAAACCATAGCCTTGTCTCTGATCGTGATCTCAACCGTCTGGCGGTTGATGTTTTCAAGGGTGACAACCACATTGACAGCAGCGTCGGGCGTAAAGAGCTTTTCAAGCTTGGAGAGCTTTTTTTCCACTCTTTCCTTAAAATTATCCTTGAGAGTTACTTTTCTTGCTGTATAGGTAATTTTCATAAAATTGCCTCCCTTATTAAATTATAAAATTGTTATTTCAAAGCGTTGAAGTTATCTTCTTCCGCTTCCGTTTCCTCTGCGGCTGTAGCCTCTGCTTTCGCCTCCGCGCTTCAAATCGGACATTTTATCCTCGCTTGTCTGCTTAAAGCGTGACATCATATCCTCAAAGCTTGCCGAAGCGTTTTTTCTGCTCTGCCACTCATAGTCCCCCGGAGAGGTCACCGGCGGAGCAGGCTTGTACGGCTGCTTGGGCTTGTTTTGCTTTACGGGCTTTTTGCGCTGCTCGTCTTTGGAAAGAGCCTGCTTCATTGACAGACTGATTTTTCCGTCCTTGATTCCAAGCACCTTGACCTTTACAATCTGACCGGGCTTGACATAATCGGAAATCTCGCTTATATAGGTTGGAGCGACCTCCGAAATATGTACCATGCCTGTTTTTGATTCGGGCAAATCGACAAAAACGCCGAACTTTGTGATACCCGAAACCTTGCCTTCCAAAACCGAACCGACTTCAATAGCCATAAAAAACCAATACCCCTAATTAAAGTAACAACTTCAATGCCTTTCTTATTTATTCTCCGGCGACGTTGATAAAAATTCTTTCTCCGTCGCTGATATATCCCAATTCCTCTTTGGCGATCTTTTCCATATACTGTGCAAGCTCCTCGCCCTCGTAGCCCTGCACCTTTTGCAAATGCTGCGTCTGTATCTCAACAACGCTGATTTGCTGGTTCAACTCATTTAGCTCCGCCCTTTTTTCGGCGATTTTAACGTTCTGATCGATTATCGTGATCACAGCATAAAAAGCAAAACCGACAAGCGCGACAACCAAAAGAAAATATCTTCTTTTTCTCTTGCGCTTTTTTGGCTTTAACTCGGTCAAGCCGCCGTTATCCGCCGTGTTTTGCGTTTGAGCATCGTTTTGAGCCTGAGCGTTTATATCTATTGTTTTGTTTTTTTTCATAACCGTCAACTCTCCTTTCACAGGAAGCAGACCTGCCGGGTCTGTCAAAACACTTTGCTTTTATTATTACGTTTATATTATACAATATTTTACGTGCAATTTTCAATAGGTTTTTTGCAAAAAGTTTTAAATGTGCAAAAATATATTTAAATGCCGCCGAACAAATTTCGATCAATGGACAATATATCCTTTCGAGCAGCCTTCCCACGGTCATTCTGTAGGCAAAAAAGCCCAACGCCGCGCCAAATATCGGATAGAGCCGCACAAAGCCCGAAATAAAGGCGAGCATAAACAAAAACATTCCAAGTGAGCAAAGCAGCATGAATGCAATATCGGCGGCAATACAGACCGCCCTGCCAAAACGAAGGGCAAGCCTGAGGATTTTTACCGCGCCGTAAATCACGCCGTAGGCGGCTCCCAGAGCGATCGACCACAAAAACGCGAGCGATTGCTGCGCAAATGTCAGCTCCATCCCCTCACCTACTTAAACAGCCTTGAAAGCCTTGAGGTGCGGTTGTCGCTGCCGATATACTGCATTGCGTTGATTTTTCCGTCAACCGAAACATCGCCGGTCTCAAGATTTAGCTTGTCGATATGCAGCCCCTCGCCCTTGATTATCAGCGTTCCGTCAACGGTTTTGACGGAGACCGTTTCCTCGTTAAAGCCGCTCACGTCCTCTGCGCCGGTCAGTACAAGCCTTTTTCTGTCGTCAAGCGTCAGGGTGTGCTTTTTGTTCTTTGCGATTTCAGCCATAAATATACCTCCGCGTAAAACTGATACTGATTATCAATAATATATACGCGGTAGTATTTATAATTATTCCGGCTAAACGACCGCCTCATACATGCTGTCAGCGTCCTCCTTGCGGACAACCTCCTTTACCTCGGTTACTCTGACCTTGATCGTGCGCGTACCAAGGGTGATCTCAATTATGTCGCCCTGCTTTACGTCGTAGGAAGCTCTGGCGATTTTTCCGTTTACAACGACCTTGCCGGCGTCGCAGGCTTCGTTTGCAACGGTTCTTCTTTTTATAAGGCGCGAAACCTTTAGATATTTATCAAGTCTCATAATTTCTCCTAAAGAATAAAACAATAAAAGCCGTGCAACAGCACGGCCCGTAAGAATCAGATTACTGATTTACAAAATCCTTGAATGCCTTTCCTGCCTTGAAAGCCGGAACCTTTGAAGCGGGGATTTCGATTGAGTTGCCTGTTCTTGGATCAACGCCTGTTCTTGCGTTTCTCTGACGCTGCTCAAATGTGCCGAAGCCTGTAAGCTGGATCTTGTCGCCCTCTGCAACTGCCTTTGTGATTGTATCAAGTGTAGCGTTCAAAGCCGCCTCTGCATCCTTCTTTGTGAGTCCGCTCTGCTCAGCGATAGCAGCGATGAGTTCTGTCTTTTTCATAATAATTCCTCCAGTAAAATTTATATTTAATTTGTATGTTTAACTTCATCCCAAAGGGAGTCAAGTTCGGAAAGAGAAGCCGATTCCATGTTTATACCACGCTCGGCAGCAAGCTTTTCAACCTTTGAAAAGCGGCTTGTAAATTTGTCGCAGGCGTCATAAAGCGCGTGCTCGCTGTCAATTCCCAAAAAACGCGAAACGTTTACCGCGGCAAACAAAACGTCGCCCAGCTCCTCGCGCTGATTTTCGGGGTCGTTGTTCTCGATCGCAGCCTTGAGCTCGCCGCACTCCTCAAAGAGCTTATCGAGCGCACCGTCAACGCTTTCCCAGTCAAAGCCTACCTTGGCAGCCTTTTGCTGGAGCTTTGTGCTTCGCATGAGCGAGGGCAGCGACCTTGAAACACTGAGCATAGCCTCAGTCTGAGATTTTTGCGATTTGGTTTTCATCTTGGCGTTGTCCCAGCTTTTGAGAGCCTGCTCTGGGTTTTCGGCATTTACGTCGCCGAAAACATGAGGATGGCGAACGACCAGCTTTTTGCAGACGTCGTTGACAACGTCGTTTATATCAAAGCGGTTTTCCTCGTTCTCCATTTCTGCGTGCATTGCGACCTGCAAAAGAACGTCGCCCAGCTCTTCTCTGAGAAGCTCCGGATCGTCGGTGTCGATCGCCTCGATCGCCTCATAGGTCTCCTCAATAAAATTTGAGCGGATGGATTTGTGGGTTTGCGCCATATCCCACGGACAGCCGCCGGGGGCGCGCAGGATCCTGACAATATTTATAAGGTCGTTAAAATCGTAATGAGATTTTTCTTGAAAATCCATTTAAACATCTCCGTCAAATAATGGGGCTTTCAGCCTACAGTTTACTATTTTACCCAATTAGACGACATTTTTCAAGTACTTTTGCGATTTTTTCTCCTTTTGGAAGAAATTTTATTTCAGTTGCAGTAAAAGTACGCATGATTAACAGTGAAATTACGTACACAATCACAGCAACGAGGATAGAAATGATCGTTGCAATTCGCCCGTTTAGCACATGCGAGAGCAGCAAATTGGTAAAAAATGCTGCTGCAGAGCAGATCGTCGCGCCGATAAGCGGCTTGACTGTTGTTCCGATAAAGTCGGGCTTGACGCCCGAGAATTTGATTAGCAACGCCATTCCGATAACGCAAATCAGCGAATAAGCGATAAGCGAGCCCGCCGTCGCGCCCTGGATGTTGATATACGGAATACTGACAAAAATCCAAGTTGTGCTGATTTTCACCAGCATACAGATGATATACAGGGTCATGGGAAGCTTTACTCTTCCGATTCCGTTGAGCATACTGCAAATCGGGTTTATTGCAGCTGTGAATATGGTCGTGATACCCATAAGCATCAAAACGTTTCCGCCGATTTGGATTATCGCGTCGCTGGAATATATCAAGCCCATAAGAGGATGAGCCAGCACACAAAGTCCGAACGCCATAGGCAGCGTGAACATCATAGTCATTCTCAGCACAGTATCTATTGATTGCTTTAGCTCTCGTTTGTCGCCCTTTGTCCACGCGCTGGTAACGTTTGGCATCGCGCTTGAGCCGAACACCTGGGTGACCGAGGTGACGAGCTGCATGAGCGTTAGAGCGGAAGAATAGCAGCCAAGCAAACTGGTGTGGATCGTCGGGTCTTTGTCAAAAAAGTCTTTGGGAGGATAAAACCGACCGTATTGCTCAAAGAGATCGTAGCCGTCGGTTTTGGCAAGATGGAGCAAAACTCTTTGAATAATGATCTGATCTATAAAACCGCCAAGGCTCATAACAAGCGCGCCTGTGGCAATTGGAACGGCTGTTTTGACGATTATTAAAAAGGTCTCCCTTTTCTCTCTTGCGTCTATTGAGTTTTCGTAGTATTCGCGTGGGATACCGTCGCCCTGGATCTTGAATTTAATAACAAAAAACAGAAACGAACAAAGACTTCCAAGGGAGATCCCGATTATCGCTCCGGCAACCGAAAACGCTAGAATAGTTTTCTCCGCCGTTTCCTTGTCTATAAAATGAAGGCCAAGAAACGTGCCTGTGCTATGGTAGCTCTTCATTCCGGCAATAATTATAAAATAAGCCAGTGCCGCGCCGATAACAAGCTTTACAACCGCCTCGATGATCTCGGAAATAGCTGTTGGCACCATATTTCGCTGACCCTCGTAGTAGCCTCTGTAGATCGAAGCAATGCAACCGAAGAACACCGTGGGCGAAAGGCAAAGCATAGCATAAAACGCATACGGCTGATTTATAACAAAATAAGTGTAGGGAAAGCTTGCGCCGGCAACAATAAGAAAGCAGACCGCTCCTACAATAGTGAAGAACGGAATTGATATCTTATGTATCTGCCTTACGTCCTTGTATCTTTTTTGGGTCATGTTTTGGGAAACAAGCCTTGAAATAGCGATCGGCAGACCGCCTGTGGCAACTGTGAAGATAACCACAAAAAACTCAAAGGCGTTGCTGTAGAGTCCCATTCCAGTTGAAGCATAGTTGCCGCCTAAGGTTGAAAAAATCCTCTCTAATATCACCTTGTCAAGAAGTCCGAAAACCTTGACGATCACCATGCTTACGGTAAGGATCGCAGCTCCCTTCAAAAAGGACTGAGATACGTCGCTGTCGAAATTTGCAACCGCATTATATTTTTTTGACAAACCAAATCACCTTTACGGGCGTTGCCGCGCGATATGATAAGTTTATACCGCGCGGCTATGCCTAATTATTATCAAGAGTTTTGCACCGCATCAAGCGGCAGAAAATTATTCAGCGTCCAAGCCGCCGATAGAGTCAACTGCCTCGTCAACGATCTCAGCCGCACCGGCAGCCGCCTGCTCGGTTGCAGCGGAAACCTCGTTCACTGCGTCGTCAACTGCGTCAACTGCCTCGTCAACGATATCCGCAGCCGCTTCCTTAACGTTTTCTACAACGTCCTGAGCTTTGTCAGCAGCCTCTGTCTCAACCGGAGCTTCTTCGATTTTTGCGCCGCAGATGTTGCAAAAATTTGAGTTTTTTGGAACGTCAGCGTCGCACTCCGGGCACTTTTTTTGGTTTTTTGCCGATGCAATGTGGTTGTTGATAATATAAAGATTATCCTTGAGCTCGGTGATCTCGGAAACCAAGGTGCTTACCTCGGCAGAAAGATCTGTGCCGTGAACCTGAGTTTTGTAGGTAAGCGCGCCCAGATCCTTGAGCTTCTTGTTGATCTCGCCTCTGAGCTCAGCTGCGGTTATTTTGTGCTTTGAGGTATCGTACATAGACGAAGCCTTTTTTGAAACTGCCGAAGCAGCAGCCTTTGCATTAACAACAACGTCGTCAAAAATTTCATCAAATTTTCCCATAGTTATTCCAACCTTTCATTAATATAAAATATATATCCCCAAAATATGCTTATTTACGGCATCGCTATAACGCCATTTGTGTATTATAGCACTATTCAGGGTTTTAATCAACAGTATTATTGACCATAAAAGCGTAAAATACCCGACTTTCTTTCGATTATTTCATCAAAGCGGTCAATATATTCATATGGATATTTAAAATTAAATATCCGTTCAAGATGATCCGTGCTCTGATTTTTGAGCTTTGTCACACCGCCCGAGCCGCAGGCAAGAATGGTGTGGGTCTCGTCCATAACAAAAACATTGTACAGGCTTTCAAAACCCTTTTTTGACCAACCCACGTTTTCGAGGTTGCCTGCCATTCGCGACTGACGATACAGATAATACGGGATATAGCTCTCATCGGTGAGTCGTTTTTGCGCGTATTCAAGCATCTTTGCAGTGGATTCGGCAATGCTCCTGTCAAGCACGGTCCCGTCCTGAGTGAGCGTTGAGGCGCGCTTCATGCAAAGCGTGTGAACGGTGATACATTCCGCGCCCAGCCTGAGCATTTCGTCGAGCGAATGAGAAAAGCTCTCGACCGTGTCGCACGGAAGCCCGGCGATAAGGTCGGTATTGATGTTGTCAAAGCCGCACTCTCTTGCAAGCGCGAACGCCTCGTAAAACTGCTCCGCAGTGTGACGCCTTCCGATCTCTCTCAGTATTTCATTGCTGACCGTCTGGGGATTGATGCTGATCCGGTCAACTTTATTTTCTTTTAAAGCAAAAAGTTTTTCTTTTGTAATTGTATCCGGCCGTCCTGCTTCGACCGTAAATTCGCGGCAATGCGACATATCAAAGCTGCCGTTCACCTCGCTCAAAAGCATATCAAGCTGCTCTGCGCTGAGGGTGGTCGGCGTGCCGCCGCCGAAATATACGCTTTCGAGCCTCAGCCCGAGCCTTGAGGCCGCCTGAGCTGTCGCCTTGATTTCTTCTCGCAAAAGCTGAACATAAGGCTCCGTGAGCTTTCTTGCTCTTTCAACAGAAGCCATTACAAACGAACAATAGCTGCACCGCGAGGGACAAAACGGTATGCCGACATACAGGCTGAACGATTCGGGGGTTGAAAGAGAAAGTATCCGTCTTTCGTTTTCCTCGGTCAGCGCGGCAAGCTCGGTTTTTTTGCGGCTCACAAAAAATTCCTTTTCAAATTTTTCTCTCGCGCCGTCTAAGCCAATTTCTTCGATTATTTTTCTGAACAGCTTGACCGGTCTTACTCCGGTGAGCAAACCCCACGGCTGATCGATCCCCGAGTATTCCCTGAGCAGCTTGTACAGAAGCTGAACGGTTGTCAGCTCGTCCTTTACGTCGTCGTTTGCGATTTCTCCGTAAAGCTCTCTTTTGAAGCCGTTGATCTCGACCCTTACGGTGATTTTGTCTGAGAGTTCGGAAAAAATCATCGGCGGCGTTGTTGCTTCAAATTCCTTGTAGACATTTATTTTCTCATTTGAAAAAAAGAGCCTTGTCAGGTTTTCAAGCTCAAACCAAAACCGGTTGTTTTTTACATATAGATTCATCGGTAATCAGCCCTAAAGTCTGCTCATTAGCGGATTGTATTTTCTCTCGTGGCTCAGGGTGGTGAGCTCACCATGACCGGGGATCACTTGGTAATCACCCGAAAGCTCCTTTACCCTTTTCAGTGAGGACATCATCTTGTAGTCGTCGCCGGTGGGCAGGTCTGTTCTGCCGTAGGATTCGCAGAACAGCAGGTCGCCGCTGAGCATAACGTCGTCAAACAGGAAGATACCGCAGCCGCTTGTGTGTCCGGGAGTGTAGAGATAGGTGATCTCCGTTTCGCCGAGCATGAGCTTTTCGCCGTCGGCGAGCTTTATGTCCGCCGAAAAGGTGGGCAGGCTCAGCTGATGCTTTTCGTACAGATTAAGTCCGGTGTCGGAAAGAAAAATATCGTTGTTCTCTCCTGTCACGATCTTTGCGCCGAACATATCCGCAAGCTGCTTTGCAAAGCCGATATGGTCGTAGTGGCCGTGGGTCAGCAGCACATATTCAAGCTTGCCGCCGTCGTTTTTTATTTGCTCGATCAGGCTGTTGCTCCTGCCTCCGGGATCGGCAACGGCAGCCTTTCCTGTGGCTTTGTCAACGATATAGACGCAGTTTGTGCCGAGCATTGTGACCGGGTATATTTTTATGTCTGTCATTTTTTCAAATCCTTTGAATCAATATCTAAGGTAACGGGACCGTCGTTTACTAGCTCAACCTGCATGTCCGCTCCGAAAACTCCCTGTTCAACCTTTTTTACTCCCTTTTCTCTGAGACGTGCGCAAAAATATTCATAAAGCGGCTGTGCGGTTTCCGGGCGCGCCGCCGCAATAAAGCTCGGTCTCCTGCCGTGAGAGCAGTCGGCGCAAAGCGTAAAGTTGGAAATCACCAAAACCTCTCCGCCGACGTCTGAGAGAGAAAGGTTCATTTTGTCGTTTTCGTCGGTAAAGATGCGCAAGCCGGAGATTTTGTCGGCAAGTGCGGCGGCTTCTCTTTCGTCGTCGCCGTTTTCAACACCCAAAAGGATCAGGAAGCCCTTTCCTATTTTGCCCTTTACCTCTCTGTCAACTGTGACACTCGCGCGCGAGGTCCTTTGTAAAATCGCTTTCATTATAACCTCTTTATTTCCTCGATTCCGTTGATCTCCGCAAGCTTTGAGATCACGCCCTTTAGGTGGTTTCTTCCCAAAACGTCGATCGTAACGGTAATGACCGCTCTGCCGTCCTTCAGCTCACGGGAATTCATTGTGTGAATGTTGATGTGCAGATTTGACAGTTTGATCGTAACGTCAGCCAAAAGCCCGGTTCTGTCGGCAGCGGTGATTTGCAGCGTACTTCTGAATGCGTCGCCTGTGGAATCCTCCCAGTAACACTCGACCCATCTTTCGGGCTCCTCACACTGAGAAATATCCTTGGGCACGTTTGTGCAGCCGCGCTTGTGGATCGAAACGCCGTAGCCGCGCGTGATATATCCGATGATCTCATCTCCGGGCAGCGGATTGCAGCAGTTCGAGAATTTTATCAAAACGTCGTCCGCGCCTTCGATAACAACTCCGGAATTAGCCTTGTGACGCTTTACGGGAGCAGGAGGAACGGTGATATTCTCAATATCCTTGGCGTAGGTCTTTTGATATTCCTCCTTGATCCTCGGCATTATCTTCCAGAGCTGCAAGCCTCCGTAGCCGATGGCAGCGTAAAAATCATCAAGGGTGTTATACTGCTTTTTGATAAGCATTTTGTGGAAAAACTCCTCGTACTCGCTTTCGGAAAGATTGATCCCCTGTCGCTTTAGCTCGCGTTCAAGCGTCGCCTTGCCCTCAACGATGTTTTCGTCGCGTTTTTCGTGCTTATACCACTGGCGGATCTTCGACTTTGCAGAGGCAGTTTTGCAGACGTCGATCCAGGATTTGTTGGGGTGCTCCTCCTTTTGGGTGATGATCTCGCAGATGTCGCCCGTTTTGAGCTTGTAGTCGATTGGAACGATCTTTTGGTTGACCTTTGCGCCCACCATTCTGTGTCCGACCTGTGTGTGGATTATGTATGCCATGTCGATCGGAGTTGAGCCCCTGGGCAGGCTGATAACGTCGCCCTTGGGAGTAAATACGTATACGTCGTTTTCTTCAAAATCGTTTCTTATATTTCTTGCGATATCGGTGGCGTCCTCGGCTTCGAGCTGGTCAAGGATCATGCTCTTGACCTTTTCTATATTTTTGCTCAGTCTGTCGTCGCCCTTTTCGGCTCCGATACCGAGCTTGTATTTCCAGTGCGCGGCGATTCCGTATTCGGCGGTGTAGTGCATTTCCCAGGTTCTGATCTGAACCTCAAAGGGTATCGCGTTTTTGTCTAGCACGGTTGTGTGCAGCGACTGATACATATTTTGCTTGGGCATTGAAATATAATCCTTGAACCTGTTTGGAATAGGCTTGAAGATATCATGCACCACGCCCAAAACATTGTAGCAGTCCGACACGTTGTCAACAATTACCCTCACGGCGAAAACGTCAAAGATCTGATCGACCGCTCTGTCACGCATAAAGGTTTTGCGGTAGATGCTGTTGATGCTCTTGACTCTTCCGCTGATATAAATATTCGGGATCGTATCTTGGGTTTTTTCAAGGATCTGCTGTTTTATATTCTCAATGAACTTGTCTCTGCCCTCTTCGTTAAGGAGGATCGCGTCCTCGATCTCCTTGTAGCCGATCGGGTCAAGATATTGCAGCGAACGGTCCTCAAGCTCGTCCTTGATAGCCTTGATACCGAGTCTGTGCGCGATTGGGGCAAAAACCTGCATATTCTCAAGCGATTTGTCTCTGCGCTTTTGCTCGGGCATACAGTCCATTGTGCGCATATTGTGCAGTCTGTCGGCAAGCTTGATGATTATGACCCTGATGTCGTCCGCCATGGCAATAAGCATTTTGCGTATATTTTCCGCCTGCTCCTGCTCGCGGCTCGAAAACGGGATTTTTGAGATCTTTGTAACGCCGTCGATCAGCTTTGCAACATCCTCGCCAAAGTGCTTTTTTATTGCCTCAAGCGATACCGAGGTGTCCTCAACAACGTCGTGAAGAAGTGCGCCGCAGATCGAATCGGTGTCCATTCCCAGCTCGGCAACGATGCAGGCAACCGAGGTGGGGTGAAGAATATAGGGGATTCCCGACACCCTGCGCTGATCGCCGTGCGCTTTTTCGGCAACATCATATGCCATGCGGATCTTGCCCATATCGTAGCTGTTGCTGGAATTGCTCAAAATGGTCTCAAGCTCGGTAAAATCCTGATAATGCGCTATGTTGGAATATTTACTCATCTAACCGCCTCCCTCAGTTTTTTCATGATATTTGCGTTTTCAAGGTTGACCTTGCCGCCAACCTCCTTGAGTTTGATTTGACATCCGTCAAGCCCTTCTGTAAGCTCAATTAATTCAAGCTCGTCCATTGCCGCGAGCGCGACACTGATTTTTCCGGCAGAAGCCTTGTTTTCAAGCCTTGACGGGATCGAGCTGATTTCAAATTTGCAGCCGTTTTGCGACTTTAGAAAACGATAGACAGACGCAAAATCATTTCTGTCGGGAATGATTGCGCGCAGCGTTTCGCTGTCAACATAATTACCGCTGCAAAAATCCTCATATATCCTCAGACTTTTTAGTATCTCTTCGGGGTCGTCAAGGCTCGATTTTATTGCCTTGACGGAATAGGCAACGCTTACTCTGCCCGCAAACTCGTTGATGTCGAGCGAAGCGGCGATATCAAGCATTTCTCCCTCGCGATAAGGGAAGTTTTCCGGAGCAAGTCCGAACCGCTTCATTTCTATTATGGTATCGTTTCGTTTTAAAATTAGCTTTATATGTTTATTATTCCCAAAAGGAATTATCCTTACCAGCTTCATGTTATAGAAGCCAAAGACCGGAGTCGGATTTCCGACGCCGAACGGCTCCAATATGTTAAGCTCGTTGACCAAATCCAAGTCAACCAAGGTTGGATTGAGCTTGCAGTCGATATTGATTTTGTCAAACGGCATATCCGGCAGCGAAGCGGCATACTGATTGATTCTTTTTCGGAACAATTCGATATTCTCGGTTTTGATCGTCATTCCGCCTGCCATTGCATGTCCGCCGAATTTTTCAAGCAGATCTGCGCAGGCACTCAGCGCGTTAACAAACGAGAAGCCCTCAACGCTTCTTCCCGAGCCGGTTGAAAGCTCGCCGCAGCGAGTTATCACGATAGCGGGCTTTCCGTAAATCTCTCTGATCCTCGCGGCAACGATCCCCACCACGCCTTGGTGCCAGTTCTCACCGTCAAGCACAATGATCCTGTTTCTGACAAGCTCGGGCTTGCGCCTTATTTCATAGTCGATGCTTTTAAGTATCTCATTTTGGATCTGCTGTCTTTCGGCGTTATCCTCGCACATTTTTCCTGCGATCTCATCAGCCTCAAGCTCGTCCTCTGTTATTAGCAGCCTGACAGAATCACCCGAAAAGCCAAGTCTGCCCACAGCGTTGATCCTGGGCGCGAGGTTAAAGGAAATGCTGCTTGCACTGAGCTCTCTGTCCTCAAGCCCGGCGTGCTTTATCAGTGCGCGTATTCCCACGCGGTCGCTGTTTGCAATGCTCTCAAGACCGCGTTTTACAAACACTCTGTTGTCGCCGACAAGCTTCATAACGTCGGCAACTGTGCCTATGCTGAGCAGGTCGGAGTAATTTTGAAGCAGAGAGTCCATATCGCAGTCGTCGCCCTCAAGAGCCATAATCAGCTTAAAGGCAACGCCAACTCCGGACAAGCCCTTGAAGCTGCCGCTGCAATCGCTTCTGCACGGATCGACAACCGCACAGGCGTTCGGAAGCCTTTCGGGTGGCATATGGTGGTCGGTCACAACGGTATCAATACCGAGAGAACGGGCGTATTCGATCTGAACGGCAGCCGATATCCCGTTGTCAACCGTGACGATCAGCTTTACTCCCTGAGCCGAGAGCTTATCGATCGCCGAATTGTTCATGCCGTAGCCCTCTGCCTCACGCGACGGAATATAAAACATCACGTCTGCGTTGAGAATATCTGAAAGATAAGAATACAAAAGCGCGGTCGAGGTCACTCCGTCGGCGTCGTAGTCGCCGTAAACGCAGATTTTTTCTTTTTTGTCAACAGCAAGCTTGATCCTGTTTGCCGCCTTGTCAATATCCGCGTAGCTCTGGGGCGAAGCAACCGTATCATCATTAAAAAGAAAGTCGCGGATCTCGCTTTCCTTTGTTATTCCCCTGATTTGCAGCAAAGCCGAGACTATCCCGGGCAAGCCGTAATCAGAGCTGATTTTCCGCGCCTCGGCTGTGTTATGAGGCGCAACATTCCAAAGCTTCAATCCGTTTCTTCCTTTCGTTATATTTCTTATAGTGAATTATATTATGCTGTCTTTATTCAGCAAGCATACTCTCGGCGTGAGACAACGCCGCCTCGGTGACATTTACGCCGCCGATTATTCTTGCAAGCTCCGAGATCCTTCCGCCTCTGTCAAGCTCAAGCACCTCGGTATAGGTCCTGCCCTGCTCAAAGCTTTTCTTGATAAGATAGTGTGAATCGGCAAGCGCAGCGATCTGAGCCTGGTGAGTAACGCAGAGCACCTGAGAGGTTTTTGCCGCTTCTTTTAGCTTCAAGCCGACCTTCTCGGCGGCGGAGCCTGAGATCCCGGTGTCTATTTCGTCAAAAATCAGCGTGCCCACAGTATCGTTTTCGGCAAGCACGGTCTTTATTGCAAGCATCATTCTCGAAAGCTCACCGCCCGAGGCTATTTTTGCCACAGGCTTGGGGGCTTCTCCGGGATTTGCCGAAATCAAAAGCTCAACCTTGTCGGTTCCCTTTGCCCATGGTTCAACCTTTTCAAAGGACGGAACCAGCTCAACGTTCGGCATATCCAAAAAGCTCATTTCGGTTTTGACCTTTTCGGCAAAGGTTTTGGCGGCGGCTCGCCGCATTTGTCCCAGCTCTTCGGCTGCTTTCAGCATTTCCTCTTTGGCTTCAGCGCAGTCGGATTCAAGCTCGCCGCGGTTTTTGTCGTAGTTTATCAAAGCGTCCAGCCTTGACTGTATCTCGTCAGCAAGCTTGGGAAGCTCGTCGCAGGGAGTATTGTATTTTCTAGAAAGCCTGTTGAGCAGATCAAGCCTTTCTTCGATCTCCTCCAGCCTTTCGGGGTCGCTTTCAAGTCCGTCGATCGCGTCCGAAATCTGCTCGGCGCAGTCCTTCAAATTATAATAGATGTCGGTCAGACTATCGCTTATGCCGGCATATTCGCTGTCAAATTCAGCCGCGCTTCTCATTGCCCCGGCAGCCATGTCAACCGCCTCGGCTCCTCCGTCGGAATCATTGCCGAGCAAATAGACCCTGGCTTCGTTGAGAAGTGAAAAAATCCTCTCAAAATTTACAAGCGAGGTCCGCTCGGCTTCTAGCCCGGCTTCCTCTCCCTTTTCAACCGCCGCTTCGGACAGCTCGTTAGCCTGAAAGCTGAGAAAATCAATTTCTCTGAGGCGTTCGCCCTCGTCGCGGTTGGCTTCGTCTAATTTCTTTTTTAGAATTTTAAATCGAGTGTATTTTTCTTTATACGAATTAAGAGCATTCTCACAGCCGCCAAAGCTGTCTATATAATCAACATGAGTGTCGGGTGAAAAAAGCTCGTAGCTCTCGTGCTGACCGTGGATGTTAATAAGAAACGGAGACAACTCTCTGAGCATTGAAGCCGTCGCCGGCTTGCCGTTGATCCTGCATGAGCTTTTGCCGCTTGAATTGAGCGTTCTCTGCAAAACCAGCTCGTCATCGTCGGAGGCAAAGCCCAGCTCGTCCAGCTTTTGCGCGGCGTTGTTGCCGATGTTTTCAAACCTCGCGCTGACAAAAGCCTGTTTTTCGCCCGTTCTGACGATATCGCGCGACGTTCTCTGTCCCATGATCGCATGGATCGAATCGATTATTATACTCTTGCCCGCGCCGGTTTCTCCGGTCAAAACATTCAGCCCGGAGCTGAATTCGACCTCGGTTTTCTCTATTACAGCGATATTTTCAATATATAATGTTGATAACATCCGGATCTCCAATCAGACAAGCTTTTTGAATTCGGATACCAGCTCGGCGGCAAGCGAGGAATCGCGGCAGGCAATGAAGATCGTGTCGTCTCCGGCGATCGTGCCTACAATAGCTCTGTGCTCACGCGCGTCTATTGAGGCGCATACTGCGTTTGCCATTCCGCCGAGAGTTTTTATAACAACGATATTCTGCGCTGTTTCCATCGAGATCATCGACGAATTGAGCAGCGCGCCCAGATTTTTTCGCACGTCGGTTTCGGGTGGCTCCGCAGCGATATAGCGATATCTTCCGTCGTTGCCCAGTGCTTTGACAAGCCGCAGATCCTTTATATCGCGCGAGATAGTCGCCTGGGTCGCCTTGAAGCCGGCAGCCTTCAGCTTGCCCGATAGCTCGTCCTGAGTTTCTATCGAATTGTTTTCGATGATCTTTAATATTTCGGCATGTCTGTCAGATTTCATCAAAGCTCCCTCTCTTTCAGTTTTTCGTTAAGCTTTCTGTAAAAATTTCGCTTGTGTATAGTCATAAGGTTCAAAACCCATTCGGACTTTTTGATAAAAATTTTGTCGGTCTCGGTGATGTTGATGTTTTTCTCACCGTCAATCGTCAAAACACAGCTGCATTCACGCGGTATCGTGACTGTGACCCCAAGCTCCGAGCTGCCCTCAAACAAAACCGAGCGCGAGAACAGAGAATGAGGACACACAGGGGTCATGAGAATACAGTCCATTTCCGGAGCAACAATGGGTCCTCCGGCAGAGAGCGAATACGCTGTTGAACCTGTGGGCGTTGAAAACAAAAGTCCGTCCGCCCTGTATTTGGAAATAACCTCTCCGTCAAGCGAAAGCTGCAAGTCAATGATCTTTGACATTTGACCGTGAGCCACAACAGCGTCGTTCACGGCGATATAATGCTTTGAAACACCGTTGCTAAACACCTCAACGTCGAGAGTCATTCTTTTTTCCGTGGTATATTTTCCTTCGATAATATCAGTCAGCCTGTCAAGCTCGTCGGACTCCAAATCAGCGGCAAAGCCGAGTCTGCCAACGTTCACACCGATAAGCGGCTTGTCGCAGACCGCTGCGTACTTTGCGGCATGGATTATGGTTCCGTCGCCACCGACTGTTACGGCAAAATCGCAGGCGGCAAACAACGCCTTGTGGTCGTCGAAATATGTTATGTCTGCTCTGTCAAAAAATGATGAGCATTCCGACAGCATCAGAGTTTCAACGCCCTTTTTGCTCATGAGCGCGGTGATTTTTCCCGCGCATTCAATCGCCTTTTGCTTTGAAATATTAACAATTACAGCGGCTTTCATAATATGCAATCATCACCTGTCAAGCTCTTTGTGAGAAAGCTCCACGAGCTCCTCCGGGGTGATTTTTGCAAACCCCTGCGGCTCGTCGCTTTTTCTGAGATATATCAAATATTCTATATTTCCCTCGGGTCCCTTTATAGGAGAAAAATCAAGTCCCAAAACGTCAAAGCCTGCTTCAAGACAAAAATCATGGATGTTTCTCACTACCTCGGCGTGGACCCTTGGGTCTTTTACAACGCCCTTTTTGCCGACCTTTTCTCTGCCTGCCTCAAACTGCGGCTTTATCAGGCAAACCGCCTCGGCGTTTTCGGCGCAAAGCTGCCTTGCAACGGGCAAGATCAATCTGAGCGAGATAAACGAAACGTCTACCGAAAAAAATTCTATTTCATCCGGCACCTGCTCCCTTGTCACCTTTCTCATATTGGTGCGTTCAAGATTGACAACGCGCTCGTCGTTTCTGAGCTTCCAGGCAAGCTGTCCGTAGCCCACGTCGATCGAGTAAACTTTTTTTGCGCCGTTTTGGAGCATACAATCGGTAAAGCCTCCGGTTGACGCGCCGATATCCATAGCGGTTTTGCCGTCAAGCAAAAGCTCAAAGCTCTTCATTGCCTTTTCAAGCTTCAAGCCGCCGCGGCTTACGTATTTCAGCGCGGGACCTCTTACTTCTATCTTTGCGTTTTCATCGTAGGCAGAGCCGCATTTGTCAGCCTTTTGGTTGTCAACATAAACCTGACCTGCCATTATTATCGCCTTTGCCTTTTCGCGGCTTTCGGCAAAGCCCTTTTCATATACAAGAATATCAAGTCTTTTTTTCATTTGCTTTTAAATCCCTGGTTATTACCTCAACCATGCCCTGAGAATCAAGCTTTAGGCTTTCCAAAGCCTCGCTTACGGACATCTGTTTGATAAATGTGTCGTCAACAGCCTTTATATGATACTTTCCGGCAAAGCCGTGAACGTTGATCAGATCCGCAAAATTCCTTGCGATGCCGCCGTTTTTGACGCCCTCCTCAAAGAACCAAACGTTCTTGTACCTTGCGGCAAGCTTTATTGCCTTCGGGTTTATCGGCTTTATGCGGCAAAGCTTTAGGATATCCGTCTTGATCCCGCTTTCGGCAAGAGCTTCCCTTGCTTTGGCGGCATAGGAGAACAATCTTCCGTAGGTAACAATAAGGTTTTCATTAACTCCGCTGCCGAAATAATTATAATCAACGCTTTCTTCGCCGAAATCCTCCGGCTTATACAGCTCGCCGCCTCTGGGATATCTGACAACCGCAAGCCCTTCGCAGTAATAGAGCGCGTTGTACAGCGAGGATTTTAAGCCGTCAAAATAGGTCGGAGAAAAGATCGTCGCCCTCGGTATCGTATTGAGCATAGAAACATCAAAAACGCCCTGGTGCGTTTCGCCGTCGCTGCCGACGATTCCGGCACGGTCCACGGCAAGAACAAGATGAAGATTGCCCAGCGCGGCGTCGTGGATAAGCTGATCGTAGGACCTTTGCAAAAATGTTGAATACACCGCAAAAACCGGGCGCATCCCCTTTGCAGCCAAGCCGCAGCCAAAGGTGACTGCGTGCTCCTCGGCGATCCCAACGTCAAAGAATCTGTCCTTATAGCTTTTTGAAAAATCCTTGAGTCCGGTTCCGTTCGCCATAGCCGCTGTGATAGCGCAGAGCTTGTCGTCTGTTTCGGCAAGCTCGGTCATGTATTTTCCAAATTCAGCCGAAAAACCCTTGTGGCTCGAAATCGGCTCGCCGGTATCAATGTCAAATTTTCCGATACCGTGAAATTCTCCGGGATTGTCCTCGGCAGGCTGATAGCCCTTGCCCTTTTTGGTCACAACGTGGATCAGAACCGGCGAATTTTCTTTTTTTGCCACGCTCAGCGCGTTTTCAAGCTCCTCAACATTGTGACCGTCGATAGGTCCCAGATAGGTATATCCAAAGCAGTCAAAAAGAGTGTTTTTGTACACCACGTTTTTGAGCTTTGACTTGCTTCTTTTCAAAACATATTTTATCGGCTTGCCCAAAACCGGGAGCCTTGACAGCGCGTGTTCGGTAAAGTTCTTGACCCTTATATACCAGGGCTGGATCCTTACTGTGGTAAGATACCTCGGGACCGCGCCGACGTTTTTTGAGATCGACATTTTGTTGTCGTTTAGAATCACAATAAAATTCTTGTTGAACCTGCCCGAGCAGTTCATGGCTTCATAAGCCATTCCCCCGGTAAAGGAGCCGTCGCCTATAACAGCCACGGTGTGGCTGGAGTCTCCGCTGAGCAGCTTTGCATTAGCGATCCCGAACGCAGCCGAGATCGAGGTGCTGCTGTGCCCGGTATTAAAGTCGTCGTAAATGCTTTCCTCGCGCTTTGGAAATCCCGATATGCCGCCTCTGAGTCTGAGGGTGTCAAACTGGGAATATCTTCCGGTAAGCAGCTTGTGGGTGTAGCTTTGATGCCCCACATCCCAAACAATGCTGTCGCGGGGAAAATCAAAGCAGCGGTGCAGCGCGACGGTAAGCTCGACCACGCCGAGATTCGGTGAGAGGTGACCGCCGTTCAGCGATACCACCTCAACCAGCTTTTCGCGGATCTCGGTACAAAGCTGCGGGATTTTGTCCTCGCTGATTTTTTTTACGTCCTCCGGTGATTTAATTGTAGAAAGAATTTTAAACTCACCCATATTTTTTACCCCGGCTTTGCCGCTGCCGTCAGAGCACGACAGATGCAAAGCTGTTTATCATAAAGCAACGCCGCAAAATTTTTAGCGACCGCCTTGCTCAAATCCTTATGTTGATTTGCCCTAAAAATCCGGGCAAAGCAAAAGACTTAGGGCAATACCGCATAATTCCGGTGCGCGGATTGCGCAGTCAGATTTTTCGCCAGACAGAATAATATGCAAGCAAGGCGTGCGCCAGAATTGTGCGGTGTTGTCTTAGTTTTTTCTTTTTGCAAGACTCCTCGCAAGCTCTGCCAAGCCTTGGGAATCTCCGTCAAATGCAGCCAGAGAAGCCGTTGCTTTTTCTGTCAGCTCATCAACAAGCGCGACGCATTTTTCAACGCCGAGCAGCGAAACATAGGTTGATTTTTTATTTTCCTCGTCGCTGCCCACCGGCTTTCCAAGCTCCTCATCCGAAGAGATTTTGTCAAGAATATCATCTTGGATCTGAAAGGCAAGGCCAACGCTTTCTCCGTATTCACGGGCTGCTTTTATTTTTTCTTCGTCCGCTCCGGCGGCAATACATCCAAGCTCGCAGGCAGCCTTGATAAGACAGCCTGTCTTTTTGGCGTCCATTTCTCTCAGAGCTTCAATGGGCGCGGCGGTGTTTTCGTTTTGCAGGTCGATCACCTGACCACCGATCATTCCGTGCGCGCCGGCATAGGAAGCCAAAGCTTTTGAAGCAAGTCTGCAAGCCCTGTCTCCCAAAAGCGAAGCGGCTTCATCGGAATTGATAACCTCAAAAGCCATTGTCAAAAGTGCGTCTCCGGCAAGCAGAGCGAATGCCTCGCCGAACTTTTTGTGGTTAGAGGGTCTTCCCCGGCGAAGGTCGTCGTCATCCATACACGGCAGATCGTCATGGATCAGCGAATAGGTGTGGATCATCTCGACCGCACAGGCAAAGGGCAAGGCCTTTTCGTCGGTGCCGCCGCACAATCTGCAAAACTCCAAAACCAGCCTTGGACGCACTCTTTTTCCTCCTGCCTCAAGGCTGTATTTCATTGCTTCAACCACAAGCCTTTCGCTGCTTTGGTCAGGCGGCAAAAGCCCTTGAAGCGCGTTTTCAATCATTACTATATCATTATTCGCCGTCGTCAAGCTCCTGCGCCTCCTCGTAGTTTAATTCTTTGAGTTTCTCGTTAATATCCTCGATCCTGCCCTTGCAGGCTTCAAGCTCGTTTATGCAAAACGAGAGAAGCTCGCAAGCCTGAGCATAAAGCTCAACGCTTTCGCGAAGGGGCAGGGTGTTGTTTTCCATATGTTCAATCGTTTTTTCAAGTTTTTCGTTAGCTTCTTCAAAGCTCATTTCTTCGGTCATTTTTATCCTCCACAAAATTACCGCGTCTAAAACAAAAAGCTTTAGAAACCGTTATAAGAGTTTTTCAGAAAAAAGTAAAATATCAGTCGGGCTTTTTGTAATACTCCATAAGCCTCATGATTCTGTGATTCGCGCCGCTTCTGCTTATCGGCGGCAAAAGGTGCTGCCCCAGATCTCTGAGCGACATCTCGGGGTTTTCGAGTCTGAGATAAGCGATCTCTCTGAGCTCCTCGGGCAGAGTTTCAAGCCCGATATTGGCTTTGATGTATTTTATCGCCTCAAGCTGTTTTGCCGAGGCAGAAGCGATCTTGCCGATGTTGGCGACCTCGCCGTTTATTCTGCGGTTTATATTGTTTCTGACCTGCTTGACCGCCTTTGCTCCCATGATCTCCATTGCTCCGCGCGGCGCGCCGATATAGGTCATAAGATCGCAAATTTGCTCGCTGCCCTTAAAATACACAACATAGTTGCCGTTTCTGACAACAGTTTTCGGGGTGAACTCACACTCGGTCACTTCGGTCAAAAGCCTGCACAAGTCCTGAGAAATGTTTCTGTGGGGCGCGCAAAATTCAGCGTGATAGTTTTTTTCGGGGTCTGCAACTGAGCCGCAGCACAAAAACACACCTCTGATAAAGCCTGCCGCCGCCTCGTCGCCCGGAATATTGGCGCGGTTCACCCTGAGCGTGACCTCGCCTTGGGAGTGTCCGTAATCCTCAAAAATCCTTTTACATTCTCTGCTGTCAACCACGCTCAGCCTGTAAAGCCTGCCCTCGACCGCCCTTGTCCTCAAAACGGACTGCTTTTCGAGTATCGGCATATACAGATTTTCGAGCAGCATTGCCGCACGCTTGCAAACGTGCTTGTTTTCTGTGGTAAAAACGATCGTGTCCGCCGAAAAGCTTTTGCCGAAAAGCAGCATACCGTAAAGCTCTGCTTTCAGGGCTTCGCGGTCAAAAATCTCGTTTGAGCAAAGCTCCTTTTTTACTTCAGACGAAAAAGACATCGCAGACCTCCGCCCTATTTATTTACATCTCTGTGCTGGATAACGCACTTGTAGCCCTTCATGTCAAAGTGCTCCTTCAAGCCCCTTGCGATGGTAACGCTTCTGTGCTTTCCGCCGGTGCAACCGATCCCGACAACCAGCTCGCTTTTGCCCTCCTTTAGATAAAGCGGCACCGAAAAATCAAGCAGATTAAGCGTTCTTTTCAAAAACTCCTGGGTCTCGCTGCTGTGCAAAACATAATCTCGCACAACCTGATCGAGACCGGTAAGATGCTTTAGCTCGGGGATATAATAGGGATTTGGCAGACATCTTACGTCGATTATCAAGTCTGCCTCAAGCGGGATACCGAATTTGAAGCCGAACGACATAAAGGTGAGCGTCAGTGACTGCGAGGTATCCTCCATGAACATGGACATGACCCTCTCTCTGAGCTGCTTGTTCGACATATATGTAGTGTCTATGTTATAATCCGCCAAACGCTTGACAGGCTCAAGCAACGCCTTTTCAAACTCTACAGCCTCGGAAACAGAGCCGTCCTTCAGCCTCTCGGCAAGAGGATGCTTTCGGCGCGTTTCTTTGTAGCGGATGATAATAATATCGGTTTTTGCGTCAAAGAACAGCACCTTTACGTCGGAATTCAGCGACTTGAATTCTTCTATTTCGGCGTTCATTTTTTTGTAGTTGTCGTTGCCCCTTACGTCAACAACGACCGCAACTCTCTTCATCATATCATCCTCCGATTTTGAACAGAGGGTGTAAAGCGTTGAGAGAAGCGAGGACGGGAGATTGTCAACACAGTAGTAGCCGATATCCTCAAGCACATGGAGCGCAGAGGTTTTGCCGGCTCCGGACATTCCCGTAATAATAACAAATTCCATAAAGATCACCAAAAATCCAAACAAAATATAATTCTGTTACAGAATAATTAATTCACACTCCAAATTATAGCCCGTCTTGTCATAGACCGTGGTTTGAACCTCTCGGATAAGGTTTTTGACATCAGCCGCCTTAGCGTTGCCTTTGTTGACAATAAAGCCCGCGTGTTTTTCCGAAACCTGTGCGCCGCCGCGGCACTTGCCCTTTAGTCCGCACTGCTCGATCAGCGCGCCGGCGTAGTTGCCCTTGGGTCGCTTGAAAACGCTGCCTGCGCTCGGAAGCTCAAGCGGCTGCTTGTCGCTTCTTCTCTGCATAAAGTCGTCCATTCTTTCGCGTATTTTTTCGGGGTTATCCTTTTTGAGCTTTAAAGTAACTCCGGTTATAATATTTTTTGAAGAACGAAAAGCACTTGTTCTGTATCCGAAATCAAGGTCGTCCTTTTCTGTCCTGCCTATCACTCCGCCGGGCGTCATATAAGCCACGCTGTAAACAACGTCCTTCATCTCGCCTCCGTAGGCTCCGGCGTTCATAAACACCGCGCCTCCCACGGTTCCCGGTATTCCCCAGGCAAATTCAAGTCCGCTCAAGCCGCAGTTCAGCGCGAATTTGCAAAGCGAGGCAAGGGTCGCGCCGGCTCCGCAAAAGACAGTGTCCTCTTCAACAAGAGTGATATTCCTAAACTCGCCGTCAAGTCTGAAAACAACGCCTCTTATTCCCTCGTCGTCAACCAAAACATTGCTTCCGTTGCCGAGGATCATATAATCCGCGCCTGTCTTTTGACATTCCTTTAGCATGGCAGCAAGCATACCCAAGGTTGCAACCTTTATGTATGCGTCGGCTTTTCCGCCGATCTTAAAGGTGGTGTGCCTGCTCATCGGTTCGTTTTCGCGTGCGTCGCAGCCAAGTATCCTTGCCTGATCCAAAATAATCTCAGATTTATCCATGAAATACCCCTTTTATTCCCACTTGTCAATAATGGTCTTTTTGGAATCAACCATGTCCTCTATATCCATTCCCAGGCTTCTGAGCAGGTCATGAGCGGCGTTGTAGCCCATCTTTTTCTGACGGTTGTTCATAGCAGCTACCTCAATGATAACAGCAAGGTTTCGTCCGGGCTTGACCGGGATCGTAAGCGCGGGAACCTCGACCCCCAAAATATCCATGTATGAGTTATCCAGTCCCATTCTGTCATATGCCTTGGCGTTGTCCCAAAGCTCAAGGCTGATGACCATGTCGATTTTTTCCTGCATTTTTACCGCGCCCATACCGAAAAGCTGGCGCGCGTTAATAATTCCTATTCCGCGAAGCTCGATAAAATGCCTGATATTCTGCGGCGACTTGCCCACAAGGGTGTTGGCGTTTGTTCTGAGGATCTCAACGGCGTCGTCTGCAACCAAGCGGTGACCTCTCTTGATAAGCTCGATCGCAGTCTCGCTTTTACCGACTCCGCTGTCGCCGATAAGCAAACAACCTTCGCCGTATACCTCGACCAAAACGCCGTGTCGCGTGATTCGCGGAGCAAGCTCGCGGTTAAGAAGCTGAACCAGACGAGCCGTCAGATCCGAGGTGTTGTCGTCGGTGCGGAAGATCGAAACCTTGTGAAGTCTCGCGCTTTCCTTCATAACATTTGATATATCAATATCGCGGCAAATGATCACCGCCGGCGGACCAAAGCTGAAAATCGAGTCCATAACCATTCGCTGCGCCTCTGAACCAAACCTGCCCAGATACGCAAACTCGGTGTTGCCGAAAACCTGGATTTTTTTGTTGTCAAAAAACTCAAAGTAACCTGTAAGCTCAAGACCCGGACGGTTGATCTCGACCGTAGATATCCTGATGCTCTCGTAGTTCTCGGCAAGATACACCTTGTCAAGTTCAAGTCTGTCAACAATTTCTGAAAGGGGAACCGAAAATTCAAACGACATAAGCCCACCGCCTTATTAAATGGAATTTCACAAATTCGTCCGTGATACTGTTTTCTGATAAAACGGACAAAATGATTATTATTTATATTGCCGAGCCGGAACAAAATCCTGCTACAGCCTATAATTAAATTATATTATACACCATTTTGCCCGTCAGATAAAGTCTTTTTGTGAAATATTTACTTATTTTTTGAATTTTTATTATTCTCTGCCCGGAAATCCCCTGTTTTTTACAAAAACTCGCGTAGCTTTTAATTCTTTTTCAGAATTAACAAAGGTCATTTCAAATCCGCCGCTCCCCTGCCGTGCAAATTCATTAAAGACAGAAAGAAAATCAATATTGATATTCTCGTTATTATTCTTTATTAGAATCAATTCTTTTTCTATCAGCTCCGGCAGATCCTTGCGTTTTTTCATTTGACCGAGCAAAGCACTGTCGCACAGCGCAACATAGGAAAGCGGAGAAAAAACCGCGTCGGAGGCTGCGAACGCCACATCTTCAAAAAGCTGAGGCTCCGCGATCTCCTGTTCAATCAGCATGAGCTTTAGCTTTGCCATCGACATATTCGGGATATACACCGTCTCGGCAAGCCTTTTGGCTTCTTCAAACCTGTCGGCTTCTATTTCTATTCCCCACGGTTTTTCCTTTCCCGAAAGCAAATAAAAGGTGTAGATTTTCGCGCTTCCTCTCCGTTCAACGGTTATCGTCTCGGCAAGCGCGGCTGAATCAATATGCCTTGCCTTTGAGCAGCCCGATAGCGGCAATATACAAAAACAAAGCGCGAAGCATAAAATCTTTCTAAGCATGATTTCTCCTTTCGTTTGGATAACCGACAGCAAGCAAAAGAATAGCAGCCACAGCGACCCCACTGAATATATCAAGCACCAGGACGCTTGATAATATTTCTCTTACAGAAATAAAACTTGTCGCACAAAAATGAAGCACAAGCAAAATCACCGGAAAAACAAGCGAATTTAAAAGCACATTTCCGCCTGCGGTGTAATTAACAGCGCAAACCGAAAGTGCGATCAGACAAAACACAGAGGTCGTCACAACCGCCATATACATCGCCTCCATTCCCTTGATCTCGCCGAGCCGCTGGATTTTTGAAAGAAGAAAAAAGCGGTATTCCTGCTGATTTGCATATGCTCCGAGCGCAAAGCGTTCAAATATCTCCTCCGCAGCAAAAAACGCCGCCAACGCTGCTCCGGATATAAAAATATGCCTGAGGCAGAATTTTTCGGTATAACCTGAGGTGAGTGAAAAAATGACAGCCGCGAATGACGGAGTTACAAAAAACAAAAGGTCGTTAATAAAGCCGTCGCAGCCTCCCCCAAGCTCCTCGCCGCTGAATTTCAGTTCACCGGCTGCACCTCCGAAAATCAACGCGTATACGATCAAAGCCAAGCCGAACAAAAAAATCGAAAACCTTGTTACCGCGTTTGCACCTCTGTAGGCGGCATAGGCGCATACTGCAAGAAATAAAACTGCAATTAACCATTCGGGGGCGTCGGTATAGTATTTTTTTGTGAACATATCGGTGTATTTCAAAAGAAAGTATTCGGAAGTAAAGATCAAATAAACTGCAAAAATAATTGCAAAAACTGTTTTTGAAACTCTGTTTTTTCTTTTCAAAACGTCGCATATATCCGCGTTTTTGTTTTTTCTCAAAATTGCCGCCGGCAAAAACAATACTATGCACAAACCGACCCCTGAGGCGATACTTAGCATACGCGAAGCAAGGGACTGATTTGCCGCAAGATTATAATTCTCCAAAAGAATTACACTCATACCGCACAAAAGCAGGGTCAGCATAAGCCTTGCCGAAGAGAATTTTACGCTTATCCGCATTATTCATCCTCCGTTTCCGGAAAATTCTGCACCCTGATCGTATGCTTTGAGAGCGTTTTCCACGGAGCTCTCAGCACAACATCCCTCATTGTTCTGCGCGCAAACGGCGAAAGTGAGGACAAATAAGGGATCCCCAAAGAGGTCTTTGAGCACATATTGATCACGACTACACAAGAAGCCAGCACGATCCCCCACAGCCCGATCATTCCGCCGACAATGATGAACAAAAACCTCAGCGTCATCACCGGCGGATAAAGCGGCGAGGTAACATAGCTGCATATCGCTGCAACCGCAACGACCATCAACGTAGACGCGCTTATTATTCCGGCGTTGACTGCGCTTTCTCCGATAACAAGTGCGCCGACAATGCTGACCGCATGACCGAGAGATTTCGGGATGCGCAGTCCTGCCTCCTTCATTATCTCATAAACAAAGGCGATCAACAACACCTCAAGGGTGACGGGCAGCGGAGTGTGCGAAATCGATTCCGAGGTTTTTATCAATATCCAGGTTGGAAAATACTCCGGGTGATACTGGGCGAACGCGGTATAGATCCCGGGCAAGTACACCGAAACAATTATCGCCATATATTTTAGAGCTCGTATAAACGTTGCATAATACGGTCGGTTTGAATAATCGTCAACCGCCTGAAATTCTTCAACAAAAAGCCGCGGAACGATCATAACCGCCGGCGTACCGTCAACGATGACCGCTATTCTGCCCTCGATAAGCTTTCCGCAAACCGTATCGGGGCGTTCGGATATACCCACTCCCGAAAAAATTGACTTTCCGCCGTCGTCCTCAAGGTATTCGCTAAGATAGCCTGCGCCCAGCACTGCCTCCAAATCGCAATTCTCGACTCTGGTTCTCACCGTTTGGATCAATTTTTCCGAAGCCCTGCTTTTTAGGTAACAAAGCATGAGCTGAGTTTTTGACTTCTCCCCCACGCTCATCAGCTCAAAAACAAGATCGGGACTTTTTATCCTGCGCCTTATCAGCGACATATTGATCCTCAGCGGCTCACAAAAGCCCTCGCGCGAACCTCTTTGCACAACCTCGCTTTCAGGCTCCTCCACTCCGCGAAAGGCATAGCCCTGCACGCCGACGGCAAGCATTTTTTTGCAGCCGTCAAATGCAAGCACGGCAAAGCCCGAGACAGCGTAGTTTGCTGCCTCGTCAAATTCGATCACCTCTATCATCTCGGCAGAGCTGAGCACCGAGCCGCGAACGGAAGCCGCAAGCTCGTCGCCGGTTTTGCTTCCGAAATCAAATGCAAGCAGAGGGTTCATAACGGACGCCGCCAAAACCTCCTTGTCGCACATTCCTTCAATCGTGATAAGAGCAGCCAATGCATTTTTGTCGGATCTAAGCCTTAGCTCCCGAATGGTTAGGTCTGCCGAATCTGCAAACATCAGCCTGAGCTGCGTCAGGTTTTTATTCAATGAAGTATACATTCAATCACCAAGCTTATCATCTGCAAATCTTTGAACGTTATACTTTTTTTGGCAATGTTTAGAATATTTTTTATTTGACGGCAAAAAATAGAAGCACCTTAATCCGGCGGTGATTTAATGATAATATCAATCATACGAACGCTTTTGCTCTACTGCTTTATTATTTTTGCTATCCGGCTCATGGGCAAGAGGCAAATCAGCGATATGCAGCCAAGCGAGCTTGTTGTAACGCTGGTGATATCCGACATTGCCTCGCTCCCCATGCAAAACACCTCTCAGCCGCTCCTCAGCGGAATCATCCCGGTGATCGTGCTTGTCGCGCTGGAGATCGTGACAAGCGTTTTTATGATGAAAAGCAAGCGATTTCGCCGCGTGATCTGCGGGAGCCCGGTCGTTGTAATAAGCGACGGCAAGCTGCTGCAAAAGGAAATGCGCAGGCTGAGACTGACCACCGACGACCTTTTTGCCCTGCTCAGACAGCAAAATATTTTTTCGCCCGAGGACGTTCAGTACTGTATTGTTGAGACCAACGGAACTGTCAGCGTGCTTGAAAAGCCCGAAAAGCGCAAGCCTACCGCCGAGGATTTTAAGATCAGCATACCGGATTCAAAGCTTGAAGCAATGGTGATAAGCGACGGAAGACTGATTGAAACCGCACTTCCGCTTTGCAGCCAGTCAAAAGACTCGGTCGAAAATGTTTTGAAAAAAGAAAAGCTCCGCCAAAGCGACGTGTTGATTATGACGCTTGACGGGTTGGGTAATTACAATATAATTCTAAAGGAGAAATAAAATTGAAGAGAATGTTTCTCGCCGTTATCCTTGTTGTTATTGCGGTATCAGCTTCACTGACCGAGTTGATTTACGTAAAAACAAAATCAGTAGGCTTTATTGATTCTATCAATCAAATCGACAGAGCGGTTGATGAAAAAGACCTTGCCTCTGCGCTCAGCCTTTGCAAAGCCACGGAAGAAAAATGGTACGAAAGCGCACCTGCAATTGACATTCTGCTGATCCATGATTACATTGACAATATTGGGATCAGCATATCAAAAATGCGTTCCTTTCTTGTGAACAATAACACCGAAATGTATTTTGCCGAGAGCACAGGCGCAAAAAAAGCACTCGCCTCCGTATTGGGAAGCGAGTACCCTAATTTTGAAAATATTCTGTAGGTTTTTCTGCTCTTTATCGGACAGGAAAGATTTATTTCTCGCCGTTCTTGGCAGCCTTGTGATGACGCCACATAACCCACAGCGGACCTGCGATGCAGATTGAAGAATAACAACCTGAGATAACGCCGATCATCATCGGAAGAGCAAAGCCCTGAACCGATGGGATGTTGAATACAACTGCAAGGATATAAACGATAAGGATCGCACAAAGAGTTGTGATAGAGGTCATGATCGTTCTTCTTATGGTCTTTGAACAAGCAAGGTTGAATACGTCGCCGATATCCTGCTTTCTGCCGACAAGCTTTCTTTCCTCACGAACACGGTCGTAGATTACGATGGTATCGTTCAGTGAGTAACCGAGGATCATAAGAACTACCGCGATAAAGTTGGAGTCGATCGGCATCTGGAAGATAACGTACAGGAAGTAGATAAGCGCAACGTCGTGGAACAATGCCACAAGAGCCATTACACCGGCAGAAAGACCGCCGATCTTCTTAAATCTGATGGTTACATAGAGCACCATCAATACGCTTGCGATAGCAACCGCAACCAAGCACTTGAGCAGGAAGCTAAAGCCCATTGAAGCGTCAACAGAGGTTGACTCAAGACACTTAAAATTGCTGTCGGGATATTTTTCCTGCAAATCAGCCTCAAGGCTGTCCTGAATATCGGTTGAAATAGCGTCGTTGCCGGAGAACTGAACGGCAACGTTGTTGCCTGAGTTACCCATCATATCGGTTGAGAATGAGGTTGTGATCTTATCGGAAGTCTTTTCCTGAATAAAATCGTGAAGCTCATTCTGATCGATTTGACCGGTATAGCTGAATCTCAGCGAAGCACCACCCGAGAACTGGATATCAAGGGTTGTGCCGAAAACAAAGTTGCAGATGATACCGATGATCATTATTGCGAGCGAAATACCGAAGTAGATTTTCTTTTTGCCGACAAAGTCAATGATTTTTTTGCCGCCGTTGTGCTTCTGAGAAAGCTCCTCAACAGTCATTTGAACGTTAGCCTTAGTTGAATTATTAGTCATTCTTAGCACCTCCAAACAACCACTTTTTGCGCAGAGGCTTGAAGCCTGCTATGCTGCGAAGCATTACACGCGAGAAGAAGATACCCATGATGAAGTTCGAGATTACGCCGACAAGCAGAGTAAAGCCGAACGCATAGATAGTACCGGTCGTACTCTCACCAAAGATGATCGAGAGGATGTTTGCGGGACCGAATACGAGCATGAGGATCAATGATACGATAACGACCGTCATGTTACCGTCGATAATAGCTGACAGCGAGTTCTTTGTACCTCTGTCAAGCGCACCGTCAAGCGTTCTGCCGCCCTTGATCTCTTCCTTGATACGCTCGGCTGTGATAACGTTACAGTCAACGCCCATACCGATTGAAAGAATAAGACCGGCGATACCCGGAAGGGTCATTGTGAACGATGGGATGGTTGTGAAGTAACCGGAAACCGCCGCAATAGACAGACCCATCTGACCGATAAGCGAAATGATCGCAATAAAGCCGGGGAGTCTGTAGAAGATTATCATAATAAGTGCGATCACGATGAACGCGATGATTCCTGCATAACCCATTGCAACGAGTGAGTTCTCGCCGAGGCTTGGGTCAACAGAGCCGTAGTTTGCAGTCTCCAGATGGAAAGGAAGCGCACCTGCGTTGATTTTGTTTGCAAGCGCGGTAGCAGTTTCGGCTGTGAAGTTACCGGTGATCTGAGCGTGACCATCAGTAACTACTCCGTCAACAGTCGGCGCGGAAATCATAAGATCGTCCATCCAGATAGATACAGTCTTTCCATAGTATTCCTCTGTGACGGAAGCAAAGGTCTTTGCACCCTCATCGTTAAGCTCAAGGCTTACTATGTATTGTGCGTCGCCGTTCTTGTCTCTTGTGTAGCCGGCGGTTGCTGACTTTACAGCGGAGCCGTCCATCAAAACGGTCTCAGATTCACCGGTCGGTGTTTTATAAACGTACTCGCCGTCAGAGCCAACTTCGGTAGTAGCATAGCTTTTGCCGGATCTAAAGGTGAGCTGGGCGGTTGAAGAAATCTCGTCAATAGCCGCAACCGCGTCAAATGTTTTCTCGTCTGATTTCCACGGGAAACGAACGATGATCCTGTCGTTGCCCTTGTCGGCATACAGTTCATAGTCGGTGATGCCCTGAGAAACCATACGAAGTTCAATGATTGATTTTGCAGATTCAAGCTCTTCATCAGTAGCGTCGTAGCCGTCGGCAGGTCTGAACGTTGCCTCAACGCCGCCCCTGATGTCGATTCCCCAACGAATATCGCCGATACCCTTCAGCACCGTAACCTTATTATCGCCGTTGTAGTATGCAACGCCGAAAATAGCGGTGAATGAAAAAGCAAGTATCAGCAAAGCAACGATGAAGAACACAGGCTTTGGAACTCTTTTCATGCCTTTTAAAACCTCCGTATTCATATTGACCGCACGCGCTTTTCAAAAAATAGCCGCAGTTACAGTCATAACAGAGCTATTATAAGGTTTTTTTAGCAAAAAGTCAATGCATTTGTAAAGATTTGATACAAAAATTTTTACGCGGTGATCCAAAATAATGCATCAACTCTTGCAGAGTTATGTATTCAATTATCAAAATGCAGTAATTGCAAAAAAACTATTGTAACCGCAATAAAGTTATGTTATAATCATAGTTAATAAAAAATTCGACTCAGTAATTGCGAATTTATGTAAAGTGAGGTAAATACATGAAAATCACAGACGATATCCGCTATGTCGGTGTAAACGATCACAATATTGATCTTTTTGAGGGTCAATATGACGTTCCAAACGGAATGGCATACAATTCTTATGTTATTCTCGATTCCAAAACCGCGGTTATGGACACAGTTGACCGCGCATTCAAGCACGAATGGCTCAACAACCTTGAGGACGCACTCGGCGGCAAGGCTCCCGATTATCTTATTGTTCAGCATATGGAGCCCGACCACTCGGCAAACATCATGAATTTTATGGAAACTTATCCCAACGCGACAATCGTTTCCTCGGCAAAGGCGTTCACAATGATGGGCAACTTCTTCGGAACAGAGTTTGAGGACAGAAGAATCGTTATCAAAGAGGGCGATACTCTTGAGCTTGGCAAGCATATTCTTAATTTTGTTGCCGCTCCTATGGTTCACTGGCCCGAGGTCATGGTCACCTATGATTCAACCGACAAGGTGCTCTTCTCCGCCGACGGCTTCGGCAAATTCGGCGCGCTCGACGTTGACGAGGACTGGGCTTGCGAGGCAAGACGTTACTATATCGGAATCGTCGGCAAATACGGTGCTCAGGTTCAGGCTCTGCTCAAAAAGGCTTCAAACCTTGACATTCAGATCATCTGTCCGCTCCACGGTCCCGTTCTCACCGAAAATCTCAGCTATTATCTTAACTTATATAATATATGGTCAAGCTACAGCGTTGAAACCGACGGCATTATGATCGCCTACACCTCGGTCTACGGCAACACCAAAAGAGCAGTTGAGATTCTTGCCGACAAGCTCCGCGCAAACGGCTGCCCCAAGGTTGTTGTAAACGACCTTGCGCGCTGCGACATGGCAGAGGCTGTTGAGGACGCCTTCCGCTACGGAAGAATAGTTCTTGCCACCACGACCTACAACGCTGAAATCTTCCCGTTTATGCGCGAATTTATCAACCACCTTACCGAGAGGAACTTCCAAAACAAGACTATCGGTATTATCGAAAACGGCTCATGGGCTCCGCTTGCGGCAAAAACAATGAAAAACATGCTCAGCGGCTGCAAAAATATCACCTTTACCGACGCGACAGTAAGAATTATGTCCGCGCTCAACGAAACAAGCAAGGAGCAGCTCAACGCGCTTGCCGACGAGCTTTGCAAGGATTATCTTGCTCAGCACGACGAGACTGCCAACAAAAACGACCTCACCGCGCTGTTTAATATCGGCTACGGACTTTATGTTGTCACCTCAAACGACGGCAAAAAGGACAACGGTCTTATCGTGAACACAGTTACTCAGGTTACAAATGCTCCGAACCGCGTTGCAGTTACAATTAACAAGCAGAACTATTCTCACCACGTTATCAAGCAGACAGGAGTTATGAACGTCAACTGTCTCTCTGTTGAAGCTCCGTTCAAGGTATTTGAAAACTTTGGCTTCCAAAGCGGCAGAAACGTTGACAAATTTGCCGACTGCACTCCCCTGCGCTCTGACAACGGACTTATTTTCCTGCCAAAATACATTAATTCCTTTATGTCGCTCAAGGTTGAGCAGTACCTTGACCTTGACACCCACGGAATGTTCATATGCAGCATAACCGAAGCAAGAGTCACCTCTGACAAAGAGACCATGACCTATACATACTATCAAAACAACGTCAAGCCAAAACCTCAGACTGAGGGCAAAAAGGGCTATGTCTGCAAGGTTTGCGGATATGTTTATGAGGGCGACGAGCTCCCGGAGGATTTTATCTGTCCGCTCTGCAAGCACGGAGTTGCAGATTTTGAGCCTATTGAATAAGCTGTTAAGGGTGTTAGAAAATGGAAATCAACAGTTCAACAAGGCTTGAGGATATTTTAAAGGAATACCCTTGGCTTCCGGACGAGCTTGTAAAGCTTGACAGCAGATTAAAAATCATAAAAACCCCAATCGGAAAAATGATGATAAAGAACGCGACAGTTTCGGACGCAGTCAAAAAAACCGGCTTGTCGCAGGAGGTCTTGATCGACGGACTGAACAAAATGATTGAGGAGCACAAGCAAGGCAGCTAAATTCGCTGTTGCAAAATTAACGATTAACGCCTTATTTTCAATTATAAATACAGTGTTTCGCGATCAACACAGAAACAAAAGCGCAGCCCTAAAGCACATGATGTAAGTTTCGCATCAGGTGCTTTAGGGCGATACCTCATAATTTTGAGACACAAATTGTTTTAAATATACCCCAAAGCAATTCATAAAAAAGCTTTACTTTTTCGGAAAATGTATTAGCTCAGCTGGGAGCCCGACCGGGTAGCTTACGCACCCCAAAACAATTTACAATTTCATACAATTGACAAGGGCCATTAGCTCAGCTGGGAGAGCGCCAGGTTCGCAATCTGGAGGTCAGGGGTTCGATTCCCCTATGGTCCACCATATAGATTCAGGACGGAGATATTTTATATCTCCGTCCTGAACTATTATAAGTTAAGTGGAACATAGGGGGATCGAACAGGGCGTGCCTGTGATTTACGCTGCGCGCAAATCACAGGTAAAATCGTTTCAGTGAAACGATTTTACCCCGCCGCGTTGCAGAAGCTTAACCAATCCCACACACCGCAGCAAGCGAGCAGAAACATTTGAAATACGCAAACTAACTTTGCTTTTGAGTATCATCACGATACTCCCTCTTTTCTTATAGCGAGTTTTGTGTTATACTTTTAGAAAGATAAAAAAATGCAAAAAGGAAACAGCGATATAATGAAAAGCAAAAGGATACTATATCTGACGGATTTATGCTATAAGGCAAAAGGAAGAAATTACAGCGAGGAAGATATTTATATAACCGATAAGCTCAAAGAATCATTTGATGTTGTGCTCTGCCACCCCAAATGCGCGGAAAGCTTTGAGGATATGGTGGATTTGATCGTATTCAGAAACACGGGAAGCGTTATAGGGTATAAAGATATTTACCAAGCGTTTGTTGATCGTGTTTTGCAAAAAAGATTGAAAACCTATAATACTTTTACCGGCAAAGCCGATATGCGCGGAAAGCAATATTTGCTCGACCTCACACTT
>OMZU01000011.1 GCA_900315605.1 uncultured Eubacteriales bacterium | reverse complement strand
CGAGGGCGACACAACAGTTGACCTCAACGTTAAGGAACTCACGATCGTAGAAAGAATCAAGGGCAAGGCTGACCCAACAACCAGCGAAAGAGTTGTAACTCGCAACCAGCCACAGGATATCGAGACTGCTGTAACAAACAATACTTATGTATACGCAGGTCCTTACGATCCTGACTATGTTCCTTCTGATGAACCTACAACAGTAGCAGAAGAAACAACTGTTCCTGTAGTGGAAACAACAACAGAGCCTGTTGAAGAGACAACAACAGCACCTGTAGTTGAAGAAACAACAACAGCTCCTGTAGTTGAGGAAACAACAACAGCACCTGTAGTTGAAGAGACAACAACAGCACCTGTAGTTGAAGAAACAACAACAGCTCCTGTAGTTGAAGAAACAACAACAGCTCCTGTAGCTGAGGAAACAACAACAGCACCTGTAGTTGAAGAAACAACAACAGCACCTGTAGTTGAAGAAACAACAACAGCTCCTGTAGTTGAAGAAACAACAACAGCTCCTGTAGTTGAAGAGACAACAACAGCACCTGTAGTTGAAGAGACAACAACAGCACCTGTAGCTGAGGAAACAACAATTCCTGTAGTTTCTAACACTCTCACAGTAAACGCAACTTCTAACCTCTGCTCATCAAGCCAGTACATCGTAAATCTCGACGAGGCTGATCCGCAGACAATCACAGTTCTTTACTATCTTGCTGCTGACAAGAAGATCAGCAACACTGCTTGGAAGCTCAACTATGACGCTGAGCACCTTACACTCCAGAGCCTCACAATGCCAAAGGTTTCTGACGCTGTAATCAACTCCGGCAAGAATCCTGCAATCGGCTGGGCAGCAAGCATCACAAATCCGTATGACTTCACAACTAAGGGCGTATTCGTTCAGGCTACATTCTCCGCAACAGGCGCAGGCGTAGCAGACGTAGACCTCTTTGTAGAAGATCTCACACTTGTTGAGTTCAACGGAGACGGCGAGCCTGTTGATACAACAGTTATCAGAGACGGCGTAGTTCAGACTCTCGACGATATCACAGACAATGAGTCTGAGATCATCAAGGGCGTTCCTTCTGATGAACCAACAGCACCTGTAGCTGAGGAAACAACAGCACCTGTAGCTGAGGAAACAACAACAGCTCCTGTAGTTGAAGAAACAACAGCACCTGTTGCAGAAGAGACAACAGCACCTGTTGCAGAAGAAACAACAGCACCTGTTGCAGAAGAAACAACAGCACCTGTTGCAGAAGAAACAACAGCACCTGTTGCAGAAGAGACAACAGCTCCTGTTGCAGAAGAGACAACAGCACCTGTTGCAGAAGAAACAACAGCACCTGTTGCAGAAGAAACAACAGCACCTGTTGCAGAAGAGACAACAGCACCTGTTGCAGAAGAGACAACAGCACCTGTTGCAGAAGAAACAACAGCACCTGTTGCGGAAGAGACAACAGCTCCTGTTGCAGAAGACACAACAGCACCTGTTGCAGAAGAAACAACAGCTCCTGTTGAGCCTACATCAGCTCCATCATCTGATGAAACAACAACACCGGCTTCTGTAGAACCTACAACTGACGCAGGCTCCAAGATCGAACCAGTTCCTACAACTATTTCGGTTGACGGCAAGTCTACTGCAGATCAGGCTTCGAGCGACCAGATCAACAAGGGCGGAACATCAACAACTTCAAGCAATGCAGTTCAGACAGGTAATGCTTCTATGGCTGTAATTATCCTCTTAGTTCTGATTTCTGCAACTGCTGCAATCTATTTCGCACGCAAAAGAGAGAGAAAGTAATAATTTCTTCTCAAATGGTTGCAAAGCCGATAAATAAAAATTAACAGTTTTTTCACCCTCCGATTCGTCGGAGGGTGTTTTTTTTGAAGCTTTATAATTTTGATAAATGATACGTACAGCGATAATTGCAGCCATCATTCATCGTGGCTCCGTCTTGCGGCATGGAAATTTAGTATAAAACAAACTATTATCTGATAAAAGTGTTTGTGAAATAAACAATAAACATTGAAATTTATTTTAAAATAGAGTATAATAGATAAGAAAACACACAAACAAGCCGGCAAAGGAATGAAACCATGAGAAAAGTAATCAGCGTCTTAATTTCCGTAATAATATCATCGTCCGTGCTTTTTGCCGTTCCCCTGACTGCATATGCGGCTGAGGATGAGCTTACTATCAACAAGGAAGCCAAGGTCAAAACCGGCGATATTGTTACCTTTAGGCTCAATCTTGCCGATCTAAAGGAACAGATAATCGGCTTTGACATGAGCTTGGTTTACGACACAGAATATCTCGAACTGGTTGAGGACGGCGTTGATCTTCCAAAATTCGACGGCTATTTTTACAATTCAAACTACGGAGATATCATTCCGATCGTTTGGACCAGCATAAACAATCCGTCTGATTTTTCAAAAAAGGACGAATTTCTTTCGGCAAAGTTCAAGGTGCTAAAGGGCGGCGAAACCGAGATCTCAAAATGGATAACCGACATGTACGGCAGCGACATGACCTATATCAAGTCGTACACGTGGACCTATGATATCTTAGTCGGTGACGAAAAATTAGTCAGCGACAAGGTCCCGCCCGTTGCAGACAACACAAAGCTTGAAGATTTGAAAGAGGGCAGCTACACAAACTACCTTGACGGAATGGGAGAAGAAAATTCTCCGAACGCCGGCGACAAGCATGAGGCTGCAAGCGGACTTAGGGTTTCCGAAAACTACACCGAGATCGTTGAGGTCACAAAATATGTGAAAGCCGGCAACGGTTCAAGCATGAACACAACGGGGATACTGATTATTACTGCGCTCTTTTTGTTTGGCATTTTGATCGTTTCGGGTGTGGTCATTATCAAAAGAAAAGACAAAAACTCCGAGGATAACGAAAACGAAACGGAAAATTTTGAAGTTTTGGATGAAGAATCCGTATAAATCACATTTTTTTGAAAAAAGAAATAAATTCCCACTTGATTTTTAAAACAATTTATTATATAATGATACTAACCGAAAAATCGGAAAAAAACTGGAGGAATAATTTATGAGAAAGAGATTATTAAGTCTTCTTTTTGCGGGCGCACTCGTAGCTTCAGTTGCTACAGTAGGCGTTTCCGCAGCAACGGACGCCGAGGGTCGCTATGAGCATACAGATTCCAAGGTAAATACACGCAGAGTTTGGTTCTACATGCCCTCAGATTGGTATAATGATTTTTCAAAGCAGACCGGCGACACAGCAGGTATGTACTGGTGGGGCGGCACAGGCTCGGGCAACCCCTGGTGCGGCTACAAGACATATGCCGACTCAGCATCTCAGATGTTCTATGTTGATCTCCCGGCAGACGTTCCTATGGTAATTTGGAACAACTATGTAAACGGCGAAATGGACACAGAGGCTCCTATCTATAAGGCAGCTTTCCAGACTGTTGATATCCCAAGTGAGGGTATTTGTGAAGATGATGACTCTGTTTATCTTGAGCAGGATGGCTTCTGGGAAGAAATGAAAGAAAGCTTTGAGGACGACAAGTCTGCTCTCGGCGACTTCAAGGATTCATTTGAAGACGGTGATTATGGTTTCATGCTCAACCTTGACAATATGATCTATGTTCTTGACGACAACACCAAGTACGTTTCCGCGAGTGAGCTTTCAGGTAAGCTCGGTTACAACGGTCAGTGGTACTTCTACTTTGGTGACGGCACATACGGCTCATGGCCGACTCCCGAGAGATCAAAGGAAGAAATGGCAAAGGGCAACGGCGTATTCGGTGAGCTTAAGTACATGCATACTCCTCTCAACGAAGCTGGCTTCAAAGAAGTTGACGGCGAGATCTATTACTACTACATGACAAGCGAAGGCGATAAAATTTACGGTCAGCGTGCAAAGAATGGATTCTTTGGTTCAGACACAAAGATTTACTATGCTCAGGAAAATGGTAATCTTTTAAGAAATGCTGATAGATCATTTACAGAGGAAGAGGCTGTGGATATCTATGGAAATAAGGTTGCCAATCTTGAAGTTGGAAAAGTTTATCATTTTGATGCAGAGGGTGTTATGGAAGCTGACTTTGAGCCACCAACAGATCCACCTATGCCAACTACAAAGCCTGTAGAAACAACAGTTGCTCCTACTGCTGACGATACATCTAAGGGCACAATTCCTACTCCTCCTGCTGACGCTACATCAGCTACAGAAACAAAGGGCAGCGCATCTTCCGATACTGCTCCAAAGACCGGCACAACAACTACCGGTGGTACAACCTCAGATAATTCTGCTATCCAGACAGGCACATACTCAATGGCAGCTGTTATCTTCCTCGTACTTGCTGCATTCGTAGGCTTTGCGTTCTATTCACGCAGAAAGTATAACAAGTAATTAACAGCTAACGCTGTGTAAACTAAATCAAAAAAGCACTTATGGCAAGATGATTGTCATAAGTGCTTTTTGTGCCGGTGGGCACTTTCTCCCGCCTGTCCAAACTGCTATCCAAACTGCATGATAAAAATAAGATTGATAAACGGCAGGGTCGAGCATTTTCTGTAAAGCATAAAAGAAGCAGAGGAGATCATGTCATCCTCTGCTTATAGCTTTGTAATTCATAAAATCACTTGTTCAGGTGAATTGCTATTTCAGCCTTGTCAATTATCCTCAGGTCGTTGTCATAGGTGCAGAGCTTTCGCGCCTGCTGCAAATCGACCCAAATATAGCTGTCGATTTCTTCTTCCTGGATTTTGACGTTATCGGTGAATGCCTGCGCCAAAAAGAAAACAACTCTTTTGCGGATCTTGCCGAACGGACAATACTCGCTGATCTCGCGAAAATCCCTTGCAATGGTAACGTCGAGCCCGGTTTCTTCCTTGATCTCGCGAATCGCCGTTTCTTCCTCGGTTTCGCCCTCCTCAATGTGTCCCTTGGGAAAGCTCCAGTATCTGCCGTTGTTGTTCTTTACGAGCAAGACCTTGGTGTTTTGCTTGGTTTTATAATAGATGATCGCGCCGCAGGATTTTTCATAAAGGCAGCTTATGGATTTGAGCTTAACGTTTTTCAGTCCGCCGAGGATCCTTCTGAGCTCAGGCTCATAAAAAATCTCGCCGTAGGGAGAAACAATTGCTCTTTCTCCTTCCATTCCCTCAAATTCGGCAACAGCTATGACTATTCCGTCAAGGGCTTCGGCTACCTTTTTGCGCGAAACCACATAGGCGCGCTTGTTGCCGCCGCTGCCGCTGATATAAGCTGAATAAAGCTTGCTTCCTATGTTGCCGTAAATCGTTGCGGTCACGTTTTGTGAAATCATTCTGTTGCCTCCTTTCGTATTAGTGTTAATGACGCACTCTGACAATTTGCTGTTGTTCAGGGGTGTAGAGTTTTTTACAGGCAATGCTGCAAATTCGCGGCTTTGCTTTTATCACGGGCAAAGTCCGCTCAAAAGACCTGCGATCCTGTCTGAGCCGACGTCGGTCATTTCACTGAGGATAATAACGTCGTCAATGCTGTTTTGGCTGCAATAATCAGCCAGACTTCCCATTTGCTGTGCAAAGGAATACAAGTCAACGGCGTGAACCTCGGAGTAATCGGCGGTCAAAAACGGAACAAAGCTGTTTCCGCCGCTGTCCTTGACCACCAAGACCTTGCCACTTGCGTTTTCCGCTTCGGATCTGAGCACGCTTAGCGGATTGTCGCCCATAAGGTAGGCGGCAAAGGCGTTGGAGCCCGGCTGAGCGTTGGTGTCATACGGAGAGTCAAAGCTCTCTTGTGTTCCGTCGGAACGGGTTATATCCATTGTAACGCTGTGGGGCATGCTGTAGATGCTGAGTGAGTCGGGCGTAAGGTCGCCGGAAATCAGCGTGTAGGAGCCGGTGTAGCCCTCAAGCTTAGTTTCGCTGCATTCGTCAAGCGACAAAGCCTTGAGCTTTGCTTGCTCGGCAAAGGCGGAATAGCCGTAGTATGCGCCGAGGGATGTCCAATATTCCTCGGTGTTAAGATATATATACTCGCTGTTGTGCTCTGCAAGGCTGTTATAAACGTTGACCGGGGTCAGCTTGTCGCTGAGCTTTTCGTTTACCGCGGAAATCACCTCAGCCTGAGAAGCCGAAATCTCCGCGCTTTCTTTGATGCGCTTTGGAAGTCCCATTTCTGTGCGGTTTGGGATAACGATAGAATAAATTTTTTTCGCTTCCAGCTTGTCGGCAAGTGAATTTACCGCCTGAGCGTAGCCTTCGGCTGCACCCTCTGACGGATCATATATCGGATAGCCGGCGTTGTGCCAAACATATATCCTGTCCAAAAGCTCTCCGTCGGTGTTGTCGTCCTGAATTTCGGGCTCCTTAAACGCGGTCTGCGCCGATTCTTCCTCGGGCTCTTGTTCTGCCTGAGAAGCCGATTCCTGCTTTTGCTTGATCTCGGTGGACACGTTTTTGGGTATGTCGTCTTTTTCCGAACCGCAGCCCTTGAACATAAAGCTTATCAGCGTCACCAAAACAGCGAAGATAAGCAGTGCTGCGGCAATTATCAGCACGCGGTTGCGCGTCCGTCTTTGCTTGATAGCCTTTCTTCTGCGCGCGTTGTATGCCGAACGGCTTCTTTGTGCGCCGAGGCTGCTGCGTGTGTTCAAGGGGCGCGAGGTCTGTCGGCTGCGCGGAGCCTGCGAACGCCTTTGTGCGGCGGTGCTTGAAGAACGCTTTTTTGCCGAACCCGAACGCTGCTTATTGCTCCTGCGCGAGCGTTGTCTCGGCGCAGGGCGTTGAATACTATCGTCAAAATTGTCAAGGTCAAAATAATCGTCACCGTCAAAGCGGATCATAATCATTCTCCTTTCCAGCAATTTTAACTCCAATTCCCAAAAGAACTGTCAGCGTTTGCATACGAATACATTAATCTGCATTTTATATTATACTACATAATCGATCCAAAAACAATATGATTTTACATTTTTCGCAATTTTTGACCCTACAACCTGCTTTGCGCCCCAAAACCGCGTTTTGCGTATGGACAACAGCGCGATTTTTTGGTATTATTTAAGTGGACTTCTACTGCAAAAGAAACAAGGAGCATGGAAAATGCAAAAAAATTATCTTTACGCTGCGATCACGGTCGTGCTTTGGGCAACCTTGGCAACGGCGGTCAAGCTTGTTCTAAAGGATATCCCAAGCTTTGAGGCACTCGCGGTGAGCAGCGCGTTCGCGTTTGTGTTTTTGCTGATCCTTAAGGGCACCTCTAAAAATTCACTGTTGTTCAGAGGTGCGGATATTTTATAGTACGAAGTCATACTGACGTATAACGAGGAGTTTTGGCAGAAATATGCTGTGAAAGATTTGTGACTATGGGCAGCTATGAATTTTTAGAGGTGCCCTTAATATAATAAACGGCTCGATAAAAGAAATGAAGGCGTACCGACCAAAGGATCACCTGATGATAACGGGGCTGGGCTTTTGGGGGCTGTTCATGTATTCGGCTTTGTATTACTTTGGTATCGACGAGCTGGGCTCACAGGAGGCTTGTATCCTCAACTATCTGTGGCCGATGATGATAGTCATTTTTGCGTGCATTATCCTAAAAGAAAGGCTGACTGTGCGCAAGGTGGCTGCAATGATAATGTCCTTTGCCGGAATAGTCGTGCTCACTCTGGGACAGGGCGAGGGCGCGTCGGGCAACAGGCTTTTGGGAATAGCCGCTTGTGTTGCGGCTGCGGTTTGCTACGGCTTGTTCTCGGTGCTCAACAAAAAACACAGCCTGAGCCAAGGCGTGGCAATGATGTGGTTTTGGCTCACAACGGCGGTTTGTTCGTTTGCCGCAAGCCTGATTTTTGAAAGCCCACAGCCCATTTCGGGCTGGGCGTGGACAGGTCTTGCGTGGCTCGGCGTTGTTGTAAACGCGGTCGCCTATCTGCTGTGGGCAATCGCCCTGAAAAACTCCGAGGATTCTGCCAAAATCGCAAATCTGGCATATCTTGTGCCGTTTCTTTCGATCATTTTGTCGGCGATCGTTTTGAAGGAGCAGATCACAGTCAGCGCGGTTCTTGCCCTGATTCTTATTGTGGGCGGAATTTTGCTGCAAAGTATAAATTATAAAGGAAGCAAAAACAATGAACTTGGCAATAAGAAGAGCAACTGAAAAGGATATCCCGAAAATACTTGAGCTGCTTGTTCAGGTCGATATGGTACACCACAACGGCAGACCCGATATTTTTAAGGGACCCGCCACAAAATACAGCGAAGGCGAGCTGAGGGAGCTTTTGAGGGATGAGGCTGCGCCTGTGTTTGTCTGCGTTGACGAGAACGACGTTCCGCTCGGTCACGCCTTTTGCGTTCACAAGCAATTCGCGGATGATTCGGTGATGACGGACATAAAGACCCTGTATATCGACGATATTTGCGTTGATGAAAACGCAAGGGGACAGCACGTCGGCAAGGCACTGTGCGAGCATGTTATAGCCTACGCCAAAGAAAACGGCTTTTATAACGTCACTCTGAACGTTTGGACCTGCAACCCCTCTGCGATTAAATTCTATGAAGCAATGGGCTTGAAGCCGCAAAAAATCGGAATGGAAATGCTGTTATAAAAACAGCAAAAAAATAAAAAATAAATAAATAGTAAAGGAGAATTGATTATGAGCAAAAAACTGGTGGCTTATTTTTCTGCGACCGGAACGACCGCGAACGTCGCAAAAAATCTTGCGGCAGCCGCAGGAGCAGATCTTTATGAAATAAAGCCAGCCGTGCCCTACACCAAAGAGGACTTGAACTGGATGGACAAGCAGAGCCGCAGCTCGGTTGAAATGCGCGACCCCGGCTCGCGCCCGGAGATAGCGGACGCGGACGCAAAAATTGCCGGATACGACGTTATCTTTATCGGTTTTCCGATATGGTGGTATATCGCGCCGACGATCATAAACACTTTTCTTGAGGCTTATGATTTTGGCGGAAAGAAGTTGGTGCTCTTTGCCACCTCGGGAAGCTCGGGCTTTGGCAAGGCGGCTGAAAGCTTGCAGCCCTCCGCACCGAACGCCGAGATCATCACCGGCGAGATACTCAACGGAAACCCCGGCGAACAAAAGCTGAGGGAGTTTGCCGAAAGGTTTTGACCGAAAAAATTATGTGATGTTTGTTGAGCCGCAGCCATATGCGCGGCATTTATAACAGCATAAAAATATAGCGCGAATCGCAGGCTTGTTCTGTGTTTCGCGCTATATCGTTTATTATGAAAAAACAGTTATTCGAGTGCTGCCTTGATGAACTCCGAAAACAACGGATGGGGTTTGTTGGGGCGGCTTTTAAATTCGGGGTGATACTGCACTCCCACATAAAAATCGCGGTCGCTCAGCTCCACCGTTTCAACAAGCGTGCCGTCGGGCGAGATTCCCGAAAGCGTCAGCCCGGCTTTTTGGAGGATATCGCGGTATTCGTTGTTAAATTCATAGCGGTGGCGGTGGCGTTCGCTGATCTCGGCTTTGCCGTAGGCTCTCGCCATTGTCGTGCCTGACTTTATCACGCAGGGATAGGCTCCCAGCCTAAGCGTTCCGCCCTTTTCGGTTTCGTCGCTCTGGTCGGGGAGGTAATCAATGACCTTGGGCACGCTCTGGGCAAATTCGCCTGAGTTTGCGTTTGCGATCTCCGCAACATTTCGGGCAAATTCAATGACGGCGACCTGCATCCCAAGACAGATACCAAAGTAGGGAAGCTTGTTTTCTCTGGCAAATTTGGCTGCGGTTATCATGCCCTCGATCCCGCGCCTGCCAAAGCCGCCCGGAACGATGATACCGTCAAGACCGCCGAGCTTTTCGCTCACGTTTTTGTCTGTAATATTTTCCGAATCGATCCAGCTTATATCGACCCTTGAGTTGAGGTAATATCCGGCGTGGCGAAGTGCCTCGGCAACGCTGAGGTATGCGTCGTGCAGCTCAACATATTTGCCGACCAAGCCTATCTTGACCGTGTTTTCGCGCGTCCTTATGCGCTGCGTCATCTGCTCCCAGTCGCTCAAATCAGGCTTGTGAGAGCTTATGTTCAGCTCGCGGCACACAATGTCGCTGAGGTGAGCCTTTTCGAGCATGAGCGGAGCCTCGTAGAGCACAGGCAGGGTCAGGTTTTCTATTACGCAATCTCTTTGCACGTTGCAAAAAAGAGCGATTTTTTCAAAAATCGACGAATCGGTGATCGGCTCGTCTGTTCGCAAAATTATTACGTCGGGATTCACGCCCAGCCCTTGCAGCTCCTTGACGCTGTGCTGAGTGGGCTTGCTCTTGTGCTCGCCCGAAGCCTTGAGATAGGGGACAAGCGTGACGTGGACATACAGCCTGTTTTCCGCGCCGACCTCGTGACCCACCTGACGAATGGCTTCAATAAACGGCTGGCTTTCTATGTCGCCGATCGTGCCGCCGATTTCGGTTATAACCACGTCGGCGGCATTTTTTTTGCCCACGGAATAGATGAACCGCTTGATCTCGTCGGTGATGTGCGGAATGACCTGAACGGTTTTTCCGAGATATTCGCCGCGGCGTTCCTTGCTCAAAACATTTGAGTATACCTTTCCGGTGGTCAGGTTGGAGTATTTGTTCAGATCCTCGTCGATAAAGCGTTCGTAATGCCCCAGGTCAAGGTCGGTCTCGGCTCCGTCGTCGGTGACAAAAACCTCGCCGTGCTGATAAGGGCTCATGGTTCCGGGGTCAACGTTGATGTAGGGATCAAGCTTTTGAGCGGCAACCTTTAGTCCGCGCGCCTTCAAAAGCCGTCCGAGCGAGGCAACAGTGATCCCTTTTCCAAGTCCCGAAACAACGCCGCCTGTTACAAAAATATATTTAGTCATAGTTTGGCTCCTTGATTTTTATAGGTTGCTGTAACCCATCAGGCTCAGGTCAACCTCTTCGGCGCAGTCTCTTCCGTCGCGGATCGCCCTGACCACCAGCGACTGTCCGCTGTGCATATCGCCTGCGGTGAAAACATTCTCAACGTTTGTTTTGTGGGTACCGTTTTGACCGGCAACGTTTGTTCGTCCGTCAACCTCTGCGCCGAACGCCGAGGTGACATAGCTCTCGCTGCCGAGAAAGCCTGCCGCGATCAAAACCAGCTCAGCCTCGACCTCGCGTTCGCTGTCCTCGACCTCTTTCATATTCATTCGTCCGGTTTTTTCGTCCTTCTCAAAGCTCAGGCTCACCAAAACCGCGCCGCGCAGACTGCCGTTTTTGTCCTTTAAAAACTCCTTGACGGTGGTTTGATAAATTCGCGGATCGCTGCCGTAGACCTCGGCGGCTTCTTCCTGACCGTAATCGGTTTTGCAAACTCTCGGATACTGCGGCCAGGGGTTATTTTCGGCTCTTTCGTCGGGGAGCTTGGGCATCATCTCAAGCTGCAAAACGCTCTTTGCGCCGTGGCGAACGCAGGTTCCGACACAGTCGTTGCCTGTGTCGCCGCCGCCGATGACAATAACGTTTTTGTCCTTTGCGGATATATAAGTCCCGTCCGTTAGCCCGTTGTCAAGCAGAGCCTTGGTTGTAGATTTTAGGAAATCCACCGCAAAATATATTCCCTCGGCGTCTCTGCCGCTTACCTTGATATCGCGCGGATTTGAGGCTCCGCAGGCGAGGATTATTCTGTCAAAGCTTGATTTTAGTTCTTCTGCGGAAATATCTTTTCCGACATTCACCCCTGTTCTAAATTCGATTCCCTCAGCCTTCATGATCGAGATACGCCGTTCGATCACCGATTTTTCAAGCTTCATATTCGGGATACCATACATCAGCAGACCGCCTAGCCTGTCGCTGCGCTCAAACACCGTGACGCTGTGGCCGCGGCGGTTGAGCCTGTCGGCAGCCGAAAGTCCGGAGGGACCCGAGCCGATAACGGCAACGCGCTTTCCTGTTCTGACCTTTGGCGGCTCGGGCTTTGCCCAACCCTCCCTGTAGGCAGTTTCGACTATGGTGTATTCGTTGTTGCGCACGGTAACGGCTTCTCCGTTTTGCGAGCAGGTGCAGGCTTTTTCGCAGAGAGCCGGACAAACGCGCGAGGTAAATTCCGGAAAGCTGTTGGTGCTTCTCAGCCTTTTGTACGCCTGCTCCGTGCTGCCCCGGTACAAAAGATCGTTCCATTCGGGGATCAGGTTGTTCAGCGGACAGCCGCTTATCATGCCGCCGATATTCATGCCGGACTGACAAAACGGAACTCCGCATTCCATGCAACGCGCCGCCTGCTTTTTTTGCTCGCTCAGGCTCAGCGGCTCGTGAAATTCATTATAATTCTTTATGCGCTCGCAGACTGAGAAAGCGCGGGCTTCCTCACGGTCAAATTCCAAAAATCCTGTGGGCTTTCCCATTACTGCTCCTCCTTTACCAGCGCGTAAAACGCCTCGATCTTCGCTTCCTCGGGCTCAAGACCCTTTGCCTCGCCCTTTGCGATCTCTTCGGTTATCCTCTTGTAGTCGTGGGGGATTATCTTTTTGAAAAGCGGCAGATAGCCGGCAAAATCAGCCAATATCCTTTTGCCCTTTTCGGAACCGGTTTCGGCAACGTGCTCTGCGATCATAGCCTTTAGACGCTCGATATCCGCCTTTTCGCTCAGCTCCGAGCATTCTACAAGCTCCTTGTTGAGCCTGCGGTAGAGGTGGTGGTGCTCGTCGAGCACATAGGCGATACCGCCCGACATTCCTGCGGCAAAGTTCTTGCCCGTTCGTCCGAGCACCGCAACGCAGCCGCCTGTCATATACTCGCAGCCGTGGTCGCCTACGCCCTCAACTACCGCCGTTGCGCCGGAATTGCGCACGCAAAAGCGTTCGCCTGCAACGCCGTTGATGAACGCCTTGCCGCTTGTTGCGCCGTAAAGCGCGACGTTGCCGATGATGATGTTCTCCTCAGCCTTGAAGCCGGAAGCCTTGGGCGGATATACAACGAGCTTTCCGCCCGAAAGACCCTTTCCAAAGTAATCGTTGCTGTCGCCCGCGAGCTCAAGCGTGAGTCCCTTTGGAATGAACGCGCCGAAGCTCTGACCGCCCGAGCCGGTGCAAACCGCCCTAAAGCTGTCCTCGCCGAGCGTGCTTCCGTATTTTTTGGTCAGCTCCGAGCCGAACGCCGTTCCCAGCGAACGGTCGGTGTTTTTGACGTTTATATTGATTGTCTGACCCTCGGCTTTGCTCAGGTCAAATTTTTTCATAAGCTCGCACTGATCGAGCGTTTTGTCAAGCTTAAAGTCATACAGGTTCTTGTTTTTGTACTCGACCCTTTCGCCCTCAAAGCTGTTGCTCAAAATCGCCGACAGATCGATCCTGCTCTCGCGCTCCGAGAGATTTTCCTTTGCCCTTATAAGGTCGGTCCTGCCCACAAGCTCGTCGATCGTGCGAACGCCGAGCCTTGACATGTATTCTCTGAGCTCCTGCGCGATAAAGCGCATAAAGTTTGCCACATATTCGGGCTTGCCCCTAAAGCGTTTTCTGAGCTCCGGGTTCTGGGTCGCCACGCCGAACGGACAGGTGTCAAGGTTGCAGACCCTCATCATGGCGCAGCCCAAAGTTACCAGCGGAGCTGTTGCAAAGCCAAATTCCTCTGCACCCAAGATCGCGGCGATCGCAACGTCGCGGCCTGTCATCAGTTTGCCGTCGGTTTCGATAACGACCTTGTTGCGCAGCTTGTTCATAATAAGTGTTCGGTGCGCCTCGGCAAGTCCCAGCTCCCACGGAAGCCCGGCGTTGTAGATCGAGCTTCTCGGAGCGGCTCCGGTGCCGCCGTCGTGGCCGGAAATCAAGATAACTCCCGCGCCTGCCTTGGCAACGCCTGCGGCGACTGTGCCAACTCCGCATTCGCTGACCAGCTTTACGGAAATACGCGCGTTTTTGTTGGCGTTTTTCAGGTCATAAATAAGCTGAGCCAAGTCCTCGATAGAGTAAATATCGTGGTGGGGAGGAGGCGAGATCAGCGAAACTCCGGGGGTGGAGTGTCTGGTTTTTGCGATCCACGGATAAACCTTGTTGCCCGGAAGATGACCGCCCTCGCCGGGCTTTGCGCCCTGAGCCATTTTGATTTGCAGCTCGTCGGCTGAGCTAAGGTATTCGCAGGTCACGCCAAAGCGACCCGAGGCAACCTGCTTGATCGCCGAGCAGCGGTCGTTCTTTGTGCCCTTTGTGGCAAGGCGTTCGGGGCTTTCGCCGCCCTCGCCGGAATTTGACTTGCCGTGAAGCATATTCATTGCGAGAGCCAACGCCTCGTGTGCCTCCTGAGAGATCGAGCCGTAGGACATCGCGCCGGTCTTGAAGCGGCGAACGATATCTTCAACGCTCTCGACCTCGCTGAGCGGAACGGGATTTTCCGCGTAGTTAAAGTCGAGCAAGCCCCTGAGATTCACGGCTTTCATTTCTTCGTTGAGCATGTGAGTGTATTTTTTGAACAGCTCATAATCTCCGTTTCGGGTCGCCGCCTGCAATGTGTGGATCGTCTGCGGATTGTAGAGATGCTCCTCCTTGCCGCTGCGGAACTTGTGGCTTCCGCGCGAGGGAAGCTCTTGATCCGTCTCCAGATCAAGAGGATCAAAGGCGGAGTTGTGAAGTGCGTCAACCGCCTTTTCGATATCCTTTAGGGTGATCCCGCCGACCCTGCTGACCGTGCCGGTAAAGTATTCGTCGATCACCTCGCTGCTGATTCCGATAGCCTCAAAAATCTGTGAGCCGAGGTAGGATTGTATCGTGGAGATGCCCATTTTTGAGGCGATTTTTACAATACCGTGAAGCACCGAATCGTTGTAATCCGCAACTGCGGCGTAGTAGTCCTTGTCGAGCATGTCGTCGTGGATAAGCTCGTGTATCGTTTCCTGCGCCAAATAGGGGTTGATCGCCGTTGCGCCGTAGCCCAAAAGCGTTGCAAAATGGTGGACCTCGCGCGGCTCTGCGCTTTCAAGCACGATCGAAAGCGAGGTCCTGCGCTTTGTTGTTACCAGGTGCTGATGAAGTGCGGAAACCGCGAGCAGCGACGGGATGGCAAGGTGGTTTTCGTCAACGCCCTTGTCGGACAAGATCAAAATGTTCGCGCCGTCCCGGTATGCCTTGTCAGCCTCGATAAACAGCCGCTTTATCGCCTTTTTGAGCGAGGTGTTTTTATAATAGAGCATGGGGATCACGGCAGCCTTAAAGCCGCTTTTCCTCATAGCCTTTAGCTTTAGAATATCGGTTGAGGACAAAATCGGATTGTGGATCTTTATGACCTTGCAGTTTTCGGGCTTTTCTTCAAGAATGTTTCCCGATTCGCCAAGATAAACCGTGGTCGAGGTGACGATCTCCTCTCTTATCGCGTCGATCGGCGGATTTGTTACCTGAGCAAATAGCTGCTTAAAATAATTGAAAAGCGGCTGATTCTCTCTTGAAAGCGGAGGTATCGGACTGTCTGTGCCCATAGATGCGATCTGCTCCGCGCCGTCGCGCGCCATCGGCAGGATCGAGGTCATAACGTCCTCATAGGTGTAGCCGAACGCCTTTTGCAGCTTGCGTCTCTCTTCTCTGCGGTGCTCGCTGACCTTTAGGTTGGGGATCTTCAAATCACTCAGACTTATCAAATTGCTGTCAAGCCATTCGCCGTAGGGCTGCCTTGAGGCGTAGCGGCTCTTGAGCTCGTCGTCGTCAACCAGCTCGCCCTTTACCGTATCGACCAGCAGCATTTTTCCGGGGCGCAGTCTGTCTTTTTTGAGAACGTTTTCGGGCTCGATCTCAAGCGCGCCTACCTCGGAGGAAAGAATTAGATCATCGTCCTTGGTAATATAATATCTCGAAGGCCTCAGTCCGTTGCGGTCAAGCACCGCTCCCATGATGTCTCCGTCCGAAAAAAGGATAGAGGCAGGGCCGTCCCACGGCTCCATCATGGTTGCGTAATACTGATAAAAGTCCTTTTTCTTTAGGCTCATTGTGCCGTTTCTGTCCCACGGCTCGGGAATGGTTATCATCACCGCCAGCGGCAGATCCATTCCGCTCATAACCAAAAATTCGAGCGTGTTGTCAAGCATTGCGGAGTCTGAGCCCTCGGTGTTGACGACCGGGATCACCTTGTCGAGATCGCCCTTTAGGTGCTCGCTTCTCATGTTTTCTTCACGCGCGAGCATCTTGTCGGCGTTGCCGCGGATCGTGTTTATCTCGCCGTTGTGAACGATCATTCTGTTTGGGTGCGCCCTCTCCCAGCTTGGATTGGTGTTGGTCGAAAAACGCGAATGAACCAGCGCGATCGCGCTTTCAAAATCCTCGTCGCGCAGGTCGGAGAAAAAGTTCCTCAGATCGCCGACCAAGAACATTCCCTTGTATACTATTGTACGCGAGGAAAGCGAAACAACATAGGTGTCCTCGTTGCTCTGCTCAAAAACCCTTCTTGCAACATACAGCTTGCGGTCAAACTCAAGTCCCCTCTTTATTCCGTCGGGGCGTTCAACAAAGCATTGCTGGATGTTCGGCATACATTCAAGCGCGCGGCTGCCGATCGCAGCGGCATTGTAGGGAACCTTTCTCCAGCCGAGGATCTTAAGTCCCTCTTTTTCTGCGATGATCTCAAACATTTTTTTTGCCTGATTGCGCATAAGCTCCGCCTGCGGAAAGAAAAACATTCCCACAGCGTAGTCGCGCTCGTTTTTGAGCTCGATATTGATTTCGGAAGCTGCCTTCTTAAAGAATTTGTGCGAGATTTGCAGCAGGATACCAACGCCGTCGCCTGTTTTGCCCTCGGCGTCCTTGCCTGCGCGGTGCTCCAGGGTCTCAACAATGGTCAGAGCGTTCTCTACGGTTTTGTGTGATTTGACGCCCTTGATGTTGACAACCGCTCCGATTCCGCAGTTGTCATGCTCAAAGCGCGGCGAGTAAAGACTGTTTGCTGTCATAACTTATCCTTCCTCTCGTTTGATGTCGTTATTATACAACTGCAAAATCTGTTTGTCAATAGAAAAATGCAGTTTTCTAAATTTAAAATTCATAAAATCATGGTTAATCGCGCTTGCTTTGAGTAAAAGCAAAAAATATTGCAGGAAAAATAAAAAATATTGCAAAAACCTATTGACAAATCAAAATGAATGAGGTATACTAACGTCAACGACACAGCAAAGGTGCTGAAGCCCGTAAAAGGGTCTCAGTGCCTTTTCTGCGTCAGGGGGATTTTCTTTACATTTTACATTTTATATTTTATATTTTATATTTCCCCAAAAAATCAACGGAGATGATATTATGAAGAATGCAGCGGAATACTTTGGATGCAATGTGTTCAACGACAGAAAAATGCAGGAAAGACTGCCCAAGGCGGTTTACAAGGCTCTTAGAAAAACCATTGAAAACGGCGAGGCTCTTGACCTCGGCACAGCCAACGCCGTTGCCCATGCAATGAAGGAATGGGCGATCGAGCTGGGCTGTACCCACTTTACCCACTGGTTCCAGCCGATGACAGGCGTGACCGCCGAAAAGCACGACAGCTTTATCACCCCAAAGGGCGACGAGGCTATTATGGAATTTTCGGGCAAGGAGCTCATCAAGGGCGAGCCCGACGCGTCGTCGTTCCCCTCGGGCGGCATCCGCGCGACCTTTGAAGCGAGAGGCTACACCACCTGGGACCCCACCTCGCCGGCGTTTGTTCGCGACGGAACTCTGTATATCCCGACTGCGTTCTGCTCATACACAGGAGAGGTGCTCGACAAAAAAACTCCTCTGCTTCGCTCAATGGATAAGCTCAGCCGCGAGGCGGTCCGACTGCTTCGCCTCCTGGGCAAAACAGACGTCAACCGCGTAACGACCACCGTCGGTCCCGAGCAGGAATACTTTTTGATCGACAGAGAAACCTACAAAAAACGCCCTGATCTGATCTACACCGGCAGAACGCTCTTTGGCGCGATGGCTCCCAAGGGTCAGGAGCTTGACGATCATTATTTCGGCTCGATCAAAACCAGGGTCGCGGAATATATGCGAGACCTTGACAAGGAGCTTTGGAAGCTCGGGATTTTTGCAAAGACCAAGCACAACGAGGTCGCGCCCTCACAGCACGAGCTTGCGCCGGTGTTCACCACGGCAAATATCGCGACCGACCACAACGAGCTTACTATGGAGGTAATGAAAAAGACCGCCGAAAAGCACGGACTTGTGTGCCTGCTACACGAAAAGCCCTTTGCCGGAGTGAACGGCTCAGGCAAGCACAACAACTGGTCGATCTCGACCGATACCGGCGAAAACCTGCTTAATCCAACCAAATGCCCGGAGGATAATTTGCAGTTCCAGCTCTTTCTTGCCGCGGTCATCAAGGCGGTTGACGAGTATCAGGATCTGCTCAGGATCACCGTAGCCTCCGCCGGAAACGACCACAGACTGGGCGCGAACGAGGCTCCGCCGGCGATAATTTCAATGTATCTGGGCGACGATTTGGGCGCGCTGGTCGAGAGCATCATCGAGGGCAAGGACTACAAGAGCCACATGGCGGCAAAAATCGAGACCGGCGTTGACGCTCTGCCGGACTTTAAAAAGGACAATTCCGACCGAAACCGCACCTCGCCCTTTGCCTTTACGGGCAACAAATTTGAGTTCAGGGCTCTTGGCTCGTCGCTCAATATCGCCTGCCCGAACTATATCCTAAACACAATGGTAGCCGAGGAGCTCAGCCAATTCTGCGAGGCTCTCGGCGACAGCGCAGATATCGAAGCCGACGCAAAGGCTCTTGTCAAAAAGGTGCTGACCGAGCACCGCAGGATCATCTTCAACGGCGACAACTACTCCGACGAGTGGGTCGCCGAGGCGGAAAAGCGCGGACTTTGCAACTACAAGAGCCTGCCCGAGGCAATGGAGCACTACATCGACCAAAAGAACATCGAGCTTTTTGCCAAGAACGGGATCGTTACCGAAACCGAAATGCACGCACGCTATGAAATCGAGCTTGAGCAGTATTCAAAGCTGCTGAACATCGAGGCTCTGACAATGCTTGAAATGGCAAAAAAGAGCATTGCGCCTGCGGTCATGGAATTTGCAAAGGAGCTTGCTGAGGGCATCTCGATGAAAAAATGCGTTTCTTCCTCAATCTCAGCCTATGCCGAGGAAAGCCTGCTCGAAAGCCTTTCCTCTCAGCTCGAAGCCTTTGTAAAGAAAACCTCCGAGCTTGAAGCGGCGGTTTCAAATGCGGCTGAATACAGCGACAATCTCTCGCAGGCAAAGTATTACCGCAACACTGTTTTTGCGCTGATGAACGAGCTGCGCGAAATCGGCGACAGCATGGAAAAGCAAACCTCAAGGCAGTACTGGCCTTATCCGTCCTACGGCGAGATGCTTTTCGGAGTATAAGATATAAATAAGATTCAATTTTATTGGGGTGATTTTATGAATGAAGCAATAAGAGAGTTAGTAACGCAAGCAACGAGCGAGCAGCTTTTTGCCGTTTGGTTTTTGATCGGCGCGGCTCTTGTATTTTGGATGCAGGCAGGCTTTGCAATGGTCGAGGCTGGCTTTACCAGAGCCAAAAACACTGGTAATATAATAATGAAAAACCTGATGGATTTCTGCATCGGAACCGTCACCTTTATCCTTATCGGCTTTGGCTTGATGATGGGCGAGGATTTGCTGGGCTTTATCGGTCAGCCGGGCTTTGATATTTTTTCTGCATATCAGGACTTTGATTTTTCAAACTTTGTGTTCAATCTTGTTTTCTGCGCAACGACCGCGACGATCGTTTCGGGAGCAATGGCAGAAAGAACAAAATTTCTTTCCTACTGCATCTATTCCGGCATAATCTCTGCGGTCATCTATCCGATCGAAGCCCACTGGATCTGGGGCGGCGGCTGGCTCAGTCAGCTCGGCTTCCACGATTTTGCCGGCTCCTGCGCTATCCATATGGTTGGCGGCGTGTCGGCGTTGATCGGCGCAAAGATGCTCGGAGCACGTATCGGCAAGTTCAAGAGAGATCAAAACGGAAAGGTAACAAAGGTCGGCGCGTTCCCGGGTCACAATATCGCGCTGGGCGCGCTGGGCGTGTTCATTCTTTGGTTTGGCTGGTACGGCTTCAACGGTGCGGCAACAACCTCCGTTGAGCAGCTCGGCTCGGTATTTCTCACAACGACCGTTGCTCCGGCTCTCGCGACTGTTACCTGCATGGTTTTCACCTGGCTCAAATACGGCAAGCCCGACGTCAGCATGTGCCTCAACGCCTCGCTTGCAGGCTTGGTAGCCATCACCGCAGGCTGCGACGTGACCGACGCTTTTGGCGCAGTGATGATCGGAATAGTTGCCGGCTTACTGGTTGTGTTCGGCGTGTGGCTGCTCGACTACAAGCTGCACATCGACGACCCTGTGGGCGCGGTCGCAGTTCATATGATGAACGGAATCTGGGGCACCCTTGCGGTCGGCTTGTTCGCAACCGACTCCGCGCCCGGATATTCACTGGCAAACGCCTCGGGCAGCAAGCTTGTCGGACTTTTCTACGGCGGCGGCTTTGAGCTTTTGGGCTTGCAGCTCCTTGGCTTTGTAAGCGTAGTTGCCTGGACGGTAGTAACGATCACGGCGGCGTTTTTCCTGATAAAAAAGACCGTCGGTCTCAGAGTTACACGCGAGGAAGAGATCACCGGTCTTGACGAAACCGAGCACAATCTCCCCTCCGCATATGCAGGCTTCAGCATGATACCAGAATACCTTGAAGAGGGCGAAGCTGCTCCGGTGCTCGTTACCGGCGACGTTCCTGTTGCCGAGGCAGTAACTGTCAAAAAAATGCCTTCCTTTGACGACGGAAGACCGAAGATCAGCAAGATCGAGATCATCTGCAAGGAAGCAAAGCTCGAATCCCTCAAAAACGCGATGATGGAAATCGGCATCACCGGCATGACGGTGTCTCACGTTCTCGGCTGCGGCGCGCAAAAGGGCAAGCCCGAATACTACCGCGGAGTTCAGATCGAGGCAAACCTGCTGCCTAAGATCCAGGTGGATATAGTAGTATGCACGGTTCCGGTCTCGCTGGTCATCGAAGCCGCCAAAAAGACGCTGTACACAGGTCATATCGGCGACGGCAAAATCTTCGTCTACGATGTTGAGGAAGTAGTTAAGGTAAGAACAGGACAAACAGGTTTGGAAGCAATGAAGGATTATGATTAATATGCTGTCAATTTTCTCTCTGTCCTTAAAAAAATAATTGTAAGAAATCCAAACCTCCTGTCAAATAAAAGGCGTGCGCACCGTTTTTGCTTTTCGGTGCGCACGTCTTATTGATTTGTAATAAGCAGAAAAAACACCTCCAAAACATCATAAAGCAAGGTGTATATCTGCTGCCCCTGTTTTCCTCATTCATTTGTGTAAGAATCATATATAAAAAATTCTTGAAAGTAATAATCAACAAAAACAAAAGACGTTTCGTTTTATTCGTATTCAGTATTTTACGAACTTCACTTATACTTCAAATTTCTTGCTCAAAATACTTGATTTATTTTGTCATATAGTGTATAATTCATAAACAGTGAGCTCACTCGGAAAAAACAAATAAATACATTTAGATCATATGCGAATCCAATGTATTTGAGTGAATCAAGCACATTTTTCAAAAAAGGCATTTTGTACAGCTTGTCAGACCTTGCGGAAAAAGCTTTTGTTCGGAATCGCAAGAAGAACAAGAATTTACAAGCCTTTCACAATCAAAAAATCATTTTAATATGAAAAGGAAAAAGGAGCATTTGGCATGAAATTATTCAAGAAGTTAATCTCAACAATCGCTGCAGCAAGCATTGTTGCAACATCACTCTTCTCACTTTCTGTTGGCACAGTATCAGCAACAACAACTCCGGATATCAGACTTCACTCAACTGAGGTTACATATCAGGGCAGCCGCGGCAACACAATCAGAACAGTATACATCAAGGTAAGAGATACTGAGAAATACGGCAAGGTATACGTACACTATGAGTATGCTCCCGGTATGGATTGGCAGGACGCTGCAGCTACAAAGACTTCTTTCAAGAGCAAGGAAGGCTACTCAATCTACAAGGCAAGCTTTAGCAGCTACACAAACAACTTCTGCCTCTGCTATGATTTCGGCTCAGAGCTCTGGGACAACAACTACGGAAAGAATTTTGACGACAAGACTCTCGGCTACAACGAGAACGTAAAGGCAGAGAGAACATACTATCCCTCAAACGGCACATATGACGTATCAGCAATCATCAGAAACATCAGCTATGCAAAGGAAGTTAAGGTTGTTTGGTCTGAGGATAACTTCAAGACAAAGAAGACAGTAAACCTCAAGTTCAGCAACATACTCGACCGCAGTTCCTACGGCGACCAGTGCGAGCGTTGGAAGGGCACAATCAAGGGTATCAAGAACACAAAGAACTTCAAGTACTACCTCACATACAAGACAGTTGCTGACGGCAAGACATACAAAGACAACAACTTCGGTCAGTACTACAACTACAACTATACAGTATCACGCGGCTAATCTATAGCGCGAACATAAAAAACGCAGGGCGGAATGCTCTGCGTTTTTTATGTTAATTTAAAATGCCTGCAATAATATTTCCTCCGCGTTGTTGCCGGCTATATCCAGCATTTCGGCTTTTACCAAATTGACCTCGGGGATCCCAAAAAAGTCTTTTGCAAGGCTTTCAATATACCCGTAGCTGTAGGTCGGGTCGTAGGGACCGCCTGCGGTGGTGACATAATACAGCTTTTGTGCCTTGCACATGCCCCTCGGCATACCGTTTTCGTCATATTCAGAGACGATCCCCGTAATATAGATGTTCTCAATGTAGGTTTTCAGCGGTGCAGGAAAGGACAAATCCCAGTACGGCGCGGCGATCACAATAATATCTGCGGCGGCAAATTGCTTTGCAAAGTCAAACATCCTGTCGCTGTAATCTCCCTGCCTGATCAGCGCGGTTCGGCGTTCAAGGCTCTCTTTGCTCAGCGGCTGAAGATTTTTTTCATAAAGCTTTAGCTCTGTATATTCGTTTCCCAGCTTTTTCAAAACCGCGTTTGCAAGCCTGTTGGTTCTGGACTCCTCGCGAACGCAGCAGTTGATGTATAAAGTCATGGCGACACCTCTTTGTATTCCTCCAAAAGATCATATATCCCGTCCTCCGAGAGCACGCCGCGTTTCAGCTTTTTCGGCAGCAGTCCGGCTTCGTCGTCGGCAAAATCCTTTTTCCACTCCGCGCTGCCGTAATAGCTTTCCAGCTCTCCGACAAGGGAGCGCAGCTCCGTGATTTCTTCTTTTGATCGAACTTCTTTTTTGAGCAGGCAATTTGCTTTGCAAAAATTTTCCTCGTATTTTTTGATTCTCTGAATTTGCGGCGTCTGCCAAAGATACAAGCCTTTTTCCTCCGCCGCTCCTCGCAGCAGAGAAAGGATCTGCTCTGTCGGGTGAAAGACTGTCATATTCAGATCCCCGGCGTTCAGCATAACAAGCGTGTGCTCCTTGGGCAGCAAAAGAATCATGCTTCCGCCTTGGGCGTGGGCGACAAGGGCGTTTTGTATCGCAGCGTCGTCGGGTCGCTCCGTCCACACGTCCTCGGGCGCGGTGTGCATGGCGGCTTCAAAGCCTTGGGCGAGAAGAAGCATGATTTCCGCGAATTTTTGATACAGCCCGGTGATCCGTTCGCTGCTCAAAAATTCCTGTTCGAGCCTAAAATATTCTTCGGCTTTGCTTTCGGGCATTTGCGAGGGCAGCACGTCGATCAGCCAATATTCTTCCTCAAGCAGCCGCTCGACCTCAATATCAAGCACAGCCGCCTGAATAAACTGCTTTTTGACCTCCTCCGGATTTTTGTACTCGCAAACGACGTCGGCAACTAGCCCTTGATAGTCGTAGTTCAAATCCTCCGGCATAAGCTGATGAAATTCCATCGACAGCATAAGGTCGTCGATCTCACATATCTGCTCAAGCTCGTCCTTTGTCAGCTCTCTGCCGATAAAGCGGTTCCAAATCTCGTTTTGCAGTCTTTCTTCCGCTTCAAGATACTGCGGCAGATTTCTTTTGACCGGTCGGGTCACGTCTGACAAATACGCTTCGCTTGCGTCGTGCAGCAAACAGCCGAGGATCACCTCGGGGGAACAGCCGCGTGCAAGTGCCTCGTGCGCACAGGCAAGGCTGTGCTGCGCTACGGAATAAAAAATCCTGAAATGTCCGTTGGCTCGGCAAAGCAGCGACAGGGCATGGGCGATATCAACAAGGTCGATATCCTGCTCCTCGGGCTTCATTGGATAAAAATGCTTGCCGGTCACGGTGGTTATATAGCTCATAAAACTACTCCAAATCCGCTAACAATAAAGGCAACGCCGCAGGCTGTGCGGTATTGCCTTTTGATTATTATTCAAATTCTTCCAAATTTTTTCCTGCTTTTTTAACTGCAAAGCGGTTCAGCACAATAGCGGCAGCAAAAATTATTGCAGCCAGGACTGCGCAAACAGTAACGATTGCAGGCGTAAAGCTTCCCAAATCAAAAGCCGTTTCGTCGGATCCGGAAAAAATCGACATCATAATAAAAACCATCAAAGCGATAAACTGGATAAATCCCACGATCATTGCCGCAATGTTCACCCAGGTCATCTTTCTGGAAATTTCGGTCTCGCTGTCCCAGTTAAGATAAGGCTTTTTGGAATTTTTGAGGAGCATACAGTTGATGATTATAAGGTTGCACATAAAGCAAACAGCCGCGCCAAAAAGTACTATCCAAAGGTTTGCAACGTCAATGATACCGAGAGCAACGCATATAGCTCCGAGAATGAGTATATACAAAACGCTTCCCAGGGAACAAAGCAGCATCGAAAAATTACGTTTGCTTTTGTAATAATCATCAAAGCCGATCGGCATCGATTTCAGTGCGCTAAAGCTGCTGCCCTCGCGCGAGAACGCGGTGACAGGCAAAATGTTGAAGCCGCAGGCAAAGCAGGACGCTGCGATCCCCAGCGAAAAGGCGCAGAGCATTGCTTCTCCCGTGCCAAAATGCACCTGCTTTATATCGGAAGAAAACGACTGATTGCCGAAAATAAACGGAAGAACAAAAAACAGCGGCCAAATAAAGCTCATGGCAAAGCCATAGATCAAATACGCCGGGTTTCTTCTGGCGTTTCTCGACTCATAGGTTGTCAGAGCCCTGAGCAAGCCGGACTTTTTGCGCTTGTCAACAGAGCTTTTTGTAACAGCTCTGCTGTTGGTCCCGGTGGTCTGCATCGACAGCGCGGTGTAAAGATAAAACAGCTTGATCGCAAGCAGAGCCGCCGCAACGACAGCCGCCGAGATCGCAAGGCTGATAAACAGTCCGGGGACAAATCCCTCGAACATAAAGCGGCTCATAAACGAAATGTTAGGGAATCCGTTTGAAACAGACGACATTGCGGAAAACGTTGCAGTAAGCTGAGACGAATCGTCGTTGCTTAACCGGTTGCTGAAAAACACATAGGCGATCGTCAGCGCAAGCGTGAATATTCCGCCGAGCACCATTGTTATATCGCGGTTCCTGATAAAGCCGAACACCCTGAACACGATAACAATGAGCAGCGTTGCGACCGCAAGTCCGGTCATCGGAACAAGCACGCTCGAAAGCAGAGTTCCGATATAAAACGCGGCTCCCATTCCTGCGCGAAGCCCCATGCCGAAACAGGTCGAATTTATCAAAACAAGGCTGAGCCCCACGGGGAATTTTGCGGAGATCGCAAGCTTGGCAACAACGATCTGTCCGACCGAAAACGGCATTGGCATCAGCACTGAAATGTCGTCGGCGGTATAGAGCACTGTCACAATGTTTTTGACCGACAGCACAAAGCTCATAAGCAGCATAATCATCATCAAGGTTTGCGCAAAGCTTTGCAGGGGAATCAGCGGAGCAACAAAGGGCTCCGCAAAAAAGGCGATCGCGCCCAACGCGCCGATCAGCAGGATAATACAGATAACAGCAAGGATTTTTGCAGCCGTCGGCGATATCAGCGCGTCGTCGCTGCCTATCTTCGTTTTGCCGTTGCACTTTTCCAAAACTGAGATAAGTCTGCGGGTTTTTGAGATCGCGCCGGATCTTTTTGCATTATTCATCATCGGTCATTTTTTTGCATCTTGCGTTGGCGATAAGCACCACAACGACTATGAGGATCGCGACCGCAAGGAAGAGTAGTTTAAAAATTATTTCGTCGGCAAGGATTTTTTGCGCCACAAGCAACTCCAAAACACCGAAGCCGATAACCAAAACTCCGCCGATCAGATATGTAACGGCGGAGATCAGCCTAAAGCTCCTCGCGCCTTTGTTTGAATAACCTGCGATCTTTTTTTCTTCCGACGCGGAAAGCTTGCCGGTGAGCAAGGTTTTTACGCCGCTGAAAATACAATAAACTCCGATCGCTAACGAAAATATAGCCCAAAACATATTTATGCCTCCGATTCTTTTGTTTCTGTTAATTCAAGGAAAATGTTTTCCAGTGAAGCCTGCGACTTATAGGTTGACTTCAGCTCGTCCAGGGTGCCGTTGTACAACAGCTCGCCGTTTTTGATTATGCAGATCTCGTCGCACAGCTTTTCGGCGACCTCAAGCACATGAGTTGAAAAGAACACCGAGTTGCCCTTTTCAACATGCTCGCGCATCATCTTTTTGAGCTCAAACGCCGACTGCGGATCAAGCCCTGTCAGCGGCTCGTCCAAGATCCAAACGGACGGATCGTGTATCAGCGCGCCCATAATCATGATTTTTTGACGCATTCCGTGAGAATACGAGAGTATCTTGTTGTTGAGCGCGTCATATATCCCAAAGCGTTTTGCATAGTCCTCTATAAACTGAGCCCTGCCCTCGGCGGGAGCGTCATAGATATCCGCCATAAAATCAAGATATTCCATACCGCTCAGCCTCAAAAAATGGTCGGGGCTGTCGGACACATAGCCAAACTGCCGCTTGGCGTTCAGCGCGTCCCTTGCAATGTCGATACCGTTTATCAAAATCGTGCCTTCCGTGGGACTTATCACACCCGTTATCGCCTTGATCGTGGTGGACTTGCCGGCTCCGTTGTGACCGATAAAGCCTGTTATCGCACCGTCCTTTGCCGTGAAGGAAATATCCTTTACCACAGCCTTGTCTCCGTATTTTTTTGTGAAATGTTGTACCTGTATCAGTGCAACCATCTCCTGTCAGAAATTATTATTCATATTATATAATACAACCCGATAAAATGCAAGACCGGCATTGAAATTGATTAGTTTTTTTCCGTTTTCTAAGAAAAATAACCGCCCTGTAGTACCAGTACAAGACGGTTAATTTTTAAAAACCTTAAATGCTGCTTTCACTAAGCCGAGTAATGGTGCGCCTTGTCAAGAAGCATATCCTTGACCTTCATCAGCCTGGTGCGGCTGGAGCGGTCGTTTTCCTCAAGCTTCATCGAGATGTATTTTATCGTCTCCTGATAGCGCGGGATCATAACGTGCTCAAGCGAATTTACTCTGCGGCGCGTTTTTTCGATCTCCGCCGACATCAGCTCGCAGCTTTTTTCGTACTGCGCAAGCTTGATAAGGTCGGGCAAAAGGTCGTTGAGCGACATCACCGCGTCGTCAAGCTCAAACGAGGTGAAGGCAAAGCCGTAGGGAAAAATATCTCCGCTGTTTGAGGTGCGGTTGCTGGGGTTCAGCTCCGGTATCTCAACGCTCATAACGTTCTTTGAGCCCACCTCAATATTCACCTGCTGCTTTGGCGACATCAGCGACGCGTCGAGCGATTCCTTTGACATCACCGCCGCCGCGTTGACAAAGTGCGAGTTGCAGTCGTTGAGCTCGCGCTCAACCTTTTCGCGCAGGTCCTTTGTTTCGCGGATCAAATCCAAAAACTGGCGCATCAGCTCGTCGCGCTTGTCCTTTAACATTTTGTGACCCCTCACGGCTGTTATAAGCTGCTTTTTGAGCTTTGAAAGCTGCATTCGCGTGGGGTTTACATTCATTACTGCCATTTTGGAACCTCCCGTTTAGTTTTCGGGATAGAACTCGTCAAGCATATCGTCCTTGATTCGTTTCAGCTCGCTTCGCGGAAGGATAGCAAGCAGCTTCCAGCCGATGTCAAGGGTCTCCTCGATCGAGCGGTTTGCGTCGTAGCCCTGAGAAACATATTCTCTCTCGAACGCCTCGGCAAATTCGGCGTACTTTTTATCCATTTCGGTAAGAGCCGCCTCGCCCAAGATGACCATAAGCTCTCTGGCGTCCTTGCCGCGCGCATATGCCGCAAAAAGCTGGTTCATTGTCGCCGCGTGATCCTTACGTGTTCTGTCGGGTCCGATACCCTTGTCCTTCAAACGCGAAAGCGAGGGCAGAACGTCGATCGGCGGAGTCACGCCCTTGCGGTAGAGCTCACGCGAGAGAATGATCTGACCCTCGGTGATGTAGCCGGTAAGGTCGGGGATCGGGTGGGTCTTGTCGTCCTCGGGCATTGTAAGAATCGGGATCAGGGTGATCGAGCCGTCGTTTCCTCTGAGTCTGCCTGCTCTTTCATAAAGAGTCGCAAGGTCGGTGTACATGTAGCCGGGATAGCCGCGTCGTCCGGGGACTTCCTTGCGCGCAGCGGAAACCTCGCGCAGTGCGTCGGCATAGTTTGTGATATCTGTCATGATTACAAGCACGTGCATACCAAGATCAAAGGCAAGGTATTCAGCGGCTGTAAGTGCCATTCTCGGGGTCGCGATCCTTTCGATCGCAGGGTCGTTCGCAAGGTTTACGAACATAACTGTACGGTCGATCGCGCCGGTCTCGCGGAAGGACTGAACAAAGTAGTCGGATTCCTCAAAGGTGATACCCATTGCGGCAAAAACAACGGCGAACTGCTCGTTTTTGCCTCTTACGGTCGCCTGACGCGCGATCTGAGCGGCAAGCTGAGCGTGGGGGAGACCCGAAGCCGAAAAGATAGGAAGCTTCTGACCTCTTACCAGGGTGTTAAGTCCGTCGATCGCCGAGATACCGGTCTGGATAAACTCCTGCGGATAGTTTCTCGCCGCCGGGTTCATGGGGGTTCCGTTGATGTCAAGGCGTTTTTCGGGGATAAGCGCGGGGCCGTCGTCGATCGGGTTGCCCAGTCCGTCGAATACGCGCGAAAGCATATCCGGAGAAACCGGCAGCTCCATTGACCTGCCCAAAAATCTTACCTTTGAACCGGCAAGGTTAATGCCGGCAGCGGAGTCAAACAACTGAACAAGCGCGTTGGTGCCGTCAACCTCAAGCACCTTGCAGCGGCGGGTCTCGCCGCTCGGAAGCTCGATCTCGCCCAGCTCGTCGTACTTTACGTCGTCAACGTCGCTTATCATCATCAGAGGTCCCGCAACCTCACGAATGGTACGGTATTCCTTAGGCATCAGTCATCACTCCTTTTCAAAACGTCTGCAAGCTCGCTGTCAAGCTGAGCCTCGATCGAGTCAAATTCGCCCTCGATCTGATTTTCCGCTGTATATTTGAATCTTCCGATCCTCTCGCGAACCGGAATATTAACAAGCATTTCAATATCCGCGCCCTTGTTGAGCGTGTCCATAGCCTTGTCGTAGTAGCTGAGGATGGCGCGCATCATCAGCACCTGCTTTTTGAGCGAGGTATAGGTGTCGGTCGCGTCAAAGGCGTTTTGATGCAGATAGTCCTCGCGGATAGAGCGCGCGCTCTCGAGCTTGAGTCTGTCGGGAGCGGACAGCGCGTCCATACCAACAAGGTTTACGATCTCCTGCAATTCGCTTTCTTCCTGAAGCAGAGCCATGAGCTTGCCTCTGAGCTCCATAAAGTCGGGAGCCGCGTTCTCGGAATACCAGGCGGAAAGCTGGTCGGTGTAGAGCGAATATGAGGTCAGCCAGTTGATTGCCGGGAAGTGACGCTTGTAAGCCAGGTTTGCGTCAAGACCCCAGAACACCTTGACGATCCTCAGCGTTGCCTGCGAAACAGGCTCCGAGATATCGCCGCCCGGAGGCGAAACCGCGCCGATAACAGAGAGCGCGCCCTCGGTATCCTTGGTTCCGTTTACAATAACTCTTCCGGCACGCTCATAGAACTGAGCCAGACGGCTTCCCAGATAAGCCGGGTAGCCCTCTTCGCCGGGCATTTCTTCAAGACGACCCGACATCTCACGCAGAGCCTCTGCCCAGCGCGAGGTTGAATCCGCCATAAGCGCAACGGTGTAGCCCATGTCGCGGAAATATTCGGCGATCGTGATTCCCGTGTAGATCGAAGCCTCACGCGCCGCAACCGGCATGTCGGAGGTGTTTGCAATAAGCACGGTACGCTCCATAAGCGAGTTGCCCGTGCGCGGATCCTTAAGCTCCGGGAACTCGTTGAGAACGTCGGTCATTTCGTTGCCGCGCTCGCCGCAGCCGATGTATACGATTATGTCAGCCGCAGCCCATTTTGCAAGCTGGTGCTGAACAACGGTCTTGCCCGAACCGAACGGACCCGGAACCGCAGCTACGCCGCCCTTGGCAAGGGGGAAGAGGGTGTCGATCGGTCGCTGACCTGTTGTGAGCAAAATATCGGGAGAAAGCTTCTTTTTGTAGGGTCTGCCCACGCGGACAGGCCAGGTCGTGAACATCTTGACCTCGGCGTCGCCAACAACGGCAACAACCTCGTCAAGCGTAAATTCGCCTTCCTTGATATTGCTTACCTTGCCCTCGACCTTGTTTGGAACAAGTATCTTGTGGAGCACCGCCGGGGTTTCCTGAACTGTTCCCAGGATATCGCCGGACTTTACGGAATCGCCGTTCTTTACCGACGGCTTGAACTTCCACTTTTTGGTGTGATTAAGCGAGGGAACGTCAACTCCGCGCTTGAGGTTTGTTCCGGCGACCTTCATGATCTCGTTGAGCGGTCTTTGAATACCGTCGTAGATCGAGCCGATAAGTCCGGGACCCAGCTCAACCGAAAGGGGCGCGCCTGTTGAAACGACCTCCTCTCCGGGGCCTAGACCGGAGGTTTCCTCATATACCTGAATTGACGCCTTGTCGCCGTGCATCTCGATGATCTCGCCGATCAGCCTTTGGCTGCTGACGCGCACAACGTCGAACATATTGGCGTCGCGCATACCCTCTGCAATGACCAGAGGACCCGCGACCTTAGTTATTATACCTGAATTCAATTTAGTACACCTCAATTATTGAAGATAATGTCTGAGCCTACCGCCTTTTCAACAAAGGACGACAGTCTTGCCCTGCCTGTTGAAAGGCTGCCCTTTACGCCCGGGATCGGGATGACCGCCGGGGTAAGTCTTTCTTCATAGCGCAGACGTTCCTTTTCAACAGAGTTGAAAATTTCCTCCGTAAGATAAATCACGGCGTAGTTGTCGCTGTCCGCGATCCTTCTGAACAGATGCGCCGCATTGTCGGCGGCGTCGCAGGGGAAAATGTCGAGCCCGATCGCAGAAAAGCCCTTTATGCTTTCGCTGTCGCCGATAACGGCGAGATTTTTAGCCATAGATCTCACGCAGCCTTTCTCTGATTTGCTCTGTCGGGGTTTGGGTTCGGATTCCGCTTGCAATAATATTGATTATCTTTTTTTCTGCTTCGCATCCGATAAAATAACCCACGATCGGTTCCGCGCCCTCTCCGGCGCGCTTGCAAATCTCCTTTGCAGCCCCGATAAGCTTGTCGTCAACAAACCGCTCAAAGGCAGAAGGGGATTTTTTGTACTCGGCTATCGCCTTGTTACATTCGTATTCGCTGAATTTTTCAAGCTCGCCGATAAGGTAATCCGCGCCCTTGAGCGAGGCGTTGATAACGGAGTTCATCCTAAAATCCTCGACCTCGCAGAGTGCCCTGACAAGATAATCCTTGCCGGCGTTGGTGCGCGAGCTTCTTATCGCGATCTTGATATCGTTATAAAAAACAGTTGTTTTGAAATATTCCTTCAAAAACCAAGAGTCTGATTTTTCCGAAAGGCTCAATATCCGCTCCATTGCGGCGCGGTCGATTATCGCGTCGCAAAGCCGGGCGTCGCCTGTGTGGGCGATGATCTCATACGCCTCGTCCGCCGGCTTTGAAAGCCATTCAGGAAGCAGGCTGAACCTGCGTTTTTCAACAGCCTCTATCAGAGTCTTGGAATCGATTTGGCAGGGCTGCGCAAGCAGATGCTCATACTGCCTGTCAGCCATTGTGCCCTTTAGCACGACCTTTAGGTTGTGAATGTCGTTTTGGATAATAAACGGAGAAAAAAGCTCAAAATCGGGGGCTGTGGTTCTCAGGTATTCCCAGACCGCGCCCTCGTGAGAGGAAATTATCTCGTCAAGAGTTTTGCCCTCGCCATAGCCCTTGTCGGACAAATACGCCGCAAGCTCCGCCTCGGATTTGCAGCCGAGCATACGGTCGATGTCCTGGGATGAGAGCATGGCGTTTTCTCTTGCGCGGACGGAGCCTATGGAAAATTCATATGATAAAGCCATAAATCCTCCTATTCCGCAAAAAGCTCACGGTTGATTTTGTCTTCAATCTCGTCGCGCTTTGCGGCAATCAGAGCCGAAAAGTCCATGTTTTCTTCAATATCTCCGCTTTTGAGTATAAAGCCTCCGGCAATGTCAACGGGAGTTTTGCTGACAAGCGCGATCAGTCCGTTTTTGGCAAGCTGCAAAATAAAGTCCAGGGGCATCCTGTCAAGATCCCTTTGGTTCATGTGGACCATGCCCTTTTTGCCCGAAAGCTTTGCAGCCAGCTTGTATATGTATTCAAAATATTCGTTGTCGCTGAGATTAACCAGATAATCGCGAAGTCCGTCAAGGGTTTTGTCGATTTCGCTTCTGCGCCTTTTGAGCAAAGCGTTGCGGGTCTCAAGCTCCGCGCGGCTTTTTGAGGAGGCGTTGATTTGCTCGACCTTTGTCTGAGCCTTGCGCAAGATCTCGCCGGCGGATTTGTCGCCCTGCTTTTGCGCTTCTGCAATGATCCCGGAGCAAACCTCCGCGGACTTTGCCTCAATCGCCCTCACGCTTTCGTCGCAGTCTGATTTAATGCGGCTCAAAAGCTTGTCGCCGCCGTTCATACAGACCCCACCTTTCTTTATCTATTATTCGTATAAATAATCGGTTATCTTCGGCGTTTGAATAAAGCCTTTGTAGGGGCGACCATTGGTCGCCTCAGAGCAAGCTTTGATTAAAAAACAAAGTGATAATTCAGAAAGCCGGGCTTTCGTTTTTATCCGTGAAATCAAGAAACGTTTGGTTCACAGGCGACCAATGGTCGCCCCTACAACGTTTTTCGGTAAGCTTGCAATGTTGGTCAAAAGCTTGTTATTCAGAACCGATAAACCATTTTTAAGCTTGTGATCAAATACTAAGGTTGGGAACCTGGATAACTACGAGAAGCGATACGATAAATGCCAAAAGCGCATAGATCTCAACAAGAGTTACCGAAACCATGCCCTTTGAGAAGTTTCTGTCGTCCTTCGCGCTCATTGCGATACCCGAAACAGCCGCCTTGCCCTGAGCGATACCCGAGAAAAGACCGCCGAGACCGATAGCCAGTGAAGCTCCGAGGAACGAAAGTCCCTGAGCAAGTGTTGGCGGATTGCCGCCGAGCACGCCGCAGCTTACAAGGATAAGGAAGCCTACGATAAAGCCGTAGAGACCCTGAGTACCCGGAAGAAGCGTGAGCACGAGCATTTTACCGAATTTTGAGCTGTCCTCAGAAAGAACGCCCATTGCTGCCTGAGCAGCTCCGCCTACGCCCTTTGCCGAGCCGATACCCGCAAGAGCTGTTGCGATTGATGCGCCTACAAGCGCGAAAAACATACCATCCATCTTAATTATCCTCCTGAATTTTAATGTATTTACTGTTAAGCGAGAACGGTGCAAATTCTTCTCCGCCGCCCTCGTAGAATTTACTGAACATCTCAACGTACTGCAATCTCATCGTGTGAACATAAGAGCCCAGCGCGTTAAGTCCGATGTTTACGGCGTGACCCACAACAAAGATCACCACCATGAATATAAAGCCCACAATGCTCCTGCCCATCATGGTCGAGAGCATATTGAAAACCTGAGCCATAACGCCTGTGGTCAAGCCCAGCGCAAGAAGTCGCGAATAGCTGAGCAGGTCGCTTATGTAGCCGGTAACGTCATAAAGCGAAGCAAGTCCGCCGATCGCCTTGCCGACTATGCCCTTTTTGGTTCTGCCCTGGGTGAGCACAAGTCCGACCGCACAGCCGATCGAGATGACCGCGCCCACGGTAACAAGAGTCGGAGAAGCAAAGATCCCGGCTGCAAGGATTGCTATGCCGATAAGCAGCAGCATCCAAAGTCCGGTGTCGAAGAACGCGCCGCCCCAGTCCTTTTTGCGCAGGCAGATATAGAACTTGCAGCCCATTCCGACCAGTATGTGTACCAGACCGAACGCGATAGAAACGACCATCAGCAAAAGCGCGTCCTTTTGCGGGTCGAGCGTCGGCCACGGCAAAATATCCTTCATTGTGAGCGACGTGCCGTTAAAGTAGTTGTACAGCGCAGCCGGAGCGTCGCCGAAGATGCTTCCGAAAACAAGTCCCCACAAAAAGGTGGAAATCCCGCAGTACTGAAACAGCTTTAGGTTGTTTCGCATTTTTTTGTCGGGCTTGAACACCTTTAGCACGATCCCGATAACGACCGTCATCAGCAGTCCGTAGCCCGCGTCCGAGAACATCATTCCAAAGAAGAAGTAGAAGAAGAACGCAAGTATAGGCGTTGGGTCGATATCGTCCGCTGACGGCGGCGAGTACATTGTAAGAATGCCCTGTGCCGGTTCAGCCAGCTTGTTGTTTTTGAGCAGCACGGGCGCGTTTTCGTCCGCCTCGCCAAATTCGATGTGGCAGGTCGAAACGCGGTTGCACAGCTTTTCAAGCTCGTCGCAGTTGTCCTCGGGGACATAGCCCTCGATCACAAAAACATGCTTTGAGTGGTCAAGGCTGTTGATAACATTATATTTGTCGGCGCGGATCCTGAAATAATCCTGAGTCACCTTGATCTCCTCGCGCTTGTCGGCAAGCGAGATTATTTCGGCGACCGCCGCCTCGTTTTCCTTGACAAGCCGCTCGCTTTTGTCGCGCAGCCGCTGAGCCTTGACCTTAGGCGTTCGGCTGGTGGGGCTCATCGGTCTTGAAAAGCCCAGGCTTCTCAGCGCGTCCTCAGCCATGATTTTTTGACTTATGGGAGCAAACACGACAACGCAGGTCATCGACGGCTCCGAATGCTGTATCTCAAGCTCAAATTCAAGCTTGGGGTTTTCCCGGGCGAGAGCCGCGCTCAGGCTTGCCTCGTCATAACCCTCGGGAAGCGTTCCGATAAACACCGCGGTCGATTTTGTGTCATGAGTGTTCAGCGGAATATCAAGCTTTTGCCATGCCTCAAGCTGGGCAAGGCTTGTGTTTATCCTGACCTGTTCGGCAGCGTTGGAGCTCAGCTCCTTGTCAAGCTCGGTTATCCGCGCACAGACGTTGATAACCCCTCCGGCTTTGGAGGCGATTTCGCCCAGCTCGTCGGGGTCGATCTTGCGCCGCCCCTTAAAGCTGTCCAAAAGACCCTTTTTCTCACGCGAGTGATCGTCCAGGATCTTCAAAGCCTGCTCCGTCAGCGTGACGTTGCGCTCAAAAAGCTGAGTTTGCGCGCTCACGTCCACCTTGGAAAAGCCTTCCGAGGGCTTTTCAACGGATTTGACCTGAATCAGCGCGCTGTCCTGAAGGTGTTCCAAAAGCCGCTTTCTGTCCTGACGCAGAGCAATAATCCGAACGGTTTTCATTTTTGCTTTTGCCAATTTGGTATCACCACACTTTTATTTTCATCATGCCAAAAAGCTGTCAGCTAACAAGGATCGCAGCCGCGCTTTTGATAACTTTGTTACGGTTTTTTTCGGCGACCGCAGAGATCTTGCTGCACTCAGCCTCTGCGTCCTTTGCCGCCTTTTCCGAGAGCTTTTCGCCCTCGGCGCGAGCCGATTCAAACATCGCTTCCGCCTTTGCCCCGGCATTTGCCTCAAGCTCCTTAACAAGAGCGGCGGCGTCTTTTTTTGCCTGTTCCTCGGCTTCAAGCGCGCTTTGCTTTGCCTGAGCCTCGCGCGCAGAGGCTTCTTCCTCCGCGGCGCGGATCGCGTCTAACATGGATTTTGCCATTTGAATCCTCCTTTAAAATCCCGGCAAATCAGACGGGATATATAAATACATAATACAATATACCACATATTGCCGAAAAAATCAAGAAAAAACGTGAAGAAATTAAGCGATTTTTCCAATAATATGGCTTGAGTAATGAAAAACAAATACTAATGTTATGTCGAAATACTTTTTTATTTAGATTCTATGTGAATAAATTGTTTTCACTTGATATAAAAGCTACAGTTTGATTATAGTAAGAATAAACATGTTTGTTACAAATTTCAATAGTAATTTTTTAAAATATATGGTATACTTTTTCAGACAAAAAATAAATTTTTAAAGGAGTATGGGAATGAACTTTTCAAAATTTAAAAAAATTACAATAAGCCTGTTGTTGTGTTTCACAACAGCATTAGGCTCTCAATTATTGACAGCTAATGTTATGGCTGCTGGTAATAATTCAAATAGCAACGAAAGAACGTGTACTTTTCGCAGAACCTATCGTAAAAATGACAAAGGTTATAAAGAAAGTTTCAAAAAAATTGACGATGATTTATATGAAGATACAAAAAATCCAACAATCGTTTATTTCGGTAGACAAAAAGATAATTATTTAGAGTGTGAACCGGGAGCTGTTATTACATTTAGATATTCAGAACCCGGTAAGGAGGACAAATACGAAAAGATTTTTTACTACAATAATGGTGGAACTCCTTTTAAAAAGACTTTTACAAGAAGTAATGCTAAACTTAATGATAGTGACGGAGTTACAGAGTACGGTAATGAATTTGATTTACAGAGAGTTCTCGATAATTGTATCAATGAGGTAGAAGGATCAAAACTTACTATTAACTTTTATTATATGCCTGAAAACAATCCGAATAAAAACTGTGATTATCAATATAAAATCTATGGTACATTCAGAGTTTATTCAAACACCTCTCTTTGTGCTCCCGATAAAAATATTATAATAAAAAAAGAGAAAAGAAAAAATGAAAATAAGCTTCCCTATACCTTTATTAATACAGATGACAATGCTTCTAAAAAACTAACTCAAAAATTTGGAGGTTCAGGAAATATTACTCTTAATAATATAAAGTTTAATCTGTCAAACGGTTATTCTGAAATCGGTAAATTTATTCAAGCGAGTAATATTAATATACTTAACTGCGAATTCTTTAACGGAATTTACAATTGTCATGTATTTGAGTTAGCTTGTGTTAAAGATTCAAAGGTTGAAAATTGTATTTTCAGAGATCTTCTTTATAATGATGATAAAAAAATACAAAGAAATTTGACACCTTCTGAATTTAAAGCTGGAATAGAAAGTGATAAAGAAGATGAAAAAATCAGTCCAAATTATGAAGCAGTTCAAATTGAATGTTCATATTTAAAGAATTTCCCATACGGATTTTTTTCGGAAAAGTATAGTATAGATAAGAGTAATCTGTCAGAAAACGTAGTGGTAAAAGGCTGTGTATTTAAAAACGTAATACGTGGAATCGGTAACCACAGCGGAGAAGCAGGTAAAAATATTACGGTAACAGATAATGCATTTATTGATTACTATGATAAAGCTGTTAATATAAATGGGTATTCTGATTTTAATTTCAATAATAATTTCTTTTTAATAAAAGACGAAGATTTAAAAAAGGCAGGTACTTCCCATCAACACAATGAAGTTTCAAATATAGAAATTCAGAATTATGTTGATGTTACTTCTCTTACAAAGATAAGCGCAAAGCAATACCAATTGTGGTTTAAAAAATATGGTGAAGCAACCTCATATGATCTTTATTATTACGACATAGACGGTAAAGCGCATCCTTACACAAGAAGTGACGTTTTATGGATTAAGAACAGCAATGATACTTACAGATGTGTTTTCACTCCGGTAGAAGGGGCAACTAAATACAGACTTTTTGCGAATAAAAATGTAACTAAACTTTTAGATAAAGGTGTATTTGTTCCGGATTCCAACAAATGTGAACGTGAAGATGCTTCGGTTTCAGAAATCCCATTTGCTCCAACAAATGCTGTTGCCAACAGAACAAAAACAAGTGTTACAATTAAATGGGACAAGGATAAGTGCAAAACTTGCGATTTTAATAAATATGGTAATGACTATTATTTAATTGAAAGAACAGACTCCAAAAAAACAACAGTAAAAAAATGGGTTTCTGCAAATAAAACAAGCTACACTGATAATGATGCGAAATTTGGTGAAACTTATACCTATGAAGTGACGCGTGTGCATAAGTGCACATACAAGAACTATTACAGTGTTACAAAAAAATGCGTGTTTAATGCAAATAGAACTTATAACAATCTATCCTTAAAATGATTTTTTACAGCCTTCTGCCATTTCTAATAGGCAGGAGGCTAATTTTATTATTAAAAACTTCTTTTTTTTCTTGACATTGCGGTTGCGCGGCTATAAAATCATAGTGGTGATGATCGTGGCAGAATTCAAGACTAATGTAATGCGAATACTCGAAAAAGAAAAGATCCCCTACAAGGCTCACGAATACCCTCACGGCAAGGAAGCCGTTGACGGCGTGAGCGTGGCAAGGCTGTTGGGGCAAGACCCCTCCTGCGTTTTCAAGACCCTTGTGACCAAGGGCAGCGGCAGGGACTACTATGTTTTTGTCGTGCCTGTGGACAAGGAGCTTGACCTCAAAAAATGCGCCGCAAGCGTGGGCGAAAAGTCGGTAGAGATGATCCACGTAAAGGATATCACCAAGGTGACCGGCTACGTGCGCGGAGGCTGTTCACCCGTTGGCATGAAGAAAAAATACAAGACCACCTACCACATCACCGCGCTCGATATACCTAATATAATAGTAAGCGCAGGCAAAATCGGATATCAGATCGACCTTGAGCCAAGCGCGCTGATAGCACTGACAGACGGTCAGTGCGCGGATATTGTGAAATAAAGCTTTCCATTACTGTTGTCGTGCAGAAAACTGAGAGAAAGGCTGATAATAAATGAACGGAAAAATTCCGCATATCGTACAGTATCAGGGATCAAAGCGAAAGCTTGCGCCTCAGATATTAAAATATATGCCCGAAAAATTCAACAGACTTATTGAGCCGTTTTCCGGCATGGCTGCCGTTTCGATTGCTGCCGCAGCGGAAAACAGGGCGGATTCGTATATTATAAACGATTTGAACAAGCCGCTTGTAGGACTGCTGAAAGAGGCAGTCGAAAATCCTTCCCGGCTTGCCGAGGAATACAAAAGAGTTTGGAACGAGCAGTTTTTATACGGCGAAAACCATGTTGAGCATTTTTATGAGGTGCGCGACAGGTTTAACAACGGGCAGGAAAGTCCGGCAAATATGTTATATTTGATCGCAAGATGCGTAAAGGGTGCGGTCAGATACGGAGGAAAAGGCAATTTTAATCAGTCGCCCGATAAACGCAGACACGGAACAAATCCCGAAACTATGAAACAAAACGTTTATTCAGTTTCAGACTTGCTGAAAGGCAGGACGAGCTTTTACGCGCTTGATTATCACGAGATTCTTGAAACGGCGCGTCCGGGAGACTTGGTTTATATGGATCCTCCGTATCAGGGCGTTACAAACGTCAGGGACAGCCGCTATTTTTCAGGCGTTCCGTTCGGCGAGTTTGCTCAGGCGATCAAGATATTGAACGATAAAAATGTTGATTATATTATCAGCTATGACGGCGTCTGCGGCGAAAAGAAATACGGCGAGGATTTGCCTGAAAGTCTGGGCTGCAAAAAAATCATGCTCAATGCCGGCGTATCAACTCAGTCGGTGCTTTTGGGCAGAAAGGCTACCACATTTGAAGCTTTGTACATAAGTAACTCGTTGCTTTATTCGCTTCCAAAACAAATGTCATTAATGGAGATAACGGCATGAACGATTATCCAAAAGAATTTCTTGAGCTGTTGCAGTCGGTGACTGCTAAGAGACCGAGAACCGTCATCCAACATATTCTTGAGCACGGATTTATAACATCCGAGGAACTGAAAAATATCTATGGTTACAATCATCCGCCCAGAGCTGTCAGAGATGTTCGCGAATACGGAATACCTGTTGTGACCTATCGTGTAACCGGCAAAGACGGAAGAAGCATTGCCGCGTATAGATTCGGCGACCCGTCACAGGCAAAGAACATCCTCTCAAAAGCAACCGGACGCACAGTGCTTTCAAAAGCACTTAAACAAGCGTTGATAGACAAATACGGATCAAAATGCTTCATTTACCTTGATACAGTTGACGAATCTGTTTTGCAGGTGGATCACCGTATCCCTTATGAAATAGGCGGCGAGCACAGCGAAGAAGATACTGATTATTTTATGCTGTTAAGCCCGTCCGCAAACCGCACAAAATCATGGACTTGTCAGCATTGCGAAAACTGGGAAAGAAAGGACAGCGATTTTTGCCTTCGCTGTTTTTGGGCATATCCGGAAAGCTATGAGCATGTTGCGGGTAAATATGAGAAAATAATATCTCTGGTTTTTTCAGGAAACGAGATTGAGGATTACCGCAAACTCATTGAGCTTTCGGGAGAGGAAAACGCACAAAAGCTTATAAAGCGGATAATTCACGAACATCTAAATTGATTTTTTCTACTAACTAAACGCGGCTGAACGATCCGCGTGAACAGGAAGGTATTGTATGTTATCAAAATTCAGCGTCAGAAAGCCTATGACTGTATTTGTCAGCGTGGTCGTTGTTCTTGTTTTGGGAATCGTTTCCTTTACCAGAATGACCCCCGATCTGCTGCCGAACATGGATTTTCCTTACGTCATCATTATGACCACCTATGGCGGTCAGACCCCCGAAACGGTGGAGACCGTGGTCTCAAAGCCGCTTGAACAGGCTCTTTCGGTCGTTGACGGCGTAAAGACTGTCACCTCGCAGTCTGCCGAGAACTATTCGGTCATTATGATCGAGTTTGAGGACGGCACCAATATGGATTCGGCGACCGTTGACGTCAGGTCGGGGCTTGACGCGGTGTCCGATCTGTGGCCCGACGAGGTCGGCGCGCCCTATCTTATCAAGGTCAACCCCAATATTCTTCCCGTTGCTATGGCAGCGGTCGATTTTGAGGGCAAGGACAGACAGGAAATTTCGGATTTTGTAAGCAGCGAGCTTATGAACAAGATCGAGGGCATCGACGGCGTGGCTTCGGTCAGCGACAAGGGAATCGTGATCGAAAAAGAAAACATCGTGCTCTCTCAGGAGAAGATCGACAGGCTCAACGAAAAAATCGCCGCCGCGCTCGACGACCAGTTCGCCGACGCCGAGGATAAGCTGAGCGAGGCGCAGGAGCAGATAAACGACAATATCGAGCAGGCAAAGGACGGGTCTCAGACGATCTCGGATTCGATGGACGAGATCAACTCTCAGCAGGAGGCTCTTGCAAAGCAGCTTGCTCAGGCGCAGAACGAGGCTGAAAACGGCTCGACAAAGCTGCTCTCGGCAAAAATGGAGCTGCTTGACCAAAAGTCCGCGCTCGCTCAGACAAAGCAGCTTTTGGAGACCTCTTATCAGGCTCTGCTCAAGTTCAAGGAAACCTACAACGACTTGCTGGAGCAAAAGCAAAAGGCTGTTTCAAGGCTCGATTTTCTCAACGATATCAGCGACAGATACAAGGAGCTTTTGGGTCAGCTCGCTTCTTCGGATCTGACCGAGGAGGGCATTGCCGAGCTCAACAGTCGGCTTGCCGAGATTGACGAGCAGCTTGAGCCCTACGGCATCAAAAAAGAGGATCTGGTTCAGACCATAACCGCGGCTGAAAACGCGATAGATAAAATAGATTCGTCAATAGAGAACGTGAACGCCTCGCTAAAGGATTTCGGCACCGACACCTCTCTGCTTGACAAAACGCTCGAAAGCATAACTTCGCAGATCGCGCAGATCAATTCCGGAATAGAGCAGATCGACAAGGCTCTTGAGGGGCTCGACGACAAGTCGATGACGGTCAACGAGGCTTTGGCTACCATTTCCGAGCAGCAGTCCGGCGCGGACTTCAAGATGGGCGCGGCTCTCTCTGCCCTGACAACCAAGCAGAGCGAGCTTCAAAGCGCGGTGGCTCAGCTTGAGGGCGCAAAAAAGGAGCTTGATTCCTCGCTTGAGGAGCTCAGCGAGAAGAAGTCCGAGGCAAAGGACAAGGCGGATATGAACAACACCGTTACGCTCGAAACGATCGCCGGAATCTTGACCGCGCAAAACTTTTCGATGCCTGCCGGCTATGTTACCGACGACGACAACAACAAGCTTATGGTGCGTGTGGGCGACAAGCTTCCCGACGAAAAATCGCTTGAGACCCTTGCGCTGTTCGATACCTCGATCGACGGTATCGGAGTTGTCGAGCTGGGCGACGTTGCCGATATCTTTGTTGCCGACAACTCCGACGAGCTTTACGCAAAGATCAACGGACGCGACGGCGTTATCCTCAGCTTTTCAAAGCAGAGCAATATCGCGACCTCGACCGTCAGCGACAATATCAGAAACGAGCTTAAAGCCCTTGAGGAAAAGTACGAGGGTCTGAGCTTTACCACCCTTTACAACCAGGGCGACTACATTAATATAAGAGTGGGAAGCGTGCTCCAAAACCTGCTCATGGGCGCGGTTTTGGCGATAATAATTCTGTTCTTCTTCCTGCGCGACATAAAGCCGACGATCATCATCGCGGTTTCCATCCCGATAAGCCTGATTTTCGCGATAGTTTTGATGTATTTCAGCTCGATATCGCTGAACGTGATCTCGCTTTCGGGCTTGGCGATCGGCGTGGGAATGTTGGTTGACAACTCGGTTGTCGTGATCGAAAACATCTTCCGCCTGCGCGGACTGGGACACCCGCCGATAAAGGCGGCGATGAACGGCGCAAGGCAGGTTTCGGGCGCGATCGTCGCCTCGACCCTCACAACGATCTCGGTATTTTTGCCGATAGTATTTGTCGAGGGCGTGACCCGTCAGCTCTTTGTTGACATGGCTCTCACGATCGCCTATTCGCTTATCGCGAGCCTTATCGTCGCGCTCACACTTGTTCCGGCAATGAGCGGCAAAATGCTGCGCAAAATCAAGCCGCAAAAGGAAGCTTCACAAAGCAAGATCTTAAAAGTATACGAAAAAACGCTCAAATTCACGCTTCGCCACAGACTGATAACTCTCCTGCTGGTGATCGCGCTGCTTTTTGCAAGCGGCTTTGCTGCCCTTGCAAGGGGCTTCAGCTTTATGCCCGACATGAGCTCGACCGAGGTCCAGGTCAGCGTCACTCTCGACGGCAACGCGACCTTTGACGAGACCGTTGAGGTCGCGAACAGGATCAGCGAGGCTATGGTCAAATACGACGAGTTCGAGACGGTCGGAGTTACCACCGGCAGTGAATCCTCGCTGATGGGCATTTCAGCCGGCGGTGCGTCCTCCGAGGCAGGCTCGATCACAGCCTACGGCGTTTTGAAGTCCGACTGCGTAAAGCAGGGCAAGCGCATATCGGAAGAACTAAAGGACGAATTCGCCGATATCAAGGGCGATGTAGAGATCGGTTCGGGCAGCATGAGCTCGATGTCAACGCTTATCGGCGACGGAAGCGTTGCTGTCAAAATATACGGAGAGGAGCTCGACGACCTTAGAGCAGCGGCGGAGACTGCGGCGGAAAAGCTCGAAAAGGTCGAGGGCATTGACGAGGTTGACAACGGACTGAGCGAAAGCTCGCCCGAGATCAGGGTAAGCGTTGACAAGCTAAAGGCAGCCGAAAAGGGCTTGACCGTGGCTCAGGTGTTCCAGCAGGTCGCTGCTGCGGTTTCGGGAGAAAAGACCTCGACCACTCTCAAAACCTCGGACGGCAAGGACATTGACATCGTTGTTGTCAAGGACGAGGCGCAAAAGATCAACTCCGACGACGTGAGCGACATTTCAATAAAATACACCGACAAAGAGGGCAAGGAGAAAAATACTTCGCTTTCTTCGATCGCCGACATCTCGCGCGGAGAAACCATGGAGGTCATCAAGCGCGAGAACCAAAAGCGTTTTGTAACGCTCAGCGGAACGATTGCCGAAAACAGCAGCCTGACCCACGCGACGAACAACGCAAAGGCGGCGTTTGAGGAGCTTGAGCTTCCGGCAGGCTGCACCTACAGCTTTGAGGGCTCGGACAAAATGACAATGGACGCTTTGTATCAGCTCATGCTGATGATGCTCATAGGCGTTATCCTTATCTATCTGATCATGGCGGCTCAGTTCCAGAGCCTGAAATCACCGTTCATAATCATGTTCACGATCCCGCTCGCGTTCACCGGCGGCTTTATTGCACTGCTGATAACGGGCTTTGACGTCAGCGTTATCTCGCTGCTCGGCTTTATCATGCTTTGCGGTATTATCGTAAACAACGGTATCGTGCTGGTCGATTACATCAACAACCTCAGGATCGAGGGCAAGGAACGCCGCGAGGCGATCGTCGAAGCCGGCAAGACCCGTATGCGCCCGATCCTTATCACCGCGCTGACCACCGTGCTCGGACTTTCGGTAATGGCTCTGGGGATCGGCACGGGAGCCGAGATGATGCAGCCGCTCGCTATTGTCTGCATAGGCGGACTTGTTTACGCAACGATTATGACGCTCTACGTGATCCCGGTCATTTACGACCTGCTGAACAAGAAAGAAATAAAAACAGTCAGCGAAAGCGATCTGGAGCAGACCGAGGACTAAAGATATCATATTTAAGACTGAAAACTTAAGGGCACCTCTAAAAATTCATAGCTGCCCATAGTCACAAATCTTTCACAGCATATTTCTGCCAAAACGCCTCGTTATACGTCAGTATGACATCGCCGTTTTGACAAAAATCTACTATAAAATATCCGCACCTTTGAACAACAGTGAATTTTTAGAGGTGCCCTTAAGACTGAAAAATGAATAATATCGGTCGGGGATAAACGTTTTCGTAGGCAAAAATGTTTTCTTCCCGACCAAAATCGTCCATTAAAATCACCTTTGGGAATAAACGTATTTTTTATATCAAAGGCTTTTGTCCGACCGAAATTTTTCATTTATTATGGAAAAATAGTATAAAAATTGTAAAATCTTTAGATAAACTTCAGATTGAAGTGATATAATAAAAATCAGAAGAGCAGCATTAAGCTGCAAAAAATCCTCGCCACAGGTATCTTTTTCGGTAAAGCTTTACAAACGGCGAGATAAACAAAAAAGTGGAGGTAAAAACTATGAAGAAATCACTGAAAAAAACGATCGCATTTTTGATATCGGCAACCCTGCTGTTATCGGCTCTGCCGCTCTCCGTTTCTGCGGCTGAGGCAGAGGGAGAAGCGGTTGCAGCAACAGAGGCAGAACCCGTGGGTGCGGAAGAAACCGATTCAAACGTGGGTGCGGAAGAAGCCGATTCAAATGTCGGCGCGGAAGCAGACAGCGAATCAACAGGCTCAAATAACGCGATTTATTTTGAGGTCCCGTCCGATTGGTCTCAAAATATTGTCGATCAAGGCGTTTTCACTTATCTGTACGACCTCAAGGACGGTGCAATGATAACTTGGGGAGCTAAAAAAGGTAAAATGAAAAAGGAAAGCGACGGAAAGTATTCCTTTGATCTTGTAGAAAAGGGCTTCGAGCTTGCTTCGGATCATAACTATTTCGTTATCTTTGCGGCAGGATCGACTTGGTCGCTGCAAACCTATGACCTTTTGCTCGGCGAATCATGCCTTGGACACACAGCAAGCTGGACAGGCAATATGGTAGAAAATCCTCAGGATTCAAACAAAAAAGCCCACGAAGTGGTTTGGGATAACGGAGTTGACCAAGATAAATACGGTCCGCGCCTTCAAGTCACTTCTATCGGTAATATTGTCGGCAAAGTTGCGGTAGGATCCAAATATGAGCTGCTCGTACAGTTCCTGACTAATATGCTCAGCAATGCAAGAGAATATTCAGGAAAAGACGACCAAAGCTTGGTTGACGACTCAGCAGCCGCTCTCGGACTCGGCAAGGATGATGTTACAAAGGCTATCAAGGAGACCGGCGTCAGCGTTGATTGGAGCGAAGATAAGTCAAGCTTGCCCGGCGGCAGCACAAGCAGCGGCGACGGCAGCAGCGACGGCGGCTCAAGCTCAGATCCCGGCTCAAGCAGCAATTCTTCCTCCGGCAGCGGCGGAAACGGCACTCCGGCAGCGAACAACACCGGAACAGGCGGAACCCGAACAGTAAGCTCAGGCAGCTCCACAGGCAGCTCAACCACGACCGGCGGAGCAAGGTCAGTTACAACAGGTCCGGAGACAACAGTTCTCTTTGTTTTAGGCGGCATGATGGTCGCAGCAGCAGGAGCTTTATTCCTTTCAAGAAAAAAGAGAGAGTATTGAGGCAACACCGTTTTTTAGGTGTGCGGATCGCACAGTTATGACTTTTCATGAAAGGAAAAACAAATGAAAAAAAGAAAACAAATCAAGCTTTCCGCGCTGCTCACGGCTGTGCTTCTGCTTGCGGCAGTGATAGTTCCCGGTGCGGCTTTTGCCGAGGAGCTTCCGGCTAAAAACGAAAATAAAAACACTGTAAATACAGTTTCGATCGAATCCAACAACGAGATCTACTCTCCCGAAAATCCGGTTACGGAAGTCGAAGTCGGCTCTGAATTTACGCTGACCATGCCAAAAAGCATCCCGTCTTATCACGAAGAAGGGCTGCTTTCCGGCGACGATGTGTATTTTTACTCCTGGAGGCTTTCGGGCGAATATGATGTGGTTCAGGGAAGCGTTGACGAATTCGGAGATTCCTTTGACAGAACGCTCGTTATCAAGCCGTTGTCAGACGTCTCTGTTACCGCCTGGTTTGAATACAATACCGGCTTCCATTTAACTTATGTTGAAACAAACAGCAGTATTTTTGTTCCGGACAGCCCCGGTGGTGAGGTCGGATTGGGAGACAGCTACACTTTTTCTGTTCCTGAGGATATTCCGGGCTTTATCGGCTGGGAATTTTCAGGCGATTATGACGTGATCGAGGGAAATGTTGACCAAGACTCTTCTTCCGACAGAACAGTTGTATTAAAGCCTCGCTCAAGACTCACTGGCTTTGCCTGGTTTGATGAAACCGGTTCGGGCGAAGCTTACAGGGTTTCAATCAGATCAAACGATCCTATATACACCCCGGAGGCTCCGATAACTAAAGTCGAACCCGCATCTGAATTTACTCTGACAATGCCGAAAAATATTCCGTCTTTTCACGAAGAAGGGCTGCTTTCCGGCGACGATAAGTATTTTTACTCATGGAGACTTTCAGGCAAATATAAGGTGATTCAGGGAAGCGTTGACAGATTCGGAGAGTCCTTTGACAGAACCCTTGTCATCAAGCCGTACTCAGACGTATTTGTTACCGCCTGCTTTGAAAACAATACCGGCTTCCATTTTGCTTATGTAGAAACCAACAGCAAAGATTATGTTCCCGAATGTACTCAGGCTGAGGTCGGCTATGGAAAAAGCTTCACTTTCTCTGTTCCCAAGGAAGTTCCGGGCTTTATCGGCTGGGAATTTAAAGGCGAATATGACGTGGTAGGCGGAGACGTTGAGGAAGGCTTTTCGCGCTACAGAACAGTTATTTTAAAGCCCCGCTCAGCAGTTACGGGCTTTGCGCGCTTTGCCGAGTATTCCGCCGACGAAACCATAAAGGTTTATGTTGATTCCAATAACAAGGACTATACACCTGAGCCTATTGTTACGGAAATAAAGGCAGGCTCGACCTATACGTTCATCGCTCCCGATGATGTTGGAGACGTGTACTTTTACGAATGGCAGTTTTCGGGAGATTATGAAGTAGTCGAGGGATTCGTTGATAATGACGGTACTTCTAATGACAGTAAAGTTGTTCTAAGAGCGTTTTCGGATATCAACGCCGTAATGTGCTTTGATTGGGACAATGACGATGACTTTCATCTTGTGCATATCCAAACTAACAACAGCGAATATGAGCCCGAATGTTGGTGCGCCGAGGTCGGAGTAGGCGAGGATTTTGTTTTTGAAGTCCCCGACGATCTGCCCGGCTTCATTCGCTGGGAGTTCACAGGCAGCGATTATGAGGTTGTAGAGGGCACTGTGGACGAAAACGGCTATTCATCCGACAGAAAAGTTGTTTTGAGGATGTGGATGGGAGTTACCGGTTTCGCGCGATTCAGTGAAGATGGATCTCCGGAGGACGTCACAACAAATGAAGATCAGACCGGCTTCGGCAAAAACGAAGAGTCTGTAGGCAGCGATCAGGCTAAATCAACGGCAACCGCCGATCAATCCGGCAATGCTGCCGCAACCGCCGATCAGTCCGGCAAAGCTGCCGCAACCTCAGATCAGACAGGCAAGAGCGGAGTTATCACCGACAAAAGCGGAACTTCTCCGAAAACAGGCGAACCTATCCAAATGCTGCCGTGCTTTATTATCGCGATAGCAGCTTACGCGGCTGTGATTGCCTTAGTTGTAAAAAGATCTATAGAATAGTCGCACGCAATTACACTGAACATTCAAAAAACTCCCGGCTTTGTTTGACCGGGAGTTTTTTGTGTTTTGATTTTGTGCGTCAAGAAAAATACAAAAATAAAAAGCTTCCGCACACGTCAATCTAATTCTGCAATAATTCTGTAATCGAAATTACAGCGATGAAATTGCGGATGAAATCAGACAAACGTTTAAGATCAAAAAGATTGCGC
>OMZU01000090.1 GCA_900315605.1 uncultured Eubacteriales bacterium | reverse complement strand
AATAAATTCAACTGCATATCATCACCATCTATCTTTTGATGGTTTAATTATACCATATTCTCATTCGTTTTGCGAGGAATTTTTAGAGGTGACCATAAAAGATTTTATTATTTGGAGGAGTATTGTGAAGCAAAACATTTATGATAACGAAATATTTTTCAACGGCTAACATTAGATATTACTGATTATCAAAAGTGTAGCAATATTTGGGATATGCAGCGCCAAAGTGAGCTTGCGGACAAGTTTTATAATGCAGAGTTGATTTATGTATAATAAAATCGAGCGAAGGTGAATTATTCATCTTCGCTCGATTATCTTTTTATTCGCTCATAATTTGTTTTAACGGTATTTTTTTCATTGACTGACCATAAGCAAACATAACGCCTTCATATACAACGATAAAAACAGCAAGCGTTATAAAGAACATCAGAAAATCAAACTCATATTCGGGAATACCCTCGACGCCCGAAAAAACAATATCAACCATAATTCTCAATAATGCATACTGATACACAGAACCGATGATAAAGCCGATATACGCCGCCGGGCGGTAACCGTCGAGAACAGAACGCTTGCAATCAGCGCTATCATAGCCGAATACACGCATCATAGCAATATTCTTTTGGTTGGAGCGGATGACGGTGGTCACGGCGATATACAGCGTGGTAAACGCCAGAACAACGCCGATAATCAACATCATCAAGCCCATCATTTCACTTGACAAATCCTTCATACTTGCCGACATTTGTATCATAGCTGAGAAGCAGAACGAGGAAAAAGCGATGAAGAACACCAAGGTTTTGCGGCTTCTTAACACAGAGCTCCTCATTTCGGCGACAAAAGTCTTTTTATCTTTTGTGTTTTTGGTTTTCCCCTTTACCTTTACAATACCCTTCAATAGATTGACGCAAGGCTGGCGAAGCTTTAACAGGCTGTTGCATACTGCAATCAAAGCAAAGACCAAAGTGGGAGCAATCACCAGCAGGACGAATAATATCCAATGAAAACCAATAGAAAGCTCCGGCAAATAGCCGTCTTTATTTTGTAACTCATAAAACTGCGGCATTAACGCAAATGACAGCAAATAGCCGACGAAACAACCAAGAAATACACTCAAACCGAAAACAGAAAAGCCCTTTGCGATTTTGAAATCAGAATAACCCAGAGCCTTTAATATCCCGATTTCCTTTGAATGGCTGTCTATGTAATGCTTGATATAGAAAAACAGCATCACAACGGTAGTGATCGCCAAGCAGCCGCCGCTGACGGCGCAAACGACCTTTGAAGTCATAATCTGTGCGTCATAGAACATCTGCGCGTAAGGGTTGTCAATCAGACCGGCTATCGCAGTTAAATCCAAATAATAGTTTAAAAACATATTGCAGACAGTTACCGCACAGCAGGTCATAATGGAAATTCCGAACAACTTTACGCTGTCCTTGATACTGACAATCATACCGTCACCACCCGATCTCGTAAGCCGTCTTTTTATCCGTGTTTTCGGTAACGCTGACGATTTTGCCGCTGTTCATCTTAATGATTCTGTCGGCAGTTTTGGCTATATTGCCGTTGTGTGTTACCATAATCATCGTAAAGCCCTGTTCCTCTTGTAGCTTGATGATATAGTCGAGTACCTGTCTGCCTGTTTCTTCGTCTAATGCTCCTGTCGGCTCGTCAAGAAAAAGTACCTTCGGATTCTTTGCGAGCGCTCTTGCTATCGCTACACGCTGTTGTTCGCCGCCGCTGAGTTCTGATGGGAATTTTCTGCGCTTATCGAATAAGCCGACCGCTTCGATATATTTCAGATAATCCTTGTTATTGTCGAGGTCAGCGCCCAGCCTTACATTCTTTTCTACATTTAGATGTGGGAGCAAATAGTATTGCTGAAAGATATAAGCCGTGTTTTCACGTCGGAATTTCGTCAGATCCTTTTCGCTCATATTGCCGAGTTCTTGGCTGTCATAAGCAACACAACCGCCGTCTGAAGTCTCCAAGCCCGAAATGACATTGAGAAAGGTTGATTTTCCCGAACCCGAAGCGCCGAGTATGACGATAAACTCACCATCATTAATGCGAACGGAAACACCATCCAGCGCTTTAAAGCGGCTTTCGCCTTTTCCGTAATATTTTGTTAATTCATTAATCTCTATCATTATGATTTTCCTTTCAGTCTTTCTGTCAGCAATGCTTTGAAAACTTCCGTCAGCATTATGCCGATCTCAACTTCCGTAAAGCGGCACATAGATGTTGCGCAGAGGGTGGCAATGCCGTGAGAATATATCCATAGGTGTCGGTACAATATAACAGCGTCATCTGCCGATACAGGATATTCATCGGTAATTGATTTTAAAATATCGGTATAGTTGTCATCAATTTCGGGGAGTATTCTATTTACGCCTATATTACCGGATGTTTTTCGCATAAACAAAAGTTGAAACAGCTTCGGCTCATTTATTGCAAACTGAATATATGACTGACCAACGCCCTTAAAGGCAGGGGTTTGCTGTAATCCTTGCTCAACATATTCGGAATATATCTCACGAGCTTTTGCTTCAATCC
>OMZU01000013.1 GCA_900315605.1 uncultured Eubacteriales bacterium | reverse complement strand
GTTGATTTCTTAATACTTTCATTGTATAATTAACCTGCTTTCTGTGTGGATTTTCGGCAATTAAATTATACAACGAAAGCACTGACCGGGCAACCCTTTCGGGCTACCCGGTCTTTTACTTTTTGTTAGGGCTTAGTGCGACAGCCCTCTTTTTCTTTATAGCAAACTGCTTGACACCGCCGTTGAACATTTTTATGGCAATACCGCATAATTCAGGTGTGCGGATTGCGTAGCAAGATTTTTCGTCAGGTTGGACAAAAAATTGAGGTAAGGCTGACGCCTTGCCGAGATTTTTTTGGGCAAACTGACGGAATAATATTCAAGCAAGGCGTGCGCCATGAATTGTGCGGTGTTGCCTTATCATTATCGACGCAGTTCGGATAGGCAGACGAGAGTGCCCACCGGCACTTTTTGTTCATTAATCCACTGCTAACATCTATTTTTAGTTTTATTCAAGGGTTAGTATAAGGAGATAGGAATGATTTTTGAACCAAATACAAAAACAGATTTTTTCTATGTAGACGGTGAATATATTAACTATTTAAAAAAAGCCGAAGAAAACAGACGCGGCTTTACCTGCGTGCCAAACGTACATTACTGGAACACCGACAAATTTGTTTTCGGTGCGGTTTTGTTGATTAACGAAATACCTTATTTTGTTCCGGTTACATCTTATTCCAAGCCACAGCAGGATCTGCTGTTGCTTCGTGATAAAAAGGACAACAAAATTCTTGGTTCAATTCGATTCAACTATATGATACCGGTTCCGATAAAATGTTTACATAAGCTCAACATTGCCGAGCTTTCAACAGCACAAAGCAGAGCACATGCCTCAAAAGAATTGGCATTTTGCCGCCGTAACCGTGACAAGATTTATAAGCGTGCAAAGAATACATATATGCGTGTTTTAAGCGGAAAATACCCCGAATTAACAAGGAACAGCTGTGATTTCCGATTGTTGGAGGAAGCGTATATTTTATATTCTAAATAAGCTTGCGAAGCAAATTTAGCTCCATCGGAATTTAGCGCAGCGAAAGCTGCATTTAGCTCGCGCAGCGAATTTAGCTACAGAACCGATAGCTTTGACTTGATCTCATAGGCAGAGTTGAGATAAGCTCTGCAATAGTATCTTTTTGCTTCTTCCTTGCTTCTGAAGCCCCAGCCGTAGAGCGCGGCGGCAAAGTCCACGCCGGCTTCCCTTGCGCCCTCGGCGTCAACATAGCTGTCTCCCACAACAATAGCCTCGTCCTTGGAGATCTCCAGGGTCTCACACACCTGCAAGATCATGTCGCGCTTGTTCATGTAGGTGTCAACATCCGTTGCGCAAACAACGTCAAAAAGGCTGCCGATCTCGGGATAGGTCGTCAGCATATTTGTTATGTATTTTCTGTGCTGCTGTGTGGCTATTGCAAGCTTGCAGCCGTTTTGCTTGAGACCTTCAAGACATTCCTGAACGCCGCTGTAGAACATGAGCATTTCTTCGCCCTTCATGGAATAAAGCTTGCTGTAGTTGTTGACGGCGTATTCGATCTCGTCCTCCTTCATTCCGTAGAGCCTGCGAAAGCCCTGTTCAAGTGGGATACCGATAACGCCGTAGAGCGAATCATGCGGCACAGGAGAATAGCCCATCGAAAGCGCAGTGGTGTTAAAGCAAAAGAGAATACCGGGCGAGGTGTCAACAATCGTTCCCTCAAATCCAAAAATAAATAATTTCTTCATACTTCCCCCGTAAGTAAAAATTTATTTTCTTTTATAGAAATTTATTCGTTCAAGTATTGCAAAATAATTATAACATTCAAAATCAATAATTACAATAGTTTTGCGGCAATTATACTGCTTTTGATTGACAACCGCGGCGTTAAGTTATAAAATATATTTGTCAGGCAAAATTTTTTACAATTTGAGGATTTTACATGAACGAAAAAAATAACAATAACCAATCTCAGGGTGGAATCGCTCCTCAAAAAGCCGTAGTCAAGCTTTTTGTGATCGCGATGCTGACCCTGTTTCCGCTTTATCTTTGCATCACGTTTTCGGGCAGCTTTCCGTTTTTGAGCCTCAGCGACGGATTTTTCAGTATTCGCCACGACAAATATACGCTTTTTCTCGCTCTGACCGGAATCGCCGTGATCGCCGAGATCCTGCTTTTTGTTACCCAAGGCTCACAGGAAAAACAAAACGAACGCATTAACCCTCGCGATCTGCTGCGGCTGAGCTTTACCGATATCGCTGTCTTTGCGTTTTGGCTTGTATGCGCGGTTTCCACTCTCCTTTCGCAGTACACCGAAACTGCGTTTTTCGGCGAGCCAAACGGCAGAAACAACGGGCTTTTGCTCATGACCTTTTATCTGCTTGCCTACCTTTTGGTGACGCGGTTTTTTGAAGAAAACAAGGTTATTCCAAGGCTCTTTGCATGTGCGTCCGCATTTATTTATCTTCTTGCGGTGCTCAACGGCTTTCATATCGACCCACTGCAAACCTTTGTTTATCTCAGGGAACACTTTGTTGAGACCTTTACCTCGACCATCGGCAACATCGACATGATGTCGAGCTTCATCAGCGTGAGCCTGCCGGTCTTTATCGTAATGTCCTGCGCTGCTCAAAAAGCATGGGAGCGCGCGCTGTATATCACCGCTTCGTCGCTGGGCTTTATGGCTCTTTTGTGCTCGGGAAGCGATTCGGGGATCTTGGGGCTTGCGGTCTTTCTGTTGATTTATTTGATCGCATATTCGCAAAACCTTTTGAAGCTGAGAAATCTTTTGCTCACCCTCACCGTAATGCTTGCTTCGTCGCGGCTTTTGCTGCTGCTTTCCGCCGCCACCGGCGACGATCACAAGGAGCTCAGCGTTATCCAGACCGCGCTGATCTACTCAAATGTCATCTATATCCCCCTGCTCATCTGCGCAGCCCTGACAGCCGTGCTCTATCTTATCACCCTCAAAAAGTGCCGGCGGGCACTCTCGCCTGCCCATCCGAACTGCCCTGATAACAATGACCATGTTCAACGGCAGGATCAAGCAGTTTCCCATAAAATCAAAAATCCTGATTTTAAGCTGCACAAGGCGGTGACTGTTGCGCTGGGCTGCGTTGCGCTCGGATTTGTTGCCGCGGTTTTGGGCGTGTTCGTATATTTCAGCGCGATCGACACAAAAACCGAGCTCGGCAGTTTTGAAAAGCTTTTGCGCTTTAACGAAGCCTGGGGCACTCACAGAGGCTTTTTCTGGATAAAATCCTTTGATATTTTCAAAAGCTCCGACATCCTGCGCAAGCTTTTCGGCGCAGGTCCCGACACTTATTACTATGCGTTCAGCCCATATTTTGACGAGCTGACCAAATACGGCGACAGCTCCACGACCGCAGCCCACAACGAATATATCAACTATCTTATCACCGTGGGCGCGGCAGGACTTGCAGCTTATCTCTGCGCAATTGGCTCTGCGGTCACAAGGGCGTTCAAATACGCGCGAGAGAGTATTTTTGCCCAGGCGTGTATTGCGGCGGTGATCTGCTACGCGGTTCAGGCGTTCGTAAACATTGCCCAACCGATCACGACCCCGATATTTATAATTCTTGCGTCGATCTGCGAGGCTATGGCAAGAAGCTCTGAAAACGCAAAATAAGCAACCTGAAATCAAAAAATCCGAAAATTTGCGAAAATTTGTCCGATTGGAATCAAAAACCATAGGAAAATCTATTGTACTTCCTGATTATATGTGTTATAATGATTCATAGGCGACGCCGCATCGCTTTGTTGTGCGGCATCGCGCACAAAGCTTTTCGTCAGATTTATAAGGCGCGCCGCAAACCGCACCGACGCCTTGCTTTTATTGGAGATAGTGAATATGTTTGGCAGAATCCAGAACCTTGACGATAGGGTTCTTGACAATATCGGCAGGATCCACAGACCTGCGCTGAACAGAATAATGATTACCGCGTCACGCGCCGGCAACCTCGGAATAATCTGGTGGATGATCTGCACACCGTTTTTGATCCGTCCGGCATGGCGAATGACAGGGCTCAATTTTGTTTTTGCCCTAGCTCTTGCCCACCTTGCAGGCGAGATCATAATAAAGCACATCGTCAAGCGTGTGCGCCCCTGCCACAGCTTGGGCGACGAGGAACAGCTTATTGACAGACCGAGGTTCTATTCGTTCCCGTCGGGACACACGACCTCGTCCTTCGCAATGGTCGGAGTCGCGCTTCTCAGGTGCAAGCTGATAACCTTTTTGCCGATTTTGATGCTTGCAACTCTGATCGGCTTTTCGAGAATGTATCTTAGGGTGCATTACCTGACCGACGTTGTGTTCGGCGCGCTGCTGGGTTTCACCTGCGGAGTTTTGTCGGTGGGCTTGTTTGACGCGATCGTTTCGGCACTCGGCTTTTAAACTTTTAAACTGAATATTTTTGGCTCTCCGGGCAATACTTTATGTGAAGTAAAGTAATTGTTCGGGGGCTTTTTTTTGCAATACGGAAAAGTTGAGATCTGCGGAGTGAACACCTCTGAGCTTGAGGTGCTCAGCGAAAACGAAAAGCAGGAGCTGCTAAAAATAATAAAAACCGGCTCGCCGGCTGAAAAAAAGCAGGCGCGCGACAAGATGATAAACGGCAATCTCAGGCTTGTGCTGTCGGTGATACAGCGGTTTGGCAACCGCGGCGAAAACCCCGACGATCTGTTTCAGGTGGGTGTGATCGGGCTGATAAAGGCGATTGATAATTTTGACCCCGATTTGGACGTGCGGTTCAGCACCTACGGCGTGCCCATGATAATCGGAGAGATCCGCCGGTATCTGCGCGACAACAACGTTGTGAGGGTTTCAAGGTCAATGCGCGACACGGCATATCGGGCGATGCAGGTCAAGGAGCAGCTTACCACGCAAAACAACCGCGAGCCGAGCGTTGAGGAAATTGCCAAAATCATGGAGCTTCCAAAGGAAACCGTGGTGATCGCGCTTGAGGCGATCGTTGACCCGGTGTCGCTGTATGAGCCGGTTTTTTCGGACGGAAGCGACACGATTTATGTTATGGATCAAATCGGCGACTCAAACGACGACTCGACCTGGCTTGAGGAGCTGGCGTTCAAGGAAGCTGTTGCCGGCTTGTCGGATCGAGAAAAACGGATCATAATGCTCAGATTTTTTCGCGGCAAAACCCAAATGGAGGTTGCAGGAGAGATCGGGATTTCTCAGGCGCAGGTCAGCCGCATAGAAAAGGGCGCACTCGACACGATCAAAAAGAGCATTTAAGTCTTTTTTAGTGTGGAGCTTTTTTTAGTGTGGAATTTGGAGTTTGGAGTGTGGAGTTTCGGTCGGGCAGAAAGGTTTTGTTTTGAAAAAACGTTCGTGCCCGGTTGTATCAATATTGCCATAGTTTTCTAAAACAAAAGTTATACAAAGCTTTACAGTAATTCTCAAAAAATCCGACATCTGGCAAAAATAAAGCCGTAACGATTCAGTCCGAAAAGACTTTTCGTTACGGCTTTTGCTTGTTTTTTAAGTTATTGCCTTAATATTGGAATTATATAGCAATAGTAATACAGTCGGGAGCAAGGGTTTTTTTAAAATATTATTCTATCTTCACGACCGAAACTCCACACTCCACACTCCAAACTCCACACTAATAAGGTGCTGTCAGCGGATCATCCCGCTGCTTCTTTCTTTTCTTCAACCGGAGCTTCGGCAGGCTTTTCTTCTGCTGTCTCAGCTTTTTTGGTTGTTTTTTTAGCTGTTGTTTTCTTTGCTGCGGTCTTTTTTGCCGCGGTTTTGGTCGTCTTTTTTGCGGCTGCTTTTTTTGCCGGCTTTTCTTCGGTGCTTTCCTCGGCTGCCTTTTTGGTTGCTCTCTTTCTGGGAACAGCCATTTTCTTTTTGAGCTTGTAGTAGGTCACGCCGAGAGGCGGAAGTGTGATCTTAATGCTGAAATCAAGGTCGTGGTCAGGCTCTCTGAGTGCCTTGATGTCGCCGCTGTTTTTGATTCCGGTGCCGCCGAACTCCTCGCTCTCGGAGTTGAACACCTCTTCATAAACGCCGTAAACAGGCACGCCGATCCTGTAGTTCTCTCTTGTAACAGGCTGGAAGTTACAAACGCAGATTATCTCGCTTCCGTCAAGCGCGATCCTGCGAAAGGCTATTACGCTCTTTTGATAGTCGTCAAGCGCGATCCAGCGGAAGCCGTTCCAGTCATAGTCGTTTTGGTGCATTGCCGGGTTGTCGCGGTAAAATTTGTTTGCCTCGGCAAAGAAATGATTGAGCTGACGGTGCTTTTCATACTCCAGCAAATTCCACTGGAGCTGCTCGTTTGCGTTCCATTCGTCAAACTGACCCAGCTCGCTGCCCATGAACATAAGCTTTTTGCCGGGGTGCGCCATCATATAGGTTATAAAGCCTCTCACGCCCTGGAACTTCATATCGTAGTCGCCGGGCATTTTGTTGATGAGAGAGCCCTTGCCGTATACGACCTCGTCGTGAGAGATCGGAAGCATAAAGTCCTCCGAGAACGCATAAACCATGCTAAAGGTGAGGGTGTCGTGGTGATAATTTCTCCACAGCGGATCGAGCGAGATATACGAAAGCATGTCGTTCATCCAGCCCATGTTCCACTTGTAGTCAAAGCCAAGTCCCATGCCCTCGATCGGATATCTTGTTACGCTCGGCCAAGCGGTGCTTTCCTCGGCGATCATCATAGCCTCCGGGTGGAACATGTGAACGGTGTTGTTGAGCTTTTGCAAAAAGTCGACCGCAACCAGATTTTCGCGTCCGCCGTAGGCGTTGGGGATCCACTCGCCGTCCTTGCGGTTATAGTCAAGATAAAGCATTGAAGCCACCGCGTCAACACGGATTCCGTCGATATGGTACATATCGAGCCAGAACATTGCGGACGAAAGCAAGAAGCTTGTTACCTCGTATCTGCCGTAATTAAAGATATATGTGCCCCATTCCTTGTGCTCGCCGATCCTCCAGTCCTCATACTCATAGCAGCCTGTGCCGTCAAAGCGGGCAAGACCGTGAGCGTCCTTCGGGAAGTGCGCCGGAACCCAGTCGAGGATCACGCCGATGCCTGCCTTGTGACACTCGTCAACAAAATACATCAAGTCCTTTGGCTCGCCGTAGCGCGAGGTGGCTGCAAAATAGCCTGTTACCTGATAGCCCCAGCTTCCGTCAAACGGGAACTCGGTTATGGGCATAAATTCAATGTGGGTGTAGCCCATTTCCTTTACATAGGGAATAAGCTCCTCGGCAAGCTTTCTGTAGCTGAAAACGTTTCCGTCCTCATATTTTCTCCATGAGCCTGCGTTGATCTCATAAACGTTGATTGGCATTGAATGGTGAGGATGCGCTTTTTTGTATTCAAACCATTCCTCGTCGTGCCACTCGTAGCCGTCGATATTATAAACTCTCGAAGCGTTTTCGGGTCGGGTCTGACAATGAAAGGCGTAGGGGTCGGTCTTGAGTCTGCGCTCGCCCCAGGAGGTTTCAACGCAGAATTTGTAGTTGGCAAACTCCCAAACACCTTCGATAAACAGCTCCCAAACACCGGAGTCAAGGATCCTGTACATAAAGTTGGCGTCCTGATCCCAGTTGTTAAAATCGCCGACAACCGAAACGGAAAGCGCGTTCGGAGCCCAAACTCTGAACACAACGCCGTCGCGACCGTCCCAATTTACAAAGTGCGAGCCCAAAAACTCATACGCTCTGACAGATTCGCCTGCCAAAAACTGATCGAGAGGATATCTTTCGTCATTTAAAGTAATTGCCATATTTAACCTCTTTTCCGGATTAAGAACCGCCGGTCAAAAGCATCAGCGCCGACGCTTCCCGTTCCAAATAGTATTGTTGATTTTTCATAATAAGCATAGTATTATACCGATTATACTAAATATAGTATAATACATTTTAGCTAAATATACAAGAGGTAAATTGAAATTTTATGTAAATATTTTTACCTGAATATGGCGCAGACATAGTAACGCTTCTATTTACAATTGTATGATATCACTATAAATAATCTGTCAGAAGCGTATTTTTTAGATATATATATGAATTTAGACAATCAACTTCAAAATATTCTTGACAACCCATTTTCGGAGTGCTATATTAAATGTATGTTAAGTGTTTAACTAAATAGGCACACTAATCCATAAACAGTTTAGGAGGTACATATATATGAAAAAGAAAAACTTAAAAACCAGAATTCTTGCTATTTCTATGTCTGTTATCACAGCATGTTCAGTCGGAATGGCAACAATAACCTCGGCAAATGCCGCAACCTTCAGTTTTGGAGACGAATATGTTGACGCCGTGTATAACGCCGAGTATCAGTGCGGATTAGGTCTTATACGTGAGTTTGTTCCCGGCGGTCAGGCAATTACAGGTGTCATCGATTCTTTGGTAGGCTCTTTTTCCAACAAGGGACCTTCCCTGAACGATATCAGCAAAAGCATATCTGATTTTCGTGAAGATGTGTCCAGACAGTTTAATGACGTAAAAAATAAACTTCAAACAATTCAGAACCAACTCGTATCATCCGAAACAGCAATAAGGGAAGATATCACTAAGCAGACTCAGCAAATCGAGCAGCAGATCGTCACTCAGACAGTGATCGCTAACAAAGGTTCCGGTTTTGACGGTCTGATGACAGCTCTAAAGGAAACATCCCGTCAAATTGATATCATCAGCAATGACGATACGCTGAGCGAACAAGGCAAAGCCGTTCAGATCGCAATGCTGATCGGCAGAAACGACAAGTGGAACAACTCAAATAACCTATATTTTAACTACATGAGTTATCTTAATTCCCTGACAAACTCAACCTTCTGTGCAAAAGATGAGCATGACATTTTCTATTATGTCTACCTCTCAAATGTACCCTATGCAATGTTTGCAAAGGATGCAAAGGATTTTTCAAAGCCCTATGTTGAGCGTTTGACGCAGTTGTGCCTCTACACCTACAGCATCCTTGCAGAGTGTCTTGACGCCGCCCAAAAAGTATCCTCTTTTACGGCGGAGGATATCGCACAGCTTAACGAAGATGATGTTGCCCATTACCATGAGATCAAGTCTTTGAAAAGCATTGTAGACGGAACATTTGCAAATCTAAATAAAAAGGTATTCGATACCGGTTCCCCTGACAGCGTTGCTTCTCACCTCAAAGACTTCAACGAAATCAACGACTGTGTTTATCTCAACAAAGGCAATGTCAATATCCCTCTCCAAACCTCTGTTATATTAGATAAAAATCATCTTCTCGGAAACGAATACGGAATAAAAAACTACGATCTCCAAGGCGGAAAAAACATCCTTAATAATCTGCAAAACAACAGTCCGCTTTCCTTTGATGACAACAGAAGAATAGCTTCTTATGTAAAGTCAGTTTATCCCGGTAAGTCGTTATCAGACTATCTTATGTCGATCGGCTTTGATAATGAGAATCTCCGCAGCGTACACTGGCGTAAGCACCAGCTTTATTTGATGACAGACGCCGCGTCGGTAACACATTCCGGAAGCTCTGCCCGACTTGTTTACAGCGGAGTCAACGTACATAATACCAATGTTGACATCACAGGAGTTTCTTCAACGTATCTACCGAATATAATGAGAGAGTACGGACAGCTTGGAAGCGACTATGTTTTGTTCTTTGTCGCAGACAAAACTTGATTATGCCGTAACAATAATAATCCGAATTGATTCGGTCGGGCAGGTTCTGTATGGATCTGCCCGACCGAAATTTTTCTTTTTTGGAATTAAAGAGTGCAGCTTCTTGTGCTGACTGATGCTAACACTTAATAATCTGCGCACAAAAATCCTCTCCGCTCGGTCTGACCTTTTCATACGCAAGTGCCGCAACATCTGTTGCAAGAATATCTTTTTTGATAAATTCGGCGTTTTTGCCGCCAATGCCCTTTGCCGCCGAGGTAACTATATCAAAATCACAGTCCTTCAAAAGCTCTGCACCCTCGTCGTTAAAGCCCAAAACCCGGCAGTAGCTTGATTTTTTTGATTGCAGTTCTTCGGTGATACCCAGCAGCGCACAGGTCAATATCCGCCTGATCCGCGCATGGGTGTAGCGTTTGGTTTTTACCGCCGAGATCAGTTCTTCGGCTGAGGCTGCGGTCTTGGCTGCCGCAAGGAGCCGGTTTTCAAGCCCCTCGCCCACCTCGGGCAGAGTGCGCAGCTCCTGAGCCGAAATCGTTCTCATTCTGTAGAGCAGGGCGGCGTCGAGCCTTTCGGGAAAGGTTATCTCGCTCGGAACGCGCGGCAATAGCCCATCTGCCGGCTTGCCGCCTCTGAGCAGGCTTCTGATCGCCGAAGCCGAGGCAAAGCCGCCGCTCACCGCCTTGCTGTTGTGCGCCGCGCCGCGCCGCTTTATCGGGAGCGGCTTTATTCTTTTGTCGAGCTGTTTGATATACTCCGCCGCAAGGATATTGTTGGGCGTTTTGAGAAAATCCGCCGTTTCGTCTCCAAAGACTTCTCTCACCGCGCTCTCCAATGCCCTTGGATAATAGTCTCCCTGCTGCATTTTTTTCTTTATCAGCGACTGAACGCGCAAATCAGACGGAGCCGCAGCCGCCTTTTTGAGCAAAGAAATATCGTCACATTCGCAGCCGAACGCAAGATAGTTCACGCCCCTGAGCGCGTTTGCGATCCTTGCTCCGCCGCCTGCAAAGCGTTGTGCGTTCGCAACGGCATAGACCGCAGGAAGCTCCGTCACAAGCGAGGCTCCGTTTTCGAGCGCAGCTCTTGTTCGTTCAAATTTGTCGGTCAGGGCAGGCTCGCCGCGCTGGACAAAGCTTCCGCTCATAACGGCGACAACCGGTTCGCCCGTGTTTTTTTTTGCGGTTTCTATTATATATTGGTGACCGTTGTGAAAGGGATTAAACTCACAAATGAGCGCAACCGCCATTTTTTTCACCGCCTTTTTATAATATTTGATAAAAAAATACTTGAAATTTGTTCGATATTGCGGTATAGTAGTAATGTTATTGTACACTAAAAAAACACCGGACGCAATACTCACCGGTAAAATACAGAGAGGAATGTTTATAATGAATGTATTGGTAATCAATGCAGGCAGCTCGTCGCTTAAATATCAGCTTATTGATATGAGCAGCGAGACTGTGCTTGCAAAGGGTAATTGTGAAAGGATCGGCACAGACGGCGCGTTTATCGGCTTTAAGACCGAGGACGGTCAGAAAATCGAGCGCAAGACTCCGATGCACAATCACACCGAGGCTTTTGAGGCAGTTAAAAATGTTCTTATCGACCCAGAATACGGCGCGATCAAGGAGCTTTCCGAGGTTGCGGCGATCGGTCACAGAATTGTTCAGGGCGGCGCGTACTTCGACAAATCAGTTTTGATCGACGACGTTGTTATGGAAAAAATCAGGGAACTGTCTCCGCTTGCTCCGCTTCATAATCCTGCTCATATTCAGGGCATTGAGGCGTGTACAAAGGTGTTTGGAGAAAAAATCCCTCAGGTTGCGGTTTTTGACACTGCGTTTCATCAAACAATGCCCGAAAAAGCCTATATGTATGCCGTTCCCTATGAATACTACGAAAAATACGGCGTGAGAAAATACGGCTTTCACGGCACATCTCACCGTTATGTTTCCGAAAAAATGGCTGAGCTCATGGGCAAGCCCAAGGAAGAGGTAAAAATCATCACCTGCCACATTGGAAACGGTTCTTCTATCACCGCAGTTGATGGCGGCAAGGTTATTGACACCACAATGGGTCTTACTCCGCTGGGCGGCTTTATGATGGGTACACGCTCAGGCTCGCTTGACCCATCTGTTGTTACCTTTATCGCGGAAAAAGAAAATCTCAGCATTGACGACGTTAATACTATCCTCAACAAAAAGTCAGGTCTGCTCGGCGTTTCGGGCGTTTCTTCGGACGACCGCGACGTTACCAAGGCAGAGGAAGAGGGCAACGCGCGCGCAAAGCTGGCTCACGACATGCTCTATTATCAAATCGCTCAGTACATCGGCAGCTACTATGTTGCAATGGGCGGCTGCGACGCGATCGTATTCACGGCAGGTCTGGGCGAAAATCAGCCTATTCTCAGAGAAAAGGTTTGCGATTACCTAAAGTGTCTCGGAGTTGAGCTTGACAAGGAGTTCAACAACAAGGCAAGGCTCGGCGTTACCGGTACTCTCTCAAGTGCAAGCTCAAAGATCCGCGTTGAGCTTATCGCGACAGACGAGGAAATGGTTATCGCAAGAGATACAAAGGCAATTGTTGAGGCTTTGTGATTCTGCTCGTACTAAAAAAGCCAATTTCCCAATGGGATACATTGTCGGGCATTTGATGTTTACTAAAAAAGGTTATTTCTAAATGTAGGCATTGTCGGGCATTTGACGTTTGATTCTTAATCAATCTATCTACTCGGACTAAAAAACTCGGACTAAAAAACTCGGACTAAAAGGGTTGCTTCAAAAACAAGAAGCAACCCTTTTTGGTTTTTGCAGATGAACAAAGCGGGCTATGCCCTCGTCGTTACCGATTCGTCGAGCATGGTATCCTTTGTGTCTCTGAAAAGCAGAGTTACACACCAGATTGCCGCCAAGCCGACTATAATATAGATAATTCGGCTGAAAATTCCCGTCTGTCCGCCGCCGATAAACGCCACCAGGTCAAACTGGAATATGCCTATACTTCCCCAGTTTAGGCCGCCGATAACAAGCAGCGTCAACGCTATTTTATCAAGCATTTTAAAACCTCCTTTTAAAAAGCTATGATTAGTGTTGACGCTTTTTTTAAAATTATTAAAAATATCCGAAAATAAATCAGGCGTTGAAAAAAAACAAAAAGCCCATAATCGCAAAGCCAAACATGATCACCGCCAAGCCCACGATCCTGGTCACGTTTCTGGCTTTTTTGAGCTTGAATTTTCTAATCATGCTGTCGGTCGGAAACGGCAGAAAAATCAAAAGGATACCAAGGACCATACAGCAAACAGAGGCTATAGCCGCACCGACTGTCTTTGAGAACGAAAACAAAAAAATGCCGATCGGAATACCGAAAACGCAGATCACGTTGACGACCGAAAAAAGCTTTCCGAATTTGTCGAGAGTTTCGTAATAGCGGTTAGAGCATTCCTGACAATCCTCGCTGCAAAATTGGTCAAAATATGAGATTTCCTTTGCGCAATACTCGCATTTTTTCATAAAATCAGTCCGTTTCATTGTAATAACAGTATTGTATCACAAAACAAAGAATATTTCAAATTTTTTATTCCGAGCAGATAGGTCAGCGATATTTTAAACCTTAGTTGCCCGAAAATGCGTTCATCTTAAAATTACGTTTTTAAAGTCGAGCAGGTAGTCAGTAATAATTCAAATCTCGGTTTCCCGAACATTTAATCCAATTAACAATTTTGGTCGAGCAAACAGAATTTATCTATCAAATATGTTTATTACAAACTATATTTATATTTATTTAGCAAAACATCACCTTTAATATCGTAGGGGCGCACCCGCGTGTGCGCCCTCGGAAGCAATGGCTTTTTAGGCAGGTCGCACACATGGGTGCGACCCTACAGTATAATAAAAAAGCTTAGACCATTAGTAATACAGTCGGGAACGACGAGATTTTTTATACAAAACCTTTCTTCCCGACCGAAATTGTCAATTGTCCATTGTCAATTGTCAATTGAATTAAGGTTGACAATTTGATTATTTGGTGTTACAATGTAAACATAAAAAATGAAAGAGGTTGACAATATGTCTCAAAAAGCTGTGACCAATTCAAAAACAAATCTGCTTGCAATGGCTCAGATCGCGGTCTGCGCCGCATTGCTCTGCGTTTCGGCGTTCATAACGATCCCGATCCCGTTTTTGCCTGTTCCGTTCACAATGCAGGTTTTGGCGGTGCTTTTGGTCGCGCTGCTTCTAAAGCCGACTCACTCGCTCGCTGCCGCGCTGATCTACACATTATTGGGAATCGTCGGACTTCCTGTTTTTTCGGGAGGCAAGGGCGGCTTTGGCGTTATCCTCTCGCCCACCGGCGGATTTATAATCGGATTTTTGTTCGCCGCGTTTTTTGTCAGCCTTGCAAAGGGAAAAACCGGCAGTCTGCCGCGATACATTTTCTCGGCAATTTTGGTGGGGATCCCCTGCATTTATATCCCCGGGATCGCGATGTATATGCTCTATGCCAACGCCGATCTTTGGACAGCGGTGACAACGCTTACATCTGTTTTCATTTTGGTTGACCTTGCAAAATGCGTGATAGCCTCGTTACTCGCGATCGTGATCCGCAAGGCACTTTTGAAGGCAGGACTGTTGGCGGCTTGACCTTTTGTGAGGTTTGTGATATTATTCTATCGGGTGATATTATGGACAAAGCAATGCTGAACAGAATAAACGAGCTTGCAAAAAAGAAACGTGAGCAGGGACTCAGCGCAGATGAGCTTGCCGAGCAAAAAAAGCTTTACAAGATTTATCTCGGAGAGATCCGCGCACAGTTTGACAACACGCTTGATAATGTGAGCGTAAAGGAAAAGGACGGAAGCGTTGTTCCGTTCAAGCAGGCATACGCAAAAAAGAAAGACAAATAAACGACCTCTGAAAGCAAATGCCAAGCTGCGGCAGCCGCTTTCAGAGGCTTTTATTTTTCTTTAACTGAATTATTTAGATTTCCAGAAATGCAGCTCAGATTCATCAAGCCCGATATCTTTAGCATGGAAAACTGGGTTTAGTCTGCGCTTTTTCTGCCGCTCAAAATCCCTTAGTGCCTTTACCGCAACACCCGAAAGTATCATACAGCAAGGTATATTGATAAGCGTCATTCCGCCCATTGTGATATCCGCCAACGCCCACGCCAGATCCATTGGAGTGACCGCGCCGACAAAGATCACGGCAACGCAGACAATATAGAAAACCGTCATGAAGTTTTTGGATGGACGGCGTTTTTTGTTGAGGTAGGCAAGCGCGTTATCAACATAATACAAATTGCCGATAAGCGTTGTGAACGCAAACAGAACCATTGCCACGGTGATAAAAATGGGACCGAAATCGCCGAAAACGGTTGAAACCGCGTTTTGAACATAGGGTGCGCCCGAAACAGAAATGCTTCTCTCTACGCCCGAGGTCAGGCACATAAGCGCGGTGGCGGTGCAGAGCAGCATTGTGTCGATATAGACCGACACAGTCTGAACCAAGCCCTGCTTGACAGGGTGGGTAACATCCGCAGAAGCCGAGGCGTTTGGAGCAGAGCCTACGCCGGCTTCGTTGGAAAACAGTCCGCGCTTGATTCCGAGCACCATGCACGAGCCGCTGAAGCCGCCGAAGATAGCGCGAAAATCAAAGGCGTCCTTAAAAATTTCGCCGAAGGTCTGAGGTATCAGCGTGATATGAGCAAAAATGATCACCAGAGAGATCACAACATAGGCAACGCCCATTACCGGAACGACCTTTTCGGTGAGCCTTACGATACGCTTGCCGCCGCCCATAACGCAAAATCCGACAGCCAGCGCGAGGATCGCGCCCACGATGATGGGAGTCCAGGTTTTGTCATAAAGACCTGTATAGGTCTGGAACGAGGACTGCAAATTGAAGGAGCAAAGCAAATTAAAGCCTATGGCGTAGGTCGCAATAAGAAAAACGCAGAAAACCGCCGCGATCACAGGCTGCTTTAGAGCTTTTTCTATGTAATAGGCAGGACCGCCAAAGCTGTGTCCCTCCTTGTCCTTCTGCTTAAAAATCTGAGCAAGCGTACTCTCGATGAACGCCGAGGACGCACCGATAATGCACATCAGCCACATCCAAAAGCACGCGCCGGGACCGCCCAGGCAAATAGCGGTTGAAACTCCCACAATGTTTCCTGTGCCCACGCGCGAGGCGGTTGAAACCATAAGAGCCTGAAACGACGACACCTTTTGAGCCGAAGCAGGCTTTTCGACGATCAGCTTGCAGGCTGTGCCGAAAAGACGAATTTGTACTCCGCGCGTGCGGCAGGTGAAAAACAGACCAGCCACAGCCAAAACTATGATAAGCACGGGGTAGTACATGATATCGTCAACGGAATTAAAAAAATCTAAAATCACATTCATTGTTTTCCCTCTCATTCCCTTTTGTAGATTTATTCGGTATCATTATCCTCCTCGCCGTAAATCGGTTCAAGATAGTTTTGAATATCGTTTATCATTTTCTTGACCTTTGGGATCATATCATCAAGATCTTCTTTATCTATCGGAATATAATCATCGTAATCGCTGTCATGACGCATTAAGGCAATACCGCATAATTCTGGTGTGCGGATTGCGTAGTCAGATTTTTCGTCAGAATGTACAAATACAGTGTGCATACTGACGTATGGATACTGATTTTTGGGCAGTCTGACGGAATAATATGCAAGCAAGGCGTGCGCCATGAATTGTGCGGTGTTGCCTTAAAGATATTGTTGCGATTATACTTGAAACTGTCCTGTCAAAAACTCCTGTTTTTACATACAGCTTTCTAAACTCGGAAATGATCCCGCTGTGATGCTTTCTGTCAATGCCGTCCAACGCCAAGACCGCTCTCATAGCGTGAAACGCACTGAAATATAATCTGCTGGCAGCACTTCTGTATCGCCCTTCATTATACAACGCAAGCGAATCACCTAAAAATTCGACTGCACGCTCCAGTCTGACTTTTGATATTGACTTCCAATCCTCAGCTTGCATACTTTATTCCCTCTCTTACGACGTTTTGATAAAACGGCAGTACATCAGTCAATCTTTCAAATTGCTCGGCAGGCTTTACGCTGATCGAAACAGTAATATCATGCTCCAAGCTCAGATCGCTTGACAGCTCGGCAATATCCGAACGATGAGCGGATATCACCGACTGAGGCTGCTCTACTGTCAGAAGAATATCTACATCTGATTCCTCATGATAATCGCCTCTGGCATACGAACCGTAGAGATATGCTGCTTTAACATCTCCGAAAACAGCCAAACAGCCCTCATAAACCTCGCGCAGAATAATCATAGCTTCATTTTTTGTACACATACAAGCCACCTCCCACGATCAATCGGAGTTTCACTATTCCTTATCATACCATAAAATGCAATAAAATTTCAATAGAATAAAAGAAAAATTAATGTATATTTTTGTTGTATCCGCTTGTTTTGTGTGTTATAATTCTCTTGGGGAGGGATAGGAATGTATATTCACGATATTTCGCGCGACGTTTTGAGCACGCCTGTTTATGAGGGCGACCCGGAAACGCGCGTTGAATTTCTAAAAAAAATCGACGACGGCGACGAGTTCAATCTCTCGGCAATTTCTATGTGCTCGCACGCAGGCACCCATATTGACGCGCCGCTGCATTTTTGTGAGGACGGAAGCCCCATTGACCAGATCAGGCTCAACACCTTTTACGGCAAGTGTACGGTGATTTCGGTTGAGGGGGTCTTGACAGGCGCGGACATGGACAAGCTTCTTCCCTATTGCAAGCGCAGGATTTTGTTTCACGGCGAGGGCAAAACCTTTTTGTCTCATTCAGCGGCAATCGTTTTGGCTTCCAGCCGGGTCGTGCTTGTGGGCACCGACGCGGATTCTATCGCGCCCTCGTTTGACGAAGAGCGCACCCACCGCGAGCTTGCGCGCGCAGGGATAGTCGCGCTCGAAAATCTGAACCTCTCCAATATTTCGGACGGAGAGTACGACCTCTGCGCCTTTCCGCTCAAGGCGTGCGGACTTGAGGCTGCGCCGTGCAGAGCGATTTTGTTTGAACAGGAAAAAGGGATCAATTAATATGTTTAAGATTGCGGTTTTCGACCTTGACGGCACGCTTGCCGATTCGCTCACAGACCTTGCGATTTGCGTGAATCTGGGGCTTGCAGCAGCAGGCTTGCCCGAAAAGCCGGTCAAAAATTTTAAAACCTACGTTGGAAACGGACGTGCAAAGCTGATTTGGCGAGCAATGGACGGAGTTAAGGACGAGCGGCTGTTTGATGTCGTCGAAAAAACCTTTAACAAAGAATACGCCCTGCGCTGCACCGACAACACGACGGCGTACAACGGCTGCGCAAAGCTGCTTGAGGGGCTAAAAAGCCGCGGGATCATGACCGCCGTGCTCTCGAACAAGCCCGATGAATTTGTCGAACGGATTTTGCGCAAGCTTTATCCGAGCCACAGCTTTGCCGCTGCCTGGGGCAAAAAGCCGGAATTCAAGCCCAAGCCCGACGGCGAAGCCCTGAACGCGCTCCTAAAGCTCTGCAAGGTTTATGACAGGAGCGAGTGCATATACGTCGGCGACAGCGACGTTGACGTGTTCACCGCGCAAAACGCAGGCGTAGCCATGGCAGGCGTTGAGTGGGGCTTTCGCGGCAAAAACGAGCTGATCTGTGCAGGCGCGCCGTTTGTGGCTGCAAGCGCGGACGAGCTTTTTGAATACATTTGCAACGGCGGTGCAAAACAAAATGAATAAAATCAACTACCAAAAGCTGCTTGACAAAATCATTGACAAGCATCAAAAAAACGGCGAAGTCCCCACGCTTTTGCTTCATGCGTGCTGTGCGCCGTGTTCGAGCTATTGTCTTGAATATCTTTCTGATTTTTTCAATATTACGGTTTTTTATTACAATCCAAATATTTCTTTAAAAGAAGAATATCATCATCGTCTTGAGGAAGAAAAGCGGCTGATCTCCGAAATGCCTTTTGCAAATCCCGTCACGATCACCGAGAGCGTATACGACCCAAGGGAGTTTTTTTCCCTGATAAAAGGGCTTGAAAACGAGCCGGAGGGCGGAAAACGCTGCGAAAAATGCTTCCGCCTGCGCCTGAGCGCGGCAGCTCAAAAGGCAAAGGAGCTTGGAGCGGATTACTTTACGACTACCCTGACGATCAGTCCGCTGAAAAACGCCGCTCTGCTCAACCAAATCGGCGAGGAAGAAGCCGCAAAACACGGCGTTAGCTGGCTGCCCTCGGACTTCAAAAAACGAGAGGGCTACAAGCGTTCGATCCAACTCTCCGCACAATACGACCTCTACCGACAAAACTACTGCGGCTGCATATTTTCATTCCGAGCAGATGGGTCGGCGAAAAATTTAAACAACGGTAGCCCGAAAATGCCGACATATGGAAATAACGTTTTTGGAAACGTTGGTTTTAATCAGCCCGAAAATGCCGTCATCTAAAAATTGCGTTTTTGGAAACGTTAGATTTATAAAATATTTTTAAAGCAACACCGCACGGTTCACATTTCGGAATCGTGCGGTGTTATCTTTATTCAAAATAAAATAGCTCCTCGAATTTTTTGTCAAGTGCTACACACAAAATCAGCGCGAGCTTTGCGGTTGGACTGAACTGACCGGTTTCGATCGAGCTGATCGTATTCCTTGACACGCCGACCAGCTTTGCAAGCTCGGACTGCGACAAGTGCTTTTCCTTTCTTGCCGAAGCAAGGTTATTTTGCAAAACTAATTCACTGTCCATATCAAGCCATACCCATTAGCTGCATTATCCATCTTGCAAGCATTGACAGCGCGGTTATTCCCCATAAAATCGCGATCACAAGCTCGTGACGTTTTCTGAGACGGATATATTTTGTCACGAACAATGCGCAAAGCATTGAAAACAGCACAAAATCCGCGCCTCGGTTGACATAATTCAGCACCGCGCCGTTTACTATATCAACAATCAAGAGCAAGATCACCCCTACAGTATAGGCGATCCACGCGCCGCTTCTCTGCGCCTCCAGATCGGGCAGATCCTTTTCCTTGCCCTCGTTTTGCGCCATTGATAATATTTTATCTTTATTCATTGCAAAAGCTCCTTTCTGTTTTGCCAAGTTTACTTGGTACACTTAGATTATAGCATTGCCAAGTTTACTTGTCAAGTACTTTTGCAAAGTTTTATTGGCATTTTTATATTCACCCTCAGCTAAAGCACGCCGTTAAAATTGTTTTATAAAACTCCGACAATACTAATACAGTCGGGAACAAACGTATTTTTTTAACAAATTCTATCTTCACGACCAAAATTGTCCATTGTCAATTGTCCATTGTCAATTTAATAAAATCCTTTATGACCTCGCCTGCCATGATAAGCCCCATCACAGAGGGCACGAACGCTGCGCTGCCCACGGTTTTTTCGCCCTCGATCCTATACGGCGGATTCTTGGGCTTTTCGGTGGAGTAAACTACCTTTAGCTTGGTCACGCCCAGCTTTTTCAGGCTTTGGCGCATGATCCTTGCTAGCGGACAAACGCTGGTTTTAAAAATATCGCTCACCTCAAAGCGCGTCGGATCAAGCTTGTTTCCTGCGCCCATTGCCGCGATCATCGGGATTTTTTTGTCAAAGGCGGTCTTGGCGAGGATCAGCTTTGCCTTTACGTCGTCGATCGCGTCAACAATATAGTCATAGCTGTCAAAGTCGATACTCTGCGCGGTCTCTTCGTTAAGAAAAAAACAATTCGCGCTGACCACGGCGTTCGGGTTGATGTCGAGTATCCTTTCCTTCATGACCTCCGCCTTTGCGCGTCCCACCGTTGAGCCCAGCGCAACGATCTGGCGGTTGATATTGGAAACTGCAACAACGTCTCCGTCAAACAGATCCAGCTTGCCCACTCCGCTTCTTGCCAAAGCCTCGCAGACATGACCGCCCACTCCGCCGATCCCGAAAACCGCAACGCGCGCGCGGCTCAGCCTTTCAACTGCTTCTTCACCCAGCAAAAGCGAGGTTCTTACAAATCTTTCGTCCATTTTTTATTTCCTTTTCATAATAGATTTTTCGTCGGGCAAAATAATAACGGCAACACCAAAAGCGAGGTTTTATTTATGGTATCCGTAAGCTTAATGCTCGACAAAAACATCGGCTTTACGCCGTATCTTGCCTCGGCAATGGAAAAATATCCCTGCACCGTCAAGCTGCTCCACAACGGAAGCGACTACAACGTTAAGAGCGTGCTCGGACTTGCCGCCGCCGGAAAGGGCGAGGGCAAATATGAGCTTGTGTGCGACGGCGAAGAGGAGCTGTGCGCCCTCAGAGAAGCCGAAAAGCTTATTTGCGGTTTAGGCTCACTCTGCGTTTGACGCTGGTTATCACGCCCTCGGCGTTGAGCTGCTTTAGCTCGCGCATCATCGCGCTGCGGTCGACCGCAAGGTAGTCGGCAAGGTCGGTGTACGGCATCGGAAGCGTAAAGCTGCCGCCCGTGTCATCGCTGAGATATTCAAACATTGTCAGCAGCTTGCCGCGCAGGGTGCGCTGAGAAATTATGTCAACATGTCTCACGGCTTTTTTCAGCGCGTCCTCGCCGTAGGCTTTTATCATGCGCATATGCTTTTTGCACTGCTTTTCGCAGCAAGCCAAAAGCTTTTCTTTTTGAAACATATTGATTATGCAGGCGGTTTTTGCTATAATATAAAACGCACGGTCGTCTCCGCCCGGCTCGGGCAAAGTCATCAGCTCGCCCTGTGAGTAGTATTCCAGTATCCGTCTTTGTCCCTCAAAGTTGATCGTGGAGAGATATGCCGTTCCGTATTTAATTATTCCAATTGTGTTATTTTCAAATGAATTTATTGTAATAATTTCACCCTTGTCAAACGACCTTTCAACCGGTCTGAAACACTCGTTTAGCCCCATTAATTCTGAGCTTGCAAGCCCCGGATGGGTTTTGTAATCAAACATTTTGAGCACCTCATAATGTGTGTCGATTATTCCTTCAACACAATATATTGTTATTATATCATAAAACTGTTGCGAGCGCAACAGTATTTTTTTTATTTTTATTGTATAATGTGCCGTGGGGTGCCAATGGGCACTTCTATCCGCCTTTTGAAAAGTTTTGCTTTACAATAAGCATCATCAACGGCGGGGCAAAGGTCGATATATTTGTAAACTCAAATTAACATCGCGGTTTTTGTCGGGCATCCGTCACATATCGCTAATCCGCACTTAATCCTCGACTTAAAAGCATCTTCAACGGCGGGGCAAAGGTCGATATATTTGTAACCTCAAAATAACATCGCGGTTTTTGTCGGGTATCCGCCACATATCGCTAATCCGCACTTTATCCTCGACTTAAAAGCATCATCAACGACGGGGCAAAGGTCGATATAATTGTAACCTCAAAATATCATTAATCCACCGTATAGATACTGTTGCCTTGGTATTAGTGGGAACAGCTATTGGTCACCCATACAATTACAGGAAAACTATATCCATAGTAATACAGTCGGGAGCAAAGGTATTTTTAAAAAAAATCTATACTTCACGACAATAACTCCACACTCCACACTCCAAACTTCACACTAATAAAACGTGTACCTCGAATTGTGCGGTGCTGCCTTAACACAAGCAATAAAAATAATAATGATATATAACACATATATAACACGAAAGAAAGGAAGGTTAGGATAATGAAAATCATCAAGCGAAACGGTTCGGAAGAAGATTTTAATATTGAAAAAATCATAAACGCCGTAAGAAAGGCGAACAACTCTGCCGACAATCCGTTTTTGACAGAAGAGCAGATAATGGATATCTCCGAATATGTTGAATACAAATGCAACAAGATCAACAGAGCAGTGTCTGTTGAAGAAATTCAGGATATGGTTGAGGATCAGCTCATGGCAAAGGGCGCGTTTGAGCTTGCAAGGCGTTATGTGCGCTACCGCTACAACCGCTCGCTTATCCGCAAGGCGAACACCACCGACAATCGTATTCTCTCACTGATCGAATGTAACAACGAGGAAGTCAAGCAGGAAAATTCCAACAAGAATCCCACCGTAAACAGCGTTCAGCGCGATTATATGGCAGGCGAGGTAAGCCGCGACCTTACCAGAAGGATGCTGCTGCCGCCCGACGTTGTTGAGGCTGACAAGCTGGGTATCATTCATTTTCACGATTCCGACTATTTTGCTCAGCACATGCACAACTGCGACCTGGTAAACCTTGAGGATATGCTCCAAAACGGCACGGTTATCAGCGACACGCTGATCGAAAAGCCCCACAGCTTTTCGACTGCCTGCAATATTGCAACACAGATCATCGCTCAGGTTGCCAGCAACCAATACGGCGGTCAGAGCATCAGCCTGACCCACCTTGCTCCCTTTGTTCAGATCTCGCGCGAAAAGATACGCAGAGAGACTATCGCCGAGTTTGAGGAGATCGGCATAGACGCGACAGAGGAAAAAATCAACGAGGTCGTTGAACGCCGCCTGCGCCTTGAGGTGAACCGCGGAGTTCAGACCATTCAATACCAGGTAGTTACCCTGCTCACCACCAACGGTCAGGCTCCGTTCGTAACTGTTTATATGTACCTCAACGAAGCCGAGGACGAGCAGCAAAAGGCTGACCTTGCAATGATTATTGAGGAGACCCTAAAGCAGCGTTATCAGGGCGTTAAAAACGAAGCCGGCGTTTGGATCACTCCGGCGTTCCCAAAGCTCATTTATGTGCTTGAGGAGGACAACATCACCGAGGGCAGCAAGTACTGGTACCTCACCGAGCTTGCCGCAAAGTGTACCGCAAAGCGCATGGTGCCCGACTATATCTCAGAGAAAGTGATGCTCGAACTCAAGGGCGACGTTTACACCTGCATGGGCTGCCGCAGCTTTTTGACTCCCGACCGCTTTACCGACGCCGGTATCGGCAACATTGCCAACGCCAAGAACTATGTTGAGGGCAAGCACAAATATTACGGTCGCTTTAACCAGGGCGTTGTCACCGTAAACCTGGTTGACATCGGCTTGAGCGCGAACCGCGATATGGACAAATTCTGGAAGATCTTTGACGAAAGAATGGAGCTTTGTCACCGCGCGTTGCAGGCTCGCCACGAAAGATTAAAGGGCACGCTCTCGGACGCAGCCCCGATCCTTTGGCAGTACGGCGCGCTTGCAAGACTTGAAAAGGGCGAAAAAATCGACAAGCTGCTTTTTAACGGCTACTCAACCATTTCGCTGGGCTATGCCGGACTATGGGAATGTGTGTACAGTCTTATCGGCAAAAAGCTCACCGAAGAAGAGGGCAAGGAGCTTGGACTTACGATCATGAAAAAGCTCAACAGCTACTGCGCAAAGTGGAAGGCTGAGGAAAACATCGACTACAGCATCTATGGCACTCCGCTGGAGAGCACGACATATAAATTTGCAAAATGTCTGCAAAAACGCTTTGGCATCATCAAGGGCGTTACAGACAGAAACTACATCACAAACAGCTATCATGTTCATGTTTCCGAGGAGATCAACGCATTTGACAAGCTCAAGCTTGAATCCGAGTTTCAGGCTCTGTCTCCGGGCGGCGCGATCAGCTATGTTGAGGTTCCGAACATGCAGCAGAATATCCCGGCGGTGCTCCAGGTCATCAAGTATATCTACGACAACATTATGTACGCCGAGCTCAACACCAAGAGCGACTACTGCCAGGTTTGCGGCTATGAGGGCGAGATCGCGATCGTTGAGGACGAGGGCAAGCTCGTTTGGGAGTGTCCAAAATGTCACAACCGCGACCAGGACAAGATGAACGTTGCGCGCAGGACCTGCGGATATATCGGAACACAGTTTTGGAATCAGGGCAGGACCCAGGAAATCAAGGAAAGGGTGCTCCACCTCTGATGAACTACGGAGAAATCAAAAATTTTGACATTGCAAACGGCGAGGGCGTAAGGGTCTCGCTGTTTGTTTCGGGCTGCACCCACCGCTGCGAAAACTGCTTTAACAAAGAGACCTGGGATTTTGGCTTTGGAAAGCCCTTTACTGCCGAAACCGAGGAAATGCTGCTAAAGGAGCTTAATCCGGATTATATAAACGGACTTTCGCTTTTGGGCGGAGAACCGTTTGAGCCGCAAAATCAGCGCGCTCTGCTTCCGTTTTTGAAAAAAGTCAGGGAAAAATATCCGAACAAAACGATTTGGTGCTATACAGGCTATCTTTTTGACAAGGAGCTTTTGGAGCAAAGCCGCGCAAGGTGCGAATGTACGGACGAAATGCTTTCGCTTATCGACGTGCTTGTTGACGGAGAGTTTGTTCAAAGCCTGTACGACATCAGCCTGCAATTCAGAGGCTCGTCAAACCAACGTATAATAGACGTTCAAAAATCCCTTTCATCAGGCGAAGTCATCTTGTACGAACCGGCTTCGGGCAAACCATAAATCAGATAAAAAGCCCTTCTGAATTTTGGAAGGGCTTATTTTTCAGGAAAGAGATAAAAATGATAATAGATTTTCACACCCACACCTTTCCCGACGAGATCGCGGAAAGAACGATCGCACATCTTACAAAAGTCGGCGGCATAAAGCCCTTTCGCGACGGCACGCTCGGCTCGCTGAAGGAATCCATGCGCAAGGCAGGAGTTGATTGCAGCGTGGTTCTGCCGGTCGCGACCAACCCAAGGCAGGAAAAGACCATCAATCAGCTTTCGGCAAAGCTGAGCGGAAAAGAGGGTATCATCTTTGCCGGAGCGATCCACCCCGACTGCGAGAGCGTTGAAGAAACGCTTGATTATATCAAAAACGCAGGGCTGTTTGGGATCAAGCTTCACCCCGACTATCAGGGCGTTGAGTTTGACGACCCGAGATACCTCAAAATAATCAGCGAAGCCGCAAAGCGAGACCTTATCGTTGTGACCCACGCAGGAGTTGACGTTGCCTTTCGCGACCATGTTCACTGCACCCCGGATATGATCCTCAGGGTGCTGGAAATTCTGGGAAGCGAAATCGAAAACAAGCTGGTGCTCGCGCATTTGGGCGGCTACGAGCTGCCCGACGAATCGCTCGAAAAGCTGGTAGGCAAGCCGGTTTATATGGACACCGCGGCGGTTTTGAAGCTCTACCCCGAAAAATGCCGGGAGATAATCGCACGCCACGGCACAGACAAGATCCTGTTCGCCACCGATTCGCCCTGGGACAGCCAAAGCGATTACATAAAAATAATAAAAAACTTCGGCTTCACCTCCGAGCAGGAGGAGCAAATTTTCTGCAAAAACGCACAAGGATTACTCAGACAGGAAGTGATTTAGTTGAAAATAGAAATCGGCGAATCGTTGTTTTACTCTTGGCTTAGGCACGTTAAGGTCTGCCAAATCGTGCAGACAAACTGGACGACCTCGACAATCTGGGAATTACAGCATGAAGATGAGCTTCAAAAAATCATGAACGAAACAGCTCGGTTTTTTGACGAGAACTACGGATATAAAATATACAAGAAAAACGCTTCCTTGTCTCAAATTTTGAAGCAGGCAGAATGCGACGTAATAGGACTTTCGTTTCATAACGGCACAGAAAATGTTTATGCCGTTGACGTTGCTTTCCATGAGAGCGGCTTGAATTACTTGAACAGAAAAACAACTGTAATGAAAATCATAGCCAAATGCCTCAGAACAGCCATGTGCATCTACGGTTATCTGGATAAAAAAGAAGCCGAGATTATTTTTGCATCGCCCAAGGTCAGCCGCAGTATTCTGAACGACGTAACTCCCTGCATAAAAAACATGCAGGAAATTATGGACAGCTTGAGCTTTGACTTTCAGTTTCGTATTATTGCAAACGAAGATTTCAAAAAACTTGTTATCGACCAAATCGAATTTGCAAGCGAGGGTGTTTCTGACACCAATGAATTATTCATGCGCAGTTACCAAATGACAAAAATGTTTGATGGCAACAAGGGTGACTCGGGAAAAGCTTATGAAATCTCTGATTTGTTTGACAAAAAAGCGTACACAGAATTAAAAATCGGAAAACTCGCCCAGCTTGTAATGGGCAGACTTTTGACGGAAGGCTACGTTAGCAATGAAGAAATAAAGCAGCTTCAAGGCAAGGAATATTCTAAAAAAGTCCTGGGCTTGAATTTTCCTGCACTTGTTGATGTTGACGGAAGCTATGATGCAATGCGATATTATAAAGCTCCGCTTAAAATACGCGGCAAAAGCTATCGTCTTTGCTCTCAGTGGAGCGAAAGCAAAGGAAACAACGACCGACCGTATCTTTTGGCATGGATTGAAAATCACAATCAGAAAAGTAAATAGCTAAAGCAAAACCCGAAATCCAACCGGTCCGGATTTCGGGTTTTTTTCGTCAGCTAAGGTACGTCGGTTAATCAGCGTGATTTATAATATATTCACTATCTTTATTTCGCTTCACGTATGGAATTTTGCGTCAGGCAATAAGAGTGTTTTCCTTGTAGCACAAGGCGAGGTAGCTTCTCGGCTGATAGTAAAAATCGGTGTTATAGTCGCAGATCCCATCGCTTACCCAAGAGTTGTACACCTTGATAACATGAGAAATAAGCTCTTCGTCCTCAAGAGTGTCCTCAATAAGTCTTTGATAAACCTTGCCTATTGTCCAATGGTCGGGAACCGTATATTTGCAGCTTGATATGTTGTCGTAGTCACCGCCGGGAATGTTGAGATATTCGATATATTCGTCCGAAATCTTTTCTATCGGCTCACAGTGGAGCACCTCGGCTTGTTTGTAAATTCGTCTGATATGCTTTTCTCCTAGAAGATTCACAACGTACCTGCGTTCCAGCTTTTGCTTTCTGCCAATATATTCGATCAGGCTGCAAAGGTAAAATAAATCTGAGCTGTTAATCATAAGAAGTTACCTCCTTGCCCTCAACAAAACAAAGCGTTGTAAGAGAGGCTTCGGTATTAAAGCAGATTTGGTGAGTGGGATGTTTGAATTTTGCAAGCTCCCAAAAAGCCTCGCGTGAGATTCTTCCGTCAAGAAAATCTTCAACGTAGTTAAAAATCGTATCGTCAGCCATTGGACCCTCAACAATATCGTAATTATGCGGAGTGCCGTTTCTGCAAGCTGCAATAAAATCTAGCCATTTTTCTGTCATTTCAGAAAAAGACAATATTTTGAGAGACGGATCGGGTGTGTATTCATATTTGTTTATTACCCCTTTCCCCGTAACTCTGGTTGCCCATCGAATAGCCTGTGCTTCTAACAAGGTGCAGTAAAAACCGTAATAGAAGTCTTTATTGTATTTTTCTATAAGTATCTTTGGTTTTTGGACATAAACCTTACTTCCGTGATAAAGAATCATTTTCACCACCACCATTACTATCTTAACTCAAATTAAGAATAAAATCAATTGTGATTAGGTCGTAAATATGAGTGCGACCCTACAAAATATCACATAAAAGCTATTGTTAAGGCAATACCGCATAATTTGGGTGTGCGGTGTTGCCTTAATAAATCACCGCGACGTTTTTTTCTCCGAGCTGGTATTTCAGCTCCTTTACCATCACGTCGTTGAGCGACACCCACATTGTTGCCGGTGCCTTGACCTTTCTGTTGGTATTGGTCAGGTAAAATATAACAGGCGTTTTTCCGTCAAAGATGTCGAGCACACGCTTTGCGCGGCGGTAGAGGTCGGTTTCAAGGTCGTCGATTCTCAGACAGAGAGCCGAGGGAGCGGCGTTGCGGGGAGGCGGACTGTTGTTTTCAAGCTGTCTTGTCTGAGCCGAAACCACCGAACGCGCTGCCAGAGCCTCCAGCCTGCGCGTGTCCATTTGAGCGACCTCGTCGTTTGAGCGCGCCCTTTCGACCGAATCGCAGATCAGCTTTGGCTCCTCCTCGTCCTTAAAGTTCAGCGAGCCGCGGATCACGACCACACCGGCTTCGGTAAGGTTCAGGGCGTATCTGTCATAGATATTGGGGAACACCACGACCTCCATTGCGCCGAAGCGATCCTCAACGTTCAGGAACGCCATAAGCTTGTTGTTCTTGGTGAGCTGAGTTTTGATTTTGGTTATCACGCAAACCAGAGTAACCTTTTTTCCGTCCAAATATGCTCCGCCGCGGTTTGAGAGGATCTCGCCGGTGTTGTCCGCCCTCACAAGCTCTGCAAAGCTTGTATACTCATCCATAGGGTGGCCGCTGAGATACATTCCGGCGATCTCGTTTTCCATGAACAGCAGATCCTCGCGCGAAAATTCCGGCATGTCGGGTATCTCGGGCTCGGGAGCCTCCGCCGAGGGAACGTCGCCGTCCATTTCAAAAATATTTATCTGACCTCTGATATTGTGTCTTGCCTCATATTCAAGGTCGTCTATCACGGTTTTGCACACCGTCAAAAGCTGTCGGCGGTTTGCGCCCAAGCCGTCGAACGCGCCGCATTTTATCAGGCTTTCGATCGCGCGGATGTTCATGTTTTTGCCGTAAAGCCGCTTGCAAAAATCGTAGAACGACTTGTAAAGCCCAAGGCTTCTTTCGCTTATTATGCTGTCGATAAACTGTTTGCCCAGATTTTTTATCGCCAAAAGCCCGTAACGTATGTTGCTTCCGCTCACGGCAAAGTCAAAGCTGCTCTCGTTTACGCTCGGAGGCAGCACGCCGATCCCCATTCGGCGGCACTCGGCGATATATCCGGCAAGCTTGTTTTGGTTGTCGAGCACGCTTGAGAGAAGCGCGGACATGTATTCTCCCGGATAGTGGCATTTGAGCCAGGCGGTTTTGTAGGAAATATTCGCATATGCCGCTGCGTGAGATTTGTTAAAGGCGTAGCGCGCGAAATTTTCCATTTCGTCATAAATTTGGTTGGCGGTCTTTTCGTCAACTCCGCGCCTGAGGCAGCCGTCAACTGTCACGCTTCCGTCCTCGTCGGTCAAGCCGTGAATAAAAATTTCGCGCTCGCGCTCCATAACATCATGCTTCTTTTTGCTCATTGCCCTGCGGACAATATCCGCACGTCCGAGGCTGTAGCCCGCAAGCGTGCGCAAGATCTGCATTACCTGCTCCTGATACACCAAGCAGCCGTAGGTCACGTTGAGGATCGGCTCTAAAAGAGGATGCTTGTAGCGGATGTGCGAGGGGTTGTGGCGGCAGTCGATATAGGTCGGGATGCTTCCGCTGTCCATAGGTCCGGGGCGGTAGAGCGAGGTCACGGCGATGAGGTCCTCAATGCAGTCGGGCTTTAGGCGCATGAGGACGTTTTTCATGCCCTGGCTCTCAAACTGGAACACGCCGTCGGTGTGACCCTTTGACATCATTTCAAACACCCTTGGGTCGCGCTCGTCGATATTCTTGGGATCATATTCGGGATCTTTCAGCCGGATCAGCCGCTCGGCGTCGTGGATAACGGTGAGGTTTCTCAGCCCCAAAAAATCCATTTTGAGCAGTCCCAGCTCCTCGAGCGTGGTCATGGAAAACTGGGTCACAACGTTGTCGTCATTTTTTGAGAGCGGAACATAGTCCGAAACCGGCTTGTCGGTGATTACTACCCCGGCGGCGTGCATTGTCGCGTGGCGCGGCATACCCTCTATGCTCATGGCAACATCGAGCAGCCGTTTTGTGGTTTCGTCGTCTGAGTAACGCTTTTTGAGCTCGGAGCTGATTTCGAGTGCCTTTGTGATGGTCATATTCAGCTCCATGGGAACGAGCTTTGCGATCACGTCAACCTGAGCGTAGGGGATCGCCAACGCCCTGCCGACGTCGCGGATCGCGCCCCGGGCAGCCATTGTGCCAAAGGAAATTATCTGCGCGACCCTGTCCTCGCCGTACTTGCGCACAACATAGTCGATGACCTCGCCGCGGCGTTTTTTGCAAAAATCTATATCAAAATCCGGCATACTTACGCGCTCCGGATTGAGAAAGCGTTCAAAAAGCAGGTTGTATTTTATCGGGTCGATATCCGTGATGCCGATGCAGTAGGCGCACAGCGAGCCTGCGCCCGAGCCTCTGCCGGGTCCCACCGGGATATCGTTGGCTTTTGCGTACTGAACAAAGTCGTTTACGATCAGATAGTAGTCCACAAAGCCCATTTTTGTGATCGTTTCAAGCTCGTATTCAAGCCGGTCGGTCAGGCTTTGAGGTGGATTTTCTCCGTAGCGGCGGTAAAGCCCCTTGTAGCAGTTTTCTCTGAAAAATTCCGCGTGGTCGCGGTTGTCGGGAACCTCAAAGCGCGGAAGCTTGCGAACGCCGAACTCAAATTCCACCGAGCACCTTTCGGCGATTTTTGCGGTGTTGTCGATCGCCTGTGGATATGCTCTGAAAAGCGCGCGCATTTCGTCCTCGGTTTTCAGATAAAACTCGTCGGTCTGAAACTCCATTCGGTTTTCGTCCTCGACCGTTGAGTTGGTCTGGATACAAAGCAGGATACCGTGGGTGGAGCTGTCGTCCCTTTCGATGTAGTGGCAGTCGTTGGTGGCGACAAGATCAACGCCGATCTCCTGCGAGAGCCTGACAAGGTCGGGAATGATCCGCTTTTGCTCGGCGATCCCGTGATCCTGAAGCTCAATAAAAAAGCTTTCTTTGCCGAACAGGTCGCGGTAATACTCCGCCCTTTTCTTTGCGCCGGGATAGTCGCGGTTCAAAAGCAGCTGGGGGATCTCTCCGGCAAGGCAGGCGGAAAGGCAGATCAAGCCCTCGTGGTACTGCTCCAAAAGCTCGTCGTCGATCCTGGGCTTTGAGTAAAAGCCCTCGGTAAAGCCCTTTGAGACCAGCTTTATCAGGTTTTGGTAGCCGGTGTTGTTCTCGCAGAGCAGAACCATGTGATAGTAACGCTCATAGCCGGTCGTTTTGTCAAAGCGCGAGCCGGGCGCAACATAGACCTCGCAGCCTATGATCGGCTTTATGCCCTCTTTTTTGCAGGCGCGGTAAAAATCAACCACGCCGTACATAACGCCGTGGTCGGTGATAGCAAGGGAGTTCATTCCCTTTTGCGCGGCGGCTGCAGCTATTTTTGAGATCCTGCACGCACCGTCAAGCAAGCTGTATTCTGTATGAACGTGTAAATGTGTAAAAGACATATTGATTGCCATAGCCTTTCAGCCCACACATAATTTTTCAAAATCCCCTACAACCTTACCGTGGGCTGATAAGGCGTAAATGGCGATTTAGCCATCGCTCGTTGCCGCTTTGCGGCAAACTGAGCGGGCAATATAAATTAGAATAGTATGATTTATCACGCTATTCTCCTGCTGCGGTCGCCTTTACCGTTCCGTCCGAAAGTCGGAGCGTAAAGTCGTCGCCGGGCTTTAGCTGAGTTTTTGAGCTGATTATTTCTCCGTCCTTTTCGGCGATCGAATAGCCCCTTGAAAGCACCGCAAACGGACTCAGACCATCAAGCTTTGCCGCCATAGCCTTTAGCGCGCCCTCTTTTGAGGAGACATTCTGTGACAAAAGCTTGTCCATGACCGCGGTGCAGGTCGCGTAGCGGTCGGTATAACGGGCTATTCTTGCCTGCGGAGACGCAGCGTGAAGCCTTCGCCTTAAATTAAGATCAAGATTTGCCGCTCGCCTGAGCCTTGAATCCATTGCATAGCGCACATAGCGGAGCTGAGATTCATAATAAGCCCTGAGCTTGGCTTTGTCGGGCACGGCAAGCTCCGCCGCAGCCGACGGGGTGGGTGCGCGCAAATCGGCGACAAAATCGCAGATCGTAAAGTCGGTCTCGTGACCAACAGCCGAGATCACCGGGATCGGACACTCATAGATCGCATAGGCAAGCTCCTCGCTGTTGAACGCCCACAAGTCCTCTGCCGAGCCGCCGCCCCTGCCGATTATGATTACGTCGCAGAGCCTGTAGGCTCCGAGCCGCTTTACCGCACGGACAAGCTGAGCCGGTGCGCCGTCGCCCTGAACAAGCACCGGGCACATCAGTATATTTACTCCCGGGAATCTGCGGAACAAAATGTTCCTGATATCCTGAACCGCCGCACCGGTGGGCGAGGTTATCACGCCGACGGTTTTGGGGAATTTGGGGAGCGGTTTTTTGTGGCTCTGCTCAAACAGACCCTTGGCGGCAAGCGCGTTTTTGAGCTGCTCAAATGCGATCGCAAGCTCGCCCACGCCGTCGGGCTGCATGGCTTCGATATAGAGCTGATACTGTCCCGAGGGCTCGTAAACGCCGACATGACCTCGGCAGATGACCTTCATTCCGTTTGTTGGGCGAAAGCGCAGACCACGGGCGTTGCCGGCAAACATAACGGCGTTTATCACCGAACGTCCGTCCTTGAGCGAAAGATATATATGGCCGCTGCTGTAGTGATCCTTTAGGTTTGAGATCTCGCCCGTCATAAAGATCGTGCTGAGGTGAGGGTCGTTGTCGAGCAGCGACTTGATATAATAATTGACCTGAGAAACCGAGTAGACCCTCGGCTTGTTAAAGCTGGGTGTGTACATTTTTGTATTTCCTGTAGGTTAAATACGCGATACCTGCGGCGTTGTCCGAGGAAAACGCCGGAGAAGCAAACACCGCGTTATATTTTTCTTTAAACGAATTTTGTATTATGGAGTCGGACATAACGCCGCCTGCATAAAGGAGCGGAAGGCTTCCGTGCTTTTCTAGCAGCCTGTCCGTCATTTTTTCAAGCGTCGCCCTGATGTATTCAATGCAAAAGGCGGCAACATATTCGGGCGGCTTTTGCTCGTCGGTCAATTTACGACAAAGATTTTCAACACCGCTCAGACAGCAGTCGCAGTCCTTTAGCGTGGGCTTGACTTTGATTTTTTCCGTACATTTAAGCGCGAGCTTTTCCAGCTCGATCCCGCAAGGAAAGCGCAAGCCGAGCATCAGCCCCACCCTGTCGATAGCCTGACCTGCGTTGAGGTCAAGGGTCTTTGCCGCAGGCTCAACCGAAAAGCCTTCGCCGCTGCCCCGGGCAAGCACTGCCTCGGTGGTTCCTCCGCTGACGTGAAAGGCGAGAAATTCGCGCGAAAACAGATCTGTTCTGCCCGAATCAAACAGCGCGGCGGCAATGTGCCCCTCTTGGTGAGAAAAGGTGAAAAGCGCGCGCTTTAGAGCGGCAGATATAATTTTTGCCGTGTTCTCTCCCACGGTAAAACACGGCATATAGGAGCCCTCGACCGGGCGCGGTCTTGAGGACGCGCCGACGGCGGCGATTTTTGAGGTATCAACGTCCTTTACAAGCTCGGAAAACAGCTCGTGAAGCTGAGTGGTGTGATGAAAAACCGCGTCGCTCTGGCGCAGACCGAGCTGCCCCTCCTTTACGGGAAGCAGCCGCTTTTGCTGAACAAGCTCTCCCGATTCGCTGTCAAACATCGCGGTCGAGGTCGTGTAGTTTGAGGTGTCAATTCCAAGAAAAAGGCTCATTTTACGCCTCTTCCCTGCTGCGGATAAACGCGCCCAAAACCCCGTTGACAAACTTGCTTTCGTCGATCGTATATTTTTTTGCAAGCTCAACAGCCTCGTTTACAGAAACGCTGTCGGGCACGCTGTCAAGGTATTTTATCTCATAAACGGCAAGCCTGAGGATCGCAAGCGACGGGCGCGAGATCCTTGAAACCGACCAGCCGGGTTTTAAAAAGCGTGTGATGTCCTCGTCGATCTCGTCCTGCTTTTGGTCGATCGCGGTGACGACCGCCTGGGCGTAGCCGCAAACGCCGCCCACAAACAGCTCCTCGTTGTCCTCGATAACGTTTTCGGGCGGTTCGCTGTCAAAGGATTTTGAGAACAGGAGCATAAAAGCCTGCTCTCTCATTTCGCTGCGTGACAGGGGCTTTTCCGCATTAGGGTTTTCGTTGCACATAAACATACCAACCTTATTTTGTGATGTAACAAGTATACCACAACAAGGAAAAAAAGTAAAGGCAATACGCGCACTCGAATTATGCGGTATTGCCTGTGTTTTTAGAGATACCCTTTATTACTATTTCGACTTTAGTCTTTTGACTATTGAGGGATATCTGAGTTTTTGCACCTTTTGGCTGATTGGGTATGAAAGAACTCCGGCTGTTATGCCGACGATCCAGATGAAATTCCAACCTGCAAACACGCCGAGAATAACGATGAGCGCAGCGACAAGCAGCCAGTAAATAAGCTGAAACCTGCCGTTTTCTTTATTTAGCTCTGCAAGCACGTCAACTCCGTTCGATTTATGCGGAGCATTCTCTATGAACTCAGCCGCGCCCTCGGTTCCCGGGCAGGAGCGGAAATCCTCGCTCATTTCGGCTGCGGCTTGGGCGTAGCCTTTGTTGTTCAAAAGCCCCAGCACAGCCTTTTTGATGCCCTGTGCGGAATCGTCGCCGAGCATGATCCCGGCGTTTTGCTCTTCAACTCTTTTTGCGACCGCAACCTGTTCTCCGGTCTGAGGATAAAGCACCATGGGGGTCGCCATATACAGGCTTTCGGATACGCTGTTCATGCCGCAGTGGGTGATGAAAGCGTCGGCTTTTGAGAGAACGTCGAGCTGGTCAACATACGGATAGGTCTTTATGTTTGGCGGAAAGCCCGAAAGAAGCTTTTCGTCAATATATTTTCCGCGCGAGATGATAACGTCAACGTCCAAGCCGCCCAGAGCCTCGGCACATTTGTTATAAAAATCAGGCCGCTCGTTGATGACCGTGCCGAGAGAAATGTATACAAGCGGACGAGCCTTGGACTTTTGCGGCGCAGTCTTTGAAAAAACCGACGGACCCACAAAGGCGTAGTGGTCGGAAAAGCTCTCGGAATACGGCTGAAACCGCTTTGAGGTGTAAACAACCGTGTCGGTGGTATTGTCGTTTTGAACCAGCGAAAGCGCGTTTTTGACCTTGTAGCCGTGGGGCTCAAGGGCTTTGAGCTCCTTTGAGATCTTTGGCAAGCCGGCGATCATGTCCCAAAGCTCGCCCTTTGAATGCTTCATGTATTTTGACGAAAGCTGATTAAAGGCAAAGGTGCTTGTTGAGACCACCAGAGCAACGTTGTGCTTCCACGCGTTGAGCTTGCCCCAGAAGCAAACCGAATCGGAATATACCACGTCGGGCATAAAGCTTTTGAACTCACCGTCCAAAAACTCGTCCATTGCAAGGGTGATTTTGATGTCTTGGATCGTCATTTCGGTGGTTGAGACGCTTTTCAGCCGTTGCTCCTCGTCCTTGGTGATCGAGGGCAGAAAGCTGTCGCAGGAAACAAACTCCGCGCCGGTCGATATGATTTTTTCTTTAAACTCATTAAAAGAATAGAAGCGAACCCTGTCGCCACGTCTGACAAGCTCTGCGGCAACAGGAAGCATGGGGTTGGTGTGACCGTGAGCCGGAATACAAAAGAAAGCTATTTTTTTCACAGTCATTCACCTTCTTTGTCGTTGAAAGCGATATCGAAAAATTCGTTAAAGGCACTTTTTGGCATGATCGCGATCCCGCGTTCTTCGTCGCCGAGCAGCAAAAGCGTGTCGCCGGGCTTGATGTCAAAAATATTGCGCGCCTGCTTTGGAATTACTATCTGACCCTTTTCGCCGACAGTTGCCGTCCATGCGTATTTTCCCTTTGGAGCTGACATGACCTCACCTCATAAGTATGATTTGTTATACAAATCATACCACATTATAAGACGATTGTCAAGTTTTTTGCCGAACATTCGATCAATTAATTAAAGCAAAATGCTGTAGGGTCGCACACATGTTTGCGCCCTCGGAAAATCAAATCGTTAAACAGGGCGCACTCGCGGGTGCGCCCCTACAATCAAAAAAGAAAACTATTGCTGAATAAATATAAATACAACCGGGAACGAAGGTGTTTTTAAAACAAATTCTGTCTGCCCGACCATAATTATTCATTATTCCGTTATTCTTTATTCACTATTCTTTTTTTCCGGTCGCCCTTACAAAATAACGTCCGTTTTATACCGGGCAGCCAATGTAATCAATAAATCCGACCTATCTTCCCGGAGTAAAAAACTTGACCAATCTATGTCTGTTTTATACCGGGCAACCGACGTAATCAATGAATCCGACCTATCTTCCCGGAGTTAAATACCTGTTATGGAGATATCGTCATAGGAGACCTGATAGTGTGAGGTCACGGCGTCGTCTATTATGAGAGCGGAGGTATCGTCAAGCTCGGAGGAGGGAACGATGATCGTTACTCCGTCGTCGCTGATACAGCAAAGACATTCCGAAAAGCCCTTGGCTCTGATGATGCTTTCTATGCTGTCCTGAATGGTAAAGTTTTTGAGAACTCCGCTGATCTCACGCTGAGCCTCGTTCATCTCGTCCACGTCAGCTTCTTCAATATTCAAAAGCTCGCGCGCCGATTCGATCACGGAATCCTGGGTGTTTTGCCGCTTGGTGCGCTCCTTGGCAAAATAGCTCTCCTGCTCGTTGGTGAGCGCAGAGGTCCGCACAGCCTCGTCGCCGGTTGAAGCCGCAACAGTTGCGCTGACATAAGAAGCCGCGCCCAGCTCCTTGGCGGTTTTGTCGGGCTTGATCCCCGAAAACTGCCAGTTCACATAAACCGCAGTGCCCAGCGCGAGCGCGAGAGCAGCCAATACAACATACTTTTTCTGAAATTTCATAACACTACCGACCTTTATTCTGATAATTTTGTAATACATACCTTTGCCGTTGAGATATCGAGTGCCTTTGTCACCGCAGTGGTAATGCGCTCTACCGCAACAGGATCGTCACCGCCTTCACATACAACCAGCACGCCTCTGATGTGCGGTTGGATTTCCTTTGTTTTTGTCGTGCTGTCTTTGAGATAGACGTATTCGACGCTGTTTTCCATTGTCAGCAAAACCTTGGTCTCGCCCGCGCCCTCGATTTGAGAAACAACGGCTTGAAGGTCGCTTTCGATTTGGGTGCTGTAGGTCGTTACCGAGAACTCCTCGCCCTTTGGTTCGGACGGTGAAAAATCAACGAGCGACGACGCAAGTATCAGCCCCAGCCCGGCAAGACCGGCAATGATTATCAGCCGTTTTGCCCTCTCGCCCTCAAACAGCTTTTTTAGGGTTCCAATGCTTTTGTGATCCTTCATTATTTACTCCGTGATAATGGACGGCACAACGGCAAAGCTGTTTTCGATCAACTCGGTTATCCTGTCCGTTTGCGCCGCGCTGTCTTTGTTAATATATATGCAAAGGGAGGAGATGATTATGCTGTTGTTTCCGCTGTCTGCAAAAATAATCTCCGCCCCGGTTGCCCGGATCCCGTTTTGAGCGAGGATATCCAGTGCAGTTTGTTCAAGATTTTGCTTTGCAAGCGACAGTGCCTTTTTGTCGCAAAGCTCGTCTGCGGAGGCTGATAATTCTTTAATGGAATAATAATTCGACAAATCGGGCTTTATCCCCGAAATCGCACTCCCCAGCGGTGCAAGCATTGAGCAAACCATAAACGCGCCCATAACCATGCTCAGAAGCTTTTTTGTTCCTCCGTCGCTGACAAAATTCTGAACCAGCGCGCAGATGACCGAACAGCCGCAGATCGCCGCCGCAACGCTCATAAGTCCGTCCATTACGCGCCACCGCCCAGCAGCAGCGCGACCGCGCTTGAGATTATGTAGATCGACATTACGCAAAGCACGACCGCAAGCAGGGTCGACAAAACCGCCGAAACTCCGCCCAGCAGCCCGGCACACTGCGGAAGTCCCAAAACCTCAGCCACAGACTTGCCGAGCCAAAGCGTGACGATCCACATGACCGAACGGATTATTATGGGCATAAACACAGCCGCCACCGCGATTATCGCAAAAACTCCCAAGCCCGATTTGAGGATAGAAACGCTGCCTCTTACGGTGTTGTAGGCTTCGGACAATGCCGAGCCGACCACCGGGACAAACGAGCCGACGGCGAATCTTACCGCCCTGTTTGAAACCGTGTCGAGCGACGAGGTTATGACCTGCTTGACGCCGAGCACCGCGGTGAAGATCGTCATTGCAAAGGTGAGCAGCCACCGTACGGCTTTTGAGACGGTTTGGATCAAGCCCTCAAGGTGGATTTCGGGCGAGAGCCCCGAGGTCACGCTCAGCCCCAAAAACAGGTTCATAAACGGAGCGAGAAGCCTTGACGAAAGCTGACAGACGCCCTCGCCCGCCGCGAGCACGGCAGTGTAGTACGAAGCCGAGCTGACCGCGCCGCCCGAGCTGAGCATGAGCGTTACGACCGCAGGAACATAGGCAAGCATGACGTTTGAGGCGGTCACGATCAGCTGCGAAGCGTTGCCGATCAGTTCGACCGCAGGCACAACCACCGCGCCGCTTATGCACAGGGCGGCGGTTATGTTTATTGCGTCCGACACTCCGGAGCTGAGCGAGCCCTTGTAGACCGAGAGCATGGAGCAGATGAGCAAAATCGCCGTTATCGATATCAAGCCCTTTAGCGGCGGAGCGGCGTTATTTTCGGCTGTTTGCGCGATTTCTCCGATGATTTTTTCAAAGGAAAGCGAAGAAAGCTCGTCGGCGTTCGCGCTGTTTGCGCCTATCCTTTGAAGGCTGTTGAGCGCGTCGTCCGAAAGCGCGTCATAAACCGCCGACATATCGAAGCTTTCTTCCGCGCCGACCGAAAAAACCGAGCAGGCCGCAAGCGTGAGCGCGGCAAACAAAGAGATCAAAAATTTCAACTTCCTCAACCTTTTACAAGCGATAAAACAGAATTAAGTATGTCAATATACAGCGGCAGGGCGGCAACTGTGACCATCAGCTTTCCGGCAAGCGAAACGTTGCAGGCAAGGCTTTGGCTTCCGGCGTCCTTGCAGGTGTTGACCGCAAACTCCGTAACAAGGCAGATCCCGACCGCCTTGAGCAAAACCGCAACGTAGCTGCTGCTGATATCTGCGGCAGCTATGATTTTGGCGACCGTATCGAGCACCGCCGAAGCCTGAGAAAAAACCAGCGCGAGTATCGCAACTGAGCACGCCGCACCCAAAAGCAGAGCGATCTCGCCGTTTTTGGGGCGGAGGAGCACAACAAAAACCGCCGCCGCAACCGCAAGCGCACCAACAGAAATTATACTCATGGCTAAAACCCAAAGAGCTTTTTGATCGTGTCAAAAAGCGTGCTGATCTGCGTGACGACCAGCGTGAGCACCACAACAAGCCCCGCAAGGGTCGTGAGCATAGCCTGCTCCTCTCTGCCACTGCGAATGAGGAGCTGAGAGAGCACCGCGACGATGATTCCCACGGCGGCGATTTTGAAAATCAATTCTACGTCCATTTTTACCTCTACATCATCAGCAAGGCGGCGGAAATTCCGATAAAAAGCCCCATCGCCCTGTATAGCTTTGATTTTTTTGCGATTTCTTCCACGGCGTTTTCAAGGCGCAGTTCAAAAAGCGTTTCGTATCTTTCGATGTGACTGAGCTGACCCTCCAAATCGGTTTTGCCGAGCTTGGAACCAAAGTCAAGCAAAAGCTGCCTGTCCGTTTTGTCAACAAAATCATACAGCGCGTTCACACGCCTATGCCATGCAGACTCGGGGTCGCCGCGTTCAAGCGAAAAGCCGCTGAGCCAAAGCGTGCCGCAGCCCTCGGCGGTAGCCTCAAGCAGCGTAAAAATATCCTCGCCGCTGTAGCGAATGTTCGTTTTGAGCGTGGTCAAAAACGAGAGGAAATCAGACAGAAAATCCCTGCGGCTGTACAGCTTTTTCGCCTTTAGGCAGCCCGTAAAAAAGCAGGCAAAAATCAAAAGCGCACAGCCGATAAGCTTAAAAGCCAAAGACCTCGCCTGCCCTTGCAACAGCCGACAGGCTTCCGGGGCTTGCCCCTCCGCTCAGCGCGGCAACCGCCTCAAAGCCGCCGAGCGCGGCAAGCCTTTTGAGCCCGGCGCGGTTTTTGAGCTCGGAAAAATCGACGGCATGGGCGGTGGCTATCAGCCGAACGCCGCAGTTCAGCGCGTTTTCGGCTGCACGAACGTCAGCCTCCGAGCCCAGCTCGTCACAAATGATTATCTGCGGCGACATCGACCTCAACGCCTGCTCCATAGCAACGTCCTTTGGGTAGCCGTCGAACACATCGCACATGCCCACGTCGTTTTGAAAAACTCCGCCGCAGGCTGCCGCAAGCTCTCCCCTGCCGTCGATCAGCGAAACCCGATTTTTGTATGAAAGCGTTCGAGCCAAATCGCGCAAAACCGTTGTCTTGCCCGAGCACGGCGGACCGCAGATCAATATACCGCCCGAGATTTCTCTTGTTTTTTCAAGCAATTCACCCGAGCAGCCCTTGTGCTCGCGTGCAATGCGTATATTCAGCGACGAAATGCTCCTGACATTTACAAGCGCGCCGTCTCTGCTGACCGCTGTGCCGCAGATGCCGACCCTGTGACCGCCTTTGAGCGTCACAAAGCCGCAGGCGATCTCGCTTTGTCTGGCATAAACCGAATACTCGCAGATGTAGCCAAAGCTATGGTCAATATCCTTTTTTTCAACCGTGAGCAGCCGCCGCGAAATGTTTTCGGTGAGCTCCCCGGATTCCGTTATGTAACAGCTTTTGTCGGCGCAGGAAACAGAAAGCGGTCTGTTCAGCCTGAGCCTAAGCTCGTTTGCACTGTATGCAAGGTCTTTTTCAAGGTCTTTGACCCGGCTCAAAAGCCGCGGAGAAAGGCACTGTGCCGCCTGAGAAAACCGCAAGCTGTCGTCAGTCATAAATTTCACTTCCACATTTTGTTCATGCTTAATCCTATGCAGACAAGCATAAAAATAGAACCTCTCCAAATCGGAAAGGTTCTGTTTTGTTTTTTATTTTAAGGCAACACCGCACAATTCGCGGCGCACGCCTTGCTTGCATACAGTCCCCATACGTCAGTATGCGAACTGATTATTTGAACATTCTGACGAAAAATCTGACTGCGCAATCCGTACACCTGAATTATGCGGTATTGCCTTAAAGCTTTGCTCAGTTGAGCTCGCCCGGGTTGTTGATATTCTTTGGCATGATTACAACAAGCTTCTCTTCAGCCTGACAGGTCTTTGAGCGTTCGCCCTTGGCGATCTCTTGGATCTTGATCTTCTCTTTCAGGCTCTCGATGCTCAGGTCGGAACTAAGCTTTTCTTTGATTTCCTGCATGATCTCTTTTCTGGAATGATCCTGCAATTTTGTCAAAGTATTGATTATATCTCCGTAGCTCAGGTGATAATCCGACGCGATGCCGATATCGTATACGCTCAAGTCGTCTGAGATCTTGAGCTCGCCGAGCTCGTCGCCCTCCTGACCGTAGCCGATAGCAGAGGATTCCTTGCCGCCCCATGCGATAACGATTCCGCCGTTGATCTCAACCGGGCCGCCCTCGCCGCCGTCGCCTATATCAAAATTGAAGAAGTCCATTATGTCTGTCAGTGTGCCCTTGATTCCTGTCGGTTCGGTGATGATGCTGGTGCGATACTCTGTACCTCCGCCGATTCCTGCGCCCATGTGACCGCCCTTCGCGTTGACTGTGCCGCCGTAGATCTCGATCATTCTGAATTTGGAATCATCGTTCTTGCCGGTGCCTATGCCTGCGTCCTTACCGCCGCCGGTGGCGTTGATCGTGCCGCCCTTAAAGAGCATTGTGCCTGCCTTCTTTTCATCAAGACCGCCGATTCCTGCTCCGTCGGGGTTATATGCTTCAAGCACGCCGGTGCTGCCTGACTGACCGTAGACTGTAAGTCTCGCTGTGTCAGAAACGATAACGCCCTTTGGTGCATTGAGCTTACATCCGTCGCAAAGGATCATATGCACGTCCTGATCGTTGGCAACTGTCAGACGGTCGGACAGGGTCAGATCGCTGTCTACCACATACCAGCCGGTTTCGAGCTGCTTTGCGGATTCGCCGAGAGTGTTGAAATCCGAACAGATCTCGGTGGATTCAACTATCGCGGAATCCTGCCATGTTCTTTCGGTGTAGGGTACCCCTTCCTTCGCGCTTGCGCTTACGGGTACGATCGATAATGAGCCGATGATCGTTGTGAGTGACAAGAGAGCACTCACTGTTTTTTTGATTGTTTTCATAAAAATTTCCTCCCAGAGCGTATGTTTTGTTTTTGTTAACAAAGCTAAAAAGACCATCGGGTGAAGATGTTTTTTATCTTCACCCGATGGTTTTGTAATTATATTATAGGCAATACTATTCTCTGTTTTTGCTGCTCAAAATATTTGATAATAAAAGTATTATTGCAGCATTTTCAAAAATTCTTCCTCGCTCAAGATATCAATGCCCAGCGACTGCGCCTTTGTGAGCTTGCTTCCGGCTTCCTCGCCGGCAAGAACATACGAGGTCTTTTTTGAGACCGAGGACGAGGTTTTTCCGCCGTTTTGCTCAATCAGCTTTGAAGCCTCGCTCCTTGTCATCGTCGGCAGAGTTCCGGTGAGGACAAAGGTTTTGCCCTCAAAAACGCCGCCCTTTTTCTTTTGCTCCGAGGGCTTCATCTCAAGCCCCAGAGACTTTAGCTCGGCGATCAGGTTTTTGGTGCTGTCAAGCGAGAAATAATTTTCAAGGCTCTGCGCCATGATGCTTCCAAAGCCCTCTATTTGCTCAAAAGCCTCGGCTTTGGCGTTCATGATATCGTCGATCGTCAAAAAGCTTTCGCAGACAAGCCTTGCAGCCTTTAGCCCGATATTTCTGACGCCGAGGGCGTACAAAACCCTGTAGAGCTCGCATTGCTTTGACTTTTCGATCGCTGAGATCAGATTGTTTGCGGACTTCTCCGCCATTCGCTCAAGCCCCGAAATATCCTCCGCGCTCAGCCTGTAGAGGTCGGCAGGAGATTTTACCAGCTCTGCGCCCACAAGCTGCTCCAAAACCGCGGGACCCAGACCGTCGATATCCATTGCGTCGCGGCTCACAAAATGGATCAGGTGTCGCATAAGCTGCGCCGGGCAGTCGGTATTCGTACAGCGAACCGCCGCCTCGTTGTCCTGAACCACCGGACTTCCGCACGAGGGGCAGGTTTCGGGGAATTTGAACGGCACCGCGTTCTCGGCGTGCTCGCAAACGCAAAGCACCTCGGGGATGATCTCGCCTGCCTTGCGGATGAGCACGGTGTCGCCGACGCAGATGCCTTTTTCTTCTATAAAATCGCGGTTGTGCAGGGTCGCCCTGCTCACGGTGGTGCCGGCAAGCAAGACCGGTTCAAAGATGCCCACCGGGGTGAGCGCGCCGGTCCTGCCGACGTTTATCTCAACGTCGAGCAGCTTGGTCTGCTTTTCCTCGGGGGGATACTTGTACGCCTCAGCCCACTTGGGGTATTTTGCCGTGCTGCCCAAAAGCGCGCGCTGAGCAAAGCTGTCCACCTTGACGACCGCGCCGTCGATCGCATAGTCAAGCTCGCCGCGCATGTTTCCGATCCGATCGATTTCTTCGAGCACCTCGTCCGCGTTGTCGCAGACCTTGTAGAACGAAGTCGGAAAGCCAAGCTCGGAGAGATAATCAAGGCTCTGCCTGTGAGATTCAAGAGCCGCTCCCTCGACGCGCTGAACGTTAAACACAAAGATGTCGAGCTTTCGCTGCGCGGTGATTTTTGCGTTCTTTTGGCGCAGCGAGCCTGCGGCAGCGTTTCGGGGATTTTTGGCAGGCTTTTCTTCGTTCTCCTCCTGCCTTTTGACAAGCTCCTCAAAGCTTTTGAACGACATATAGACCTCGCCCCTGACCTCCAAAAGCTCGGGCGCGTTTGCGATACGCTTCGGCAGGCTTTTTATCGTCATCAAATTGTCGGTAACATCCTCGCCGGTGATCCCGTCGCCTCTGGTCGAGCCGCGCACAAAAACGCCGTTTTTGTATTCGCAGAGCACCGAAAGTCCGTCGAACTTTGGCTCGACGATATATTTCGCGTCGGGCGCGACCTCCTTTACCCTTCGGTCAAAGTCGCGTATCTCCTCAGCCGAAAAGCTGTCGTGAAGGCTCTCCATGGGAACGCTGTGGACAACGGGCGAAAACTTTTCGCCTGCGCTGCCGCCCACCCTGTTTGTGGGAGAGGTCGGAAGCCTTAGCTCCGGAAATTCTTCCTCAAGCTCCTCAAGCTCCCTGAGCATTTTGTCGTATTCAAAGTCGGAGATCTCCGGCTCGTCCATATTGTAGTAAAGATCGTTGTGATATTCAAGCTGACGCGAAAGCTCGTCAACTCTGATTTTTGCAGAAGCTTTATCCATAATTTATTTGTTCACCTGAGAAGTTCCCTTTTCGCGCAAAAAGGTTGATTCCAAATCCGCAAGATGCAGCTTTACGGCAAGCGGATATTTGTCGTAAGCCTGACTTATGGTATTGCTGTTTTTGTCGCCGAACTCGCCCATATGCCAGCGGATCGCCATTGCCTCGTCGATTTTGAGGTGCATTTTGCGTTCGATCAGGAACACCGATTTTTCGCCGTGACCATAGGGAAATCGATCCTCGATCGCATAGTAGGGCACCTTTTCCCACTGACCTGTCTGCTCGTTTTTGACGTTTCGTGTGGAGACCTTGTAGAACTGCGCCTTGCACAGATCATGCAGCAGTCCGCATATCGCAAAGCTCTCTATGCTGTCGGTCTCCTCGTCAAAATGCTTTTCCATCATCGTATTAAAAACGCTGACGGAGTGCATGACCAAGCCGTTTTCGCAGGCGCAGTGATAGCGCGTGCTTGCCGGCGCGGTAAAGAAATCGGTCCTTTTGAGCCATTCAAGCAGCTCGTCCGCGCCCTGACGCGTTATGTGCTCCTGATAAATCTCTATAAACTCTTCCTGTGGGGTCATATTTTTTCCTCCGTTTTTGCCTGACGGTTTTTTCAAAAATCTTCAAAAATCAAAACAGGGCACTCAAAAAGAGTGCCCCTGATATGTATTGATTATTCTGCCTCGGTTGTCTCGGCTTCTTCTGCAGGAGCCGCAGCTTCCTCTGCCGGAGCTGCAACCTCTTCTGCCGGAGCAGCAGCTTCCTCAACAGCCTCTTCTGCCTCAGCAACGTCGTCAGCCGGAGCTGCCTTTGCAGGAGCCTGCTCGTCCTCGGGAAGAAGTGCGCGCATTGAAAGGCTTACGCGCTTTTTGTCAAAGTCGATCGCAGTGATCTTGGCTTCGACCTCATCGCCAACGCTGAGAACATCAGCGGGCTTATCAATTCTTTTGTTGGCGATCTGAGAAATGTGGATCAAGCCGTCAATGCCCGGGATGATGTTAGCGAACGCGCCAAAGGTTGTGAGACCAACGATCTTTGCCTTAACAACAGTTCCCTCGGGATACTGGTTCTTGAGGATCTCCCACGGATTGTCCTCTGCGTTCTTAAAGCCGAGAGAGATCTTCTTTGTCTCCTCGTTGATATCCTTGATGTAAACCTCAACAGTGTCGCCGACATTGACAACCTCGCTGGGGTGCTTGATGTGGGTCCATGAAAGCTCGGAAATGTGGATCATGCCGAACACGCCGCCAAGATCAACAAACGCACCGTAGCTTGTGAGAGACTTGACAACGCCCTTGTAGCGCTTGCCAACCTCGCACTCTGCCCAGAACGCCTCGCGCTGAGCAGCTCTCTGCTCCTTGAGCACGCTGCGGATAGAACCGATGGCTCTCTTGTATCTTCCGCGCTGAGAAACCTCGATAAGTCTGAAATCAACGTCCTGACCTACAAGATCCTCAAGGCTCTCGTCTCTTGTTGCGGTTGCCTGAGAAGCAGGGATAAATACTCTTACGCCGTTATAAAGAACGATAACGCCGCCCTTTACAGCCTCTGTTACCTTGCTTGAAAGGATCTCCTGAGAATCAACCTTCTCCTGAAGCTGATCCCAGCCCTTTCTCTCGTCGACTCTGCGCTTTGAAAGCATGATGGTGCCTTCCTGATCGTTGGTTTTCATAATCAAAAGCTCGATCTCGTCGCCAACCTTTACAATGTCCTCAGGCGACACATTGGGGTCGTTTGTAAGCTCGGAAGCCGGAATGATTCCCGTTTGCTTCCTGCCGACGTCAACCTGAACCTCGTTGGGAGCAATGCTGAGCACTGTACCCATTACCCTCTCGTTTGTATTTAAGTTTTTGAGGGATTCCTCTAGCATCGCCTCAAAAGATTCTTCAACAACATTTTCACCGGATTTAATCTCACTCATTGTATCCAGTACCTCCTTTATTATCCTTGCGGGCGTTGACGCCCCCGCAGTTACGCCTATGCGCGCGGCAGCCTGAACCTGCTCTCTGTCAAGCTCGTCAGCGGTTTCTATGAGCACGGAGTTCGCGCATCGCTTTTTGCAGATGTCAAACAGCTTTCCCGTATTGGAGCTGTGGCGGTCTCCTATCACTGCCATAAAATCCGACTGAGCGGCTATCAGATCGGCTTCATTCTGCCTAACTGACGTAGCATTACATATTGTATCAAATATTTTTGGATTTGTACATAGTTTTTTTAGCTTTTTTATTGACTTTTTCCATTCTTTTGTGTCAAATGTGGTTTGTGCAACAATATTTATGATTTTATTTTTCTTTTCAAGAACAATTGGCAAAATCTCGTCTAATTCGTCCTCGTTGTTAAAGCTGAACCATTCGCAGGCGCAGTAGCTTATGATGCCTATGACCTCGGGGTGATTTCTGTTGCCGGCAATCAGCATAACGTCATGCTCGGGGTCTGTTGCCTGAACGATTTTGTGGATCTTCTTTACAAACGGACAGGTCGCGTCCTTGTAGTCGATCCCCCTTTGGTCAAGCTCGTCGGTGACGCTTTTTGGGACGCCGTGCGAACGGATCACCAGTATCTCGCCGTCCTCAAGTTCGTCAACGCTGTCGATCGGGCGGCAGCCCTTTTCGCTGAGCTCGCGAACCATCTCCATGTTGTGAATGATCGGGCCGAGGGTGCAAACCCTTTTGCCCTCGTCAAGCAGCTCGTTGACGATGTTCACGGCGCGGCTCACGCCAAAGCAAAAGCCTGCCGAATCAGCCTTTCTGATGCTTACCGTACTCATTCAGGTCGTTCTCCCTCATTTTTCTGATTTCGCCCATTATCATTTCCGAGGCGTTTTTGAGTGCGCGCCTGTCAAGCTCCGAGCCGGGCGCAAGCCCAAGCTGCTCGGGAGTGAGCGGCTCGCCAAAATGGATAACGCGCTTTGCAAAGGTTCTTTTGGGGTTGCCCACAACGGTGATGCACGCCGGAACAACGGGAACCTGCATTTGCTGAGCAACCAGCGCGCAGCCGCTTCGGGGGCGCATAAGCTCGCCGGTTTTGCTTCTTCCGCCCTCAATAAAGATCGTCATGACCTCGCCGCGGCGGATCAGCTCCTCGCCGGTGTTGATCGCCTTGTTGTCGCCTGCGCCCCTCTCGACCGGGAACGCTCCCAGGGCGGTGATGAGCGCGGCAAAAAACTTATTTTTAAAAAGCTCGGACTTCGCCATAAAGTAAAGTCTGCGCTTGCTGCTGAGTCCCAAAAGCGGCGGATCGGAATACGAAATATGATTACATGTCAAAATATAACCGCCCGATTCCGGCATTGCCTCCTTGTTAATGACCTTAAAGCGATACAACGCCTTAAAAATCGGCATACAAACTACCTTGCCGAATCTGTAAAGTACCTTTGACTGTCCCATCTTTTTCCTCCAAATGAATTTTTATTAGTGTGGAGTGTGGAGTTTGGAGTGTGGAGTTTTGGTCGAGCAGACAGAATGTATTTATTAAAAACCTTTGTTCCCGACTGTATTTATATTTATTTAGCAATCGTTTTCTTTTTTGGTTATAGAGGCAACCTGTTTAAAAAATAAAACTATATCCATATTTATCCAACCGGAAACAAACTTATTTTCCAAACAAAATTTTTCTTCCCGACCGAAACTCCACACTAAAAGTGCTTGTCCGTTTTCTCCTTGATGACCGAAATGACCGCCTCAACGCTCTGGTCAAAATCAAGCTCGGTCGTGTCCACCGTCACGCTGTCCTCGGCAGGCTTCAGCGGTGCTATTTCGCGGTTCATATCAAAATTATCACGCTCGATAACGTCGTTAAGGATGTCCTCATATTTGACGTCCATGCCCTTTTCGATAAGCTCCTTGTATCTTCTGCCGGCGCGTGCCTCGGGCGCGGCTGTCAGGAAGATCTTGACCTGAGCGTCGGGCAGAACGACTGTTCCTATATCTCTGCCGTCCATGATAACGTTGTTGGTTTTTGCCATGCTTCTCTGCAAGTCCAAAAGGAACGCCCTGACCTCGGGGATCGCCGAAATCTTTGACGCGGTCATAGAAGCCTCCGGGGTTCTTATCTGCCCCGAAACATCCTCGCCGTTGAGCAGAACGATCTGCTCTCCCTTTTCGTTAAAGGTCAGCTCGACCTTGATCCTCTTTAGCAGATCAAAGACCTCGTCGGAAGCGACAGGCTCTATATTTTCGCGCATTGCCGCAAGACCGATGGTGCGGTAGAGTGCGCCGGTATCAACATAAATAAAATCAAGCTCCTTTGCCGCTTTTTTGGCGACTGACGACTTTCCTGCACCGGCAGGGCCGTCAAGAGCAACTGCAACAGACATAATAATTCTCCTTTTGATCGGTAAATAATTGTTTAGGCAAAATTTTTGGGCAATCCGACGGAATAATATTCAAGCAAGGCGCGCGCCGGAATTGTGCGGTATTGCCTTTACAAATACGCCGCGTTTTCTCCGGCAAGTCTGCCGGTCGACCAGGCGATTTGAAGGTTAAAGCCGCCGGTGTAGGCGTCGCAGTCAATGACCTCGCCTGCAAAATACAAGCCCGAAACCAGCTTGCTTTCCATTGTCTTTGGGCTGAGCTCCGTTGTTTTTACGCCGCCCGAGGTGACGATCGCCTCTTCGATCGGGCGAAAGCCCTTTATATCGATTGTAAAGCCCTTTAGCAGCTCGCACAGGGCGTGACGCTCGGCGCGCGTTATCGAGTTGCATTTTCTGTCAAACTCAACTCCCCAACGCTTTAAAACCGGAACGATCAGCTTGCGCGGCAAAAGCTTTGAAAATGCGTTTGAAACGTCGCGGTTCGAGTTCTCGCGAAAGTCGTTTTGGATCCTTCTGTCAAGCTTCTCAAAATTGAGAGCCGGCTTTAGATCGACCGACAAGGTATATTTTCCCTCGGAAATGTCTCTGATATGCGAGCTTGCCGAAAGGATGACCGGACCGCTCACCCCAAAATGAGTGAACAGCATTTCGCCAAAGTCCGTATAAACGGTCTTTCCGGTTTTGTTGTCAATGATTTTTACGGCGATATTTTTCAGCGACAAGCCCTGCATTGACTTGCAGTCGCCGTCGCTGCTTTCAAGCGGGACCAGCGAGGGCTTTAATTCTGTCACGCTGTGTCCTGCCTGAGCTGCAAGGCGATAGCCGTCGCCCGTTGAGCCTGTGAGCGGATAGCTTTTGCCGCCGCAGCAAACGATCACGCTGTCGGCATAATAAGTTTCTTTTTCGGCCTTGATCCCGGCAACCGCGCCGTCCTCCAAGAGCAGCTCGCGCGCGGCGTCGTTCACGATTTTTACTCCGCTGCTCAAGACATACTCACGCAGCGCGTCAACGATATCCGCCGCCCTGTCCGAAACAGGAAAAACCCTGTTCCCTCTCTCGGTTTTCAGCTCAACGCCCATCAACTCAAAAAACTCCATCGCGTCCTGAGGCGTAAAGTAGTTTATCGCTGAATACAAAAACCGTGGATTTACGGGAACGTTTTCGATAAACGTCCTGACCTCGCAGTTGTTCGTCAGGTTGCACCTGCCCTTGCCGGTTATCATTATTTTTCTGCCGACGCGCTGATTTTTTTCTATCAGCACAACCTTTGCGCCAAGCTCCGCGGCTCTGCCTGCCGCCATCATTCCGGCTGCTCCCGCGCCGACAACGACTATTTTCTTTTTAACTGCGTCCATCTGCTTTCTCCGGCTCGTTGTCGTGGTTTGCGTAAACGCCCTCTCGGTTCCACAGCTTTTCAAGCTCCATAAAGGTGTCGCTCACCTCGTCCTTTTTTCTGAGCACCGTTGCAACGATCAGCGCGTTGATAAGGCTCAGGGGCGCGACCAGCGAATCTACGACCGAAGCCATGTCGCTTCTGGCGATCAAAATCGAGTCCGCGGACTGAACCAGCGGAGAAGCCATGCTGTCGGTGATCGCAACAGCGTGCGCGCCTCTGGCACGCGCAAAGTTCATCGCCTCAATAGCCATTTGGCTGTAGCGCGGAAACGAGATCCCGATGATAACGTCGTTTTCGGTGATCCTAAAAATATGCTCATATGTAGTCGTCGCGCTGGTGGTGTTGATCACCCTCACGTTGTCAAAGATCAGTTCAAAATAATAGGCGAGAAAATTAGCTATAGCGGCGGTTGAGCGCACGCCGAAGATATAGATCCTTTTCGCGCTGCAAATCTCCTCGACCGCGCGGTTAAAGTCCTCGTGAGAGGTCTCCTCGATCGTCCTGCGGATCTTGTCGATATCCTGATTGAGCACGCTGTCGAGCACGTTTCCGTCGCCTATCCTGTTTGCAGTCACCTCAATACGCTGAACCGAGGTCAGCTTGTTGCGGATCATCTCCTGCATCGCCTTTTGCAGCTTTGGATATCCGTCGTAGCCAAGCTCGGTGGCAAAGCGCACCACGGTGCTCTCGGAAACCCCAACGGTCTCGCCCAGCTTTGAGGCGGTCATAAACGCCGCCTTGTCGTAGTGCTCCTCTATATAAAGCGCGATACGCTTTTGTCCCTTGGAAAAAGAATTCATCATAAGATCAATTCTCGTCAAAAGATGGGTTATCATTTTGATTACCTCACAAAACCATAATTACTTTCATTTTATCATAACAACTTGCAAAATTCAATATTTATTAAGCATAATTTTTATATTTTTGCAAGATTAACGTACCCAACTCTCTTTTTTTATCAATTTGTTGCAAAAGCTCAAAAGCTGTGATAGAATAAGCATATCGTCAATATCAAAAATAATAACACAAAAACGGAGCTGATTTTATGATTGCCATTATTGATTACGGCGCAGGAAACGTTCGCAGCGTCAGCAAAGCCTTTGCTCACATTGGCTGCGACGTCACGGTTACAAATGACCGCGACCTTATTCTCAAAGCCGACTCTGCCGTGCTTCCGGGCGTGGGCTCGTTCGGCGACACCGTTGACACCATGGACAGCCTCGGCATCCGCAAAACCGTGCTAGACTTTATCCAAAGCGGAAAGCCGTTTTTCGGGATCTGCCTCGGCTTGCAGCTCCTTTTTCCCAAAAGTGAAGAAAGTCCCGGCGCAAAGGGCTTTGGCATTTTTGACGGCTCGATCACCAAGATCCCCGGCGGCGAGGGCTTGAAGATACCGCACATGGGCTGGAACAGCCTTGACATCAAAAAGCACGACGGTCTGTTCAAAGGGATCAGCGGCGAGCCGTATTTTTATTTTGTTCATTCCTATTACCTCAACGCCGCAGACAAAGGCATTGTATCTGCCCAAACAAGCTACGGAGTGACAATTGACGCCGCGGTTGAGAGCGGCAACGTTTTTGCGACCCAGTTCCACCCCGAAAAAAGCGGCGAAACCGGCTTGCAGATCCTAAGAAACTTTGCCGAAATCGCGGAGGTGAAATAAATGTACGCAAAAAGAATTATCCCCTGCCTTGATGTAAAAAACGGACGAGTTGTCAAGGGCATGAGCTTTGTCAACCTTGTTGACGCCGGCGACCCCGTTGAGTGTGCGATCCAGTACGACAAGCAGGGCGCGGACGAGCTTGTTTTCCTCGACATCACCGCTTCGAGCGATTCGCGCAACATCACTATCGACATGGTTGAGCGCGTTGCAAGCTCGATCTTTATCCCCTTTACCGTCGGCGGCGGCATAAGGAGCGTTGACGACTTTAATTCCCTGCTCAGAGCCGGCGCGGACAAGGTTTCGGTCAATTCCGCCGCAGTTCACCGCCCGGAGCTTATCAGCGAGGCGGCGTATAAATTCGGAAGCCAGTGCGTTGTCGCGGCAATAGACGCAAAACGCTGCGAAGGCGGCTGGGAGGTTTACATCAACGGCGGCAGAAAGCCGATGGGCATTGACGCTGTTGAGTGGGCTCAAAAATGCGAAAAGCTGGGAGCAGGCGAAATTTTGCTGACCAGCATGGATGAGGACGGTCAAAAGCAGGGCTACGACCTTGCACTGACCAAGGCGGTTTCCGAAAAAGTAAACATTCCTGTGATCGCAAGCGGCGGCGCAGGTGCGCTCAGCCATTTTTACGACGCCTTTACCGATGGAAAGGCAGACGCGGTTTTGGCAGCCTCGCTCTTCCATTTCGGCGAGATCCCGATCCCCGATCTAAAAAAATACCTGACCGAAAAAGGGATCCCCGTTAGAAGCTGAAAGCTCGGTCACACGAAAGTAAATCAATTGACAATTGAAAATGGAAATTGGAAAATTTCGGTCGGGCAGACAGAATTTGTAAGAAAACCACCTTTGCTCCCGACTGTATTACTATGGCTATATTTTAGTTTTCCTTGACAGTTGTAGTGTCGCACCCATGTGTGCGCCCTCGGAAAAGCACAACGTTAAACAGGTCGCTACGGCTGTATTAATAAAACTATAGCAATACTAATACAGTCGGGAACAAAGATATTTTTTATATTCATTCTATCTTCACGACAATAATTGTCCATTGTCCATTGTCAATTGTCCATTTAGTTAAGTTCGGGAACAAAAGTTTTTTATAACAAAACCTGTCTGCCCAACCGAAACTCCAAAATCCAAACTATAAAAAGGCGGCTTCCGCGATTTTTTCGGAAGCCGCCGCAATTATTTAATACTAGTATAATAGTTGTTTCCCGAGGTCTCAAAACGAAAGTATCATTTCAAAAAGCTCGTCTATCCTGTCTGTCTCGCCGTTAAGATAAAGATAGCCGAACAGTGCCTCAAGCCCGGTCGCGCTGTGATAGTCGGCAACGCTTCCGTTTTTTGGGGTACATTTTGGGGCGGCGTTTCTGCCGCGCTTGTACACCGCAAGCTCCTTTTCGCTCAGGCTGTCCATGATAAGCCTTGCAAACCTTGCCTGACTTTTGCAGTTGACGAGCGCGACCTTTCTGCGGTTCAGCTCACCCACCGGTCGGTTTGCCTGGCGGACAAGATAGCTTCTGACCAAAAGGTCATAAACTCCGTCGCCCACGAATGCCAGGGTCAGCGGCGAAAAGTCGTCGTTTTTGTTGTGCTTTTTTATCTCGTTACTATCCATATTTATTCCATAAAATCAAATTCAACGTCGTAGATCGAAACCGTGTCGCCGTCCTCGCAGCCCTTTGCCTTGAGCGCGTCGATAACTCCGCCGTTTATGAGCACCTTTTGAAAATAATTCAGGCTTTCGTAGTCGTCAAAATTGATGCCCTTCATCACCTGCAAAAGCCAGTCAGCCTCAACCGTAAATACGCCGTTGATGTTCTTGACCGTTACGCTGTGGTCGTCAAAGTCCTCGACCTTCATGACCGGAGCAGGCTCGGGTTCATATTTTGTGATGGGCGGAAGCTTTGAGAGCATTTCCTGGATTTTTTTGAGCAGCGGCTCAACGTCATAGGCGATCGCCGCCATGATTGGAAAGAACTCGTAGCCCTTGCTGTTCACGTATTTTTTGAACTCCTCGATCTGCTCGTCGGTCGCCATGTCGCACTTGTTTCCGGCAACCACCATCGGCCTTTTTGCAAGCTCGGGATCAAACTTTTCGAGCTCTGCGTTTATGGTGTCAAAATCCTCGATCGGGTCTCTGCCCTCGCTGCCCGAAACGTCAACAATGTGAACCAGCATTCGGCAGCGTTCAACGTGGCGCAAAAACTGATGACCAAGCCCTGTGCCCTGCCACGCGCCCTCGATCAGCCCGGGGATGTCTGCCATTACAAAGGACGAGCCCTCGCCCATTGAAACAACTCCGAGCACCGGGGTGATCGTCGTAAAATGATAGTCGGCGATCTCGGGCTTTGCCTGGGAAACCACGCTGACGAGAGTGCTTTTTCCAACGTTTGGAAAGCCCACCAAGCCCACGTCTGCAAGCAGCTTTAGCTCCAAAACAACGTCAAATTCCTCACCCGGCAAGCCCGGCTTTGCAAATCTTGGAACCTGTCTGACCGGAGTTGCAAAATGCGGATTGCCCCAGCCGCCCTTGCCGCCCCGGGCAACGATATGCGGCTCGTCGTCCGAAACGTCGGCAAGCAGCCTGCCGCTTTGCTCCTCCTTAACGAGAGTTCCCACCGGAACGCGGATTATCAGATCCTCGGCGTTTTTGCCCTTGCACCTGCCGCCCCTGCCGTTTTCGCCCTTTGGAGCGTTGTATTTTCTTTTGTAGCGGAAATCGGCTAGGGTCGAAAGGTTTGAATCAGCCAAAAAGACTATGTTTCCGCCCTTGCCGCCGTCGCCGCCGTCGGGTCCGCCTGCCGCAACATATTTTTCGCGGTGGAACGAAACCGCGCCGTCGCCGCCGTCGCCGGCTTTGATTTTGATTTTTACTTTATCTACAAACATTTTTTATCACTCCCGGAGCTTTTTTCGTAAAAAAACAAAAAGGGCGGATACAAAATCCACCCTCAAAAAAATCTTACTGCTCAACAGGATAAACGCTCGCGCGCTTTCTGTCCTTGCCAACGCGCTCAAACTTGAGAACGCCGTCGATCTTTGCGAACAGAGTGTCGTCAGAGCCTCTGCCAACGTTTGCGCCGGGATGAATGTGAGTTCCTCTCTGCTTTACAAGAATGTTGCCTGCAAGAACCTGCTGTCCGTCGGCACGCTTTACGCCGAGACGCTTTGACTCACTGTCACGGCCGTTCTTTGTAGAACCCATTCCCTTTTTATGAGCGAATAACTGAATGTTTATTTTAAGCATAACCTTACACCTCCGAAGTTTTTACATTAATAAATTGTGGATACTCTTCTGAAAGAGCAGTGAGATGAAGCCTCAAACCCTCCAGAACTGCTTCTGCGGATCTTGCCTCAGCTCCGGACAGATCAAATTGCAAAAATCCGTCCCTGTCGGTGATATCAGCCTTGATTTGCTGAATCTCGGTTACCGTGTTTGCCGCCATGATCGCCGCCGAGCTGACCGCCGCACAGACAATGTCCTTGCCCTGCTCGTCCCAGTCCGAGTGCCCGGTGATCGTAAATCCGCAAATTTGGTTGTCCGAGTACCGAAACTCTGCCTTAATCATAATCAGGCTTCGATAGAAGTGATCTTAACCTGTGTGTAAGGCTGTCTGTGACCCTTGGTTCTCTTCTCGCCCTTTTTAGGCTTGTAAGTAGCAACTCTGATCTTCTTGCCCTTACCGTTCTTAACAACCTCGGCTGTAACCTTCGCGCCGCTGAGGAGCGGATTTCCAACCTTGATGCCGTCGTCTGTGCCAATTGCAACAACGTCAAAGGTCACCTTATCCTGTGCTTCAACGTCAAGCTTCTCAATAAAGATAACCTCGTCCTTGGTCACCTTGTACTGCTTGCCGCCTGTCTGAATAACTGCGTACATTTTTTTACCATCCTTTTATTAGGGCTCGCTATCTGTGGGCGGATAAACTCGCTTTTGGGCGCACGCACGCCTGCCCACAATACGCGGCTTATATACTATACCACAACAATCCCATCTTGTCAAGTTTTTTACTCCGAGCTTTTTAAGCCGAGCTGAAAGCTCGGTGCTGATTCAAACGTCGGTTGCCCGAAAATGCCTGCTTCGGGAAACTACGTTTTTGGGAAAAGTTGATTTAGCACCATATTTATACAGTCGGGAACAAACGTTTTTTATGGCAAAAATCTATCTTCCCGACCAAAATTGTCCATTGTCAATTGTCAATTCAGACTGTGCTAAAACGTTCTATATATAGATATATAACGTTGATAATAATCAATAAAAACTCAATATATAGTATGATGCGTTTTTATATATCGTGTTTTTGCACGGTCTGAATTGTCCATTAAAATTAATCCAATCCGTTCTGCAATTTGCACGCCTTTAGGGTGTTTTTCATAAGCGTCGCGATCGTCATAGGACCCACGCCGCCGGGAACCGGGGTTATGTAGGAGCACTTGTCCTTGACGTTCTCAAAGTCAACGTCGCCGCAGAGCTTGCCGTTTTCGTCTCTGTCCATGCCGACGTCGATAACGACCGCGCCCTCCTTGACCATATCGGCTGTCACAAACTTTGGCTTGCCGACTGCCGCAACAAGGATATCAGCACGAGCGCAGACCTCGGCAAGATTCTGAGTGCGGCTGTGGCAAATCGTCACTGTGCCGTTTTCGTGCAGCAAAAGCATTGCCATAGGCTTGCCCACGATGTTGCTTCTTCCGATAACAACGCAGTTTTTGCCGCTTACCTGGATATCATACGAGTGCAGCATTTCCATTACGCCGGCAGGGGTGCAGGGCAAAAAGTCGTATTCTCCCAGCATGATCTTGCCCACGTTTACGGCGTGGAAGGCGTCAACATCCTTTTGCGGATTGATAGCCTCGATAACCGCCTTGTCGTCAAGATGCTTTGGAAGCGGAAGCTGCACAAGGATGCCGTTGATGTCAGCCTTGTCGTTGAGCTTTTCAACAAGCGCGAGAAGCTCCTCCTGGGTCGTCTCGGCAGGCAGCGCGTATTCCTCGGACTTAAAGCCCACTACCTCGCACGCCTTTTTCTTGTTGTTTACATAAACCCTTGAAGCCGGGTCGTCGCCGACGATAACTACCGCAAGTCCGGGTGTTATGCCGTGAGCCGCCTTGAGCTCCTCAACCTGCTTTCTTACTTGCTCTTTTACTTCTGCCGATACCTTTTTTCCGTCTATAATTTGCATAATATTTGTCCTCCTTTTTTCTGTTCAGGAATAATAACACGATTCCTATTATAAATATTACAAACGATACCGCCTGAGATATCCTGATATCCATTGAAAAAATCTGAAACGGAAGATACAGGCTGTCCGTTCTCAAGCCCTCAACTACGGTTCTCTCAAAGCCGTACCACACCAGATAGCAATAAAAAATCTGTCCGGGATATTTTTGTCTGTATTTTCCGTAAAAATGCAGGATCGCAAACCCGAGCAGACACCACAGCGATTCGTACAAAAAGCACGGGTGTACAGCGACGTTCAAGCCGTCTATGATGGTGTTTTCGCTTATCATTCGCCACGGCAGGTCGGTCTGCGTTCCAAACGCCTCTTGGTTGGTAAAATTGCCCCATCTGCCGATTCCCTGGCCGAGCAAAAAGCCCATCATGGTTATGTCGAGCACAGGCAAAAACTTCATCTTTTGCAGCTTTGCAACAAGCAGTCCGCCGCCCAGCGCGCCGATTATTCCGCCGTAGATCGCCAGTCCGCCGTTGTTGATGTGCAAGATCTCGATCGGGTGGCTTCCGTAATAATCCCACTTGAACAGGCAAAAATACAGCCTTGCCCCAACGATACCGCAAACCAGCCCGGCGAGTATACAATTGAAAAGCTTGTTAAAATTCACCTTGTAACGCTCCGCGCTTCGCCATGCATAGAGCACGGCAAGCAGAAGCCCTGTCATGATTATAAGTCCGTACCAGTAAACCTTGAAATCTCCGAGCTGAAAGGCGATCCTGTTTATATCAAATTCAAGCCCCAGCCCCGGAAAGCGGACATGAAACTGCTCCATATCACACCTCTGTTTCGCTGCTCTTTACAACAGACAGCGTGCAGTTGTTAACGTCGAGAACCTGAGTAAGCCTGTTTGTAACGTCCTCAACGCTTGTTTGAGCGACCGCGTCGATATAGGCAAACAGCTCGGTGCCGCCGAAATAGTGGTCGGTGATCGCGTTTGAGATCGAGCTTACATTATTCAGCGAGGAGATCGCGTCGCCGTAAACTGCTCTTTGCGCGATTTCAAATTCTTCCTTGTCGATTCCCTCGTTCTTCATCTTGGAAATGTAGCTTTTTATCATTTCAGCCGCCTGCTTGGGGGCGCGCGATTCGCCGCCGAAGATTATTGCGCAATAGCCCGGGCCGTCAAACAGCTCATAGGAGAAGCTGCTGTTTATCAGCTTTTCGTCCATCAGGCTGCGGTAAAGTCTGCTTGTGGGAGAAGCCAAAAGCGAGAGCAAAATGTCGGTCTGAGCAAGCTGCCGGGTGCCGAGCGGCTCCGAGCTTTCCTTGAAGCCCAAATTAAACAGAGGCATCGAAACCTGAAAATTCTGCTCAACATACGGCTGAGCGATCTCGCGCGGCTCGTCCTTGAAGAAGTTTTGGATAGTGTGCTTTTCACAGGGCTTCAGCATTTTGTCGGCGGTTTTGAGCACCTGCTCAACCGTTACATTGCCCGAAACGCAAAGCACCATATTGTTCAAATTGTAGAACACGTTGTATATATCATACAGCTTTTCAGCCGTGATTTCGGCAATACTTTCAACTGTGCCGGCGATGTCGATTTTTACCGGGTGGTTGTGATACATGCCGCCCAGCATATTGAACATCACGCGCCAGTCGGGGGAATCGTCGTACATCTTGATTTCCTGACCGATGATGCCCTGCTCCTTGGCGACTGTCTGAGCCGTAAAATAGGGATTCTGAACAAAGTCCAGCAGGATCTCAAAGCTCTCGTCAAACCTGTCTGTACACGAGAACAGGTAGCAGGTTTTTTCAAAGCTTGTATAAGCGTTGGCGTTCGCGCCGGTTTTGGCGTATCTTGCAAAGGCGTCGCCGTCCTCGCTCTCAAAAAGCTTGTGCTCAAGATAATGAGCGATCCCGTCGGGAACAGTGATTTTTTCGCCGCCGTCAAGCGAGAAGCAGGTGTTGATGCTGCCGTATTTTGTTCCGAAGATCGCATAGGCGGATTTGTAGCCCTGCTTGGGATAAACAAAAATAGTCAGCCCGGAATCATGGGTGATTTTGTAGTAGCTGTCATGCGCGCGTTCGGACTTGATTTCCTGGATATTCATTGTTCACACCTCACTTGTTCTTTAACACATAAACGGTATCAAGGGTCAGCTTTTTGGCTGCCGCAACTACCTCGTCTTTGGTCACGGCGTTTATCATCTTTGAAACCTCTTCGATCGACTTGAAGCTCTTGTCAAAAAGCTGGTTTGTGTACCATGCGTCTATTCCGCCCACGGTATCGTTGGTTGATGAGAACGAATTGACAATAGCCATCTTTGCGGATTCAAGCTCAAAATCGGTGATATTTCCGTTTTGCATGTCCTCGATCTCTTTTAATATGCCCTTTTCCGCTTTTTCGATATTTTCGCCCTCAACGCCGCTGTCAACGATCATTATACCCTTTTGGCGGTCATAGCGCGAGGCGCAGTAGTAGCAAAGGCTCTGCTTTTCGCGAACGTTGCAAAACAGCTTTGAGCTTGCCGTTCCGCCGAGGATAGCGCACATCACCCTCTCGGCGTTCACCTCGGGGTCGGGCTCGGCGCAGTCGGTGCGAAAGCCCATAACAAGCTTTGACTGCGAAAGCTCCATTTCCTCGGAAACGCGCTTTACGCTCTCTGCCCTGCGGATGTTTGACACCTCGATTTTCTGCGGCTTGCGGCTGATTTTTTCAAAGGCAGCTCTGAAAACCTCCTCAGCCTTGTCGGGCGAGCTGTCGCCGATGTACATGATCTCAAAGGAAGCGGTCTCAAGCAGCCTTTGCCACGCCTTGAAGAGCGAAGCCGGAGTAGCCTCCTTTATTTTTTCAGCGGTTCCGTAACGCTTTATCCCAAAGGTCTCGCCCTCGCACATATGCTTTATCATCTGACCGTTGGCGTAGATCCTCTTTTCGTTGAATTCGCTGTCGATAACGTCAAGAAGCTGGCGTCTTTCCTGCTCGACCTCTTCTTCAACAAAGGATTCTCCGCTGAGATTGGGTTCAAAAATAACGCCGCACAAAAGCTGAGACAGCTCCTCGGAAATGCTTTCGCCGTCAAGCGCGTAGCGGTCGTCAAGTCCCGAGGCGGAAATGCCCAAAATCTGTCTGTCGCCGCCCTTGCTGACCGAGGTGTTGATGTCCGCGCCGTACAAAAAGGCGAGTTTTCGCGAAAGCGCGGTAAAATCAGGATAAGCCTTGCAGGAGCGCGACAAGATACCGCACAGCAGGGCGTTTTCCGAGGCGGTCTGAGCCGAAAGCGGAGTAATTATATTTGCCGTTATCCTCATGGTCTTAAAACGGCTGTCGCTGACGCTGTTAAAAAACACGCCGTCGGCAATTTCTTTTCTGATTATATCATTCATTTTATCAACTCCAAAGTTCATTTTTGCATATTTAAACTTAGTATATCACAAAAAAAGAGAATATAAAAGCTTTTTTTAAATTTCGGTCTTATATTCATTGATTTTTTGCCGCGATCATATATAATAGGATTATAAAAACTTAAGGCGGTGTCAAAATGACTGACAATATAAACGAATGGTTTTCCCTGCTCGGCAGTGAGATCAAGCTTGCCGCGCAGGAGCTTAAAGACAAAACAGACCAAATGCGCACGGAGGGAAAAACTGTTTATCCCCCATCCGACAAGGTTTTTGCCGCACTTTCGGCGGTCAGCCCGTCAAACGTCAAGGCTGTGATCTTGGGGCAAGACCCCTATCACGAGCCAAACCAGGCTATGGGGCTGTCGTTTTCCGTACCCGAGGGAGTAAAAAAGCCGCGCTCGCTCAACAATATTTTTAAGGAACTGGAGGCTGATTTGGGCTATCCTGCCCCGGAGTCAGGCGACCTCACCCCTTGGGCGAACCGCGGCGTTTTGCTGCTCAATACCGTTCTTACGGTCGAGGAGCACAAGGCAAATTCTCACAAAAAGCTTGGCTGGGACAGGGTGACAAACGGAATAATCAGGCTCTGCCTGGCTCTTCCTGAGCCGGTGGTTTTTATCTGCTGGGGTATGCAGGCAAAAAGCCTGGTCGAAAAAAATATTTCGGACTGCGGCGATTCTTACTTGCCCAATACAAAGGCGGTGCTCGCCTCAACTCACCCCTCGCCGCTTTCGGCAAACAAAAAGAACACCGCGCTACCGCCGTTCTTTGGCAGCAAGCCCTTTGGCAAAGCAAACGAGCTGCTCATAAATATGGGAGCAGAGCCGATAAACTGGAAGCTTTAGCAAAAAATATATATTCAAAAAGTAACGGTCGGTCAAGCCCAAAGCATGGGATTTGACCGACCGGTTTTTGTGTGTTAATATTCCTTAATAGAATTATATCTTATTTGGAAGCCTTTCTGAACGAGGCAAATTTTTTGACCATGGCGATAACGCTCTTGCGCTTGATTATCAGCGCGATCAAAGCCGCCGCAACGATGCCGTATCTTATAAAGGTGTAGTTGTAGGTAAACAGCATCAACATTCCTGCCGCCATAAAGCCCAGCGACATTCCGACAAGGATCCTCAAGTCGTAGACTCTCGCGCCGTCGAGATACTGCCTGCAAACCCTTCGCATAAAGAAGTAGTGACCGAACACAAAAACAATATAGCAGAAAAGCGTTGTGTATCCGGCGGCGATGTAGCCGAACAAGCCGATAAACACAAAATTCAACGCGACGTTGAGTATCGCGCAGAACACGCTCGCTATCATAATAAATACGGTTTTTTCAAAATAAAACTGGAACTTTGCGAACAGATCATAGAGATATGTTGCGTAGCAGCTCAAAGCTACGGGCGGAACTATCCATATCGCCTCGGAGTATTTCGGCGGAGCAAAAATCGCTATCGCCTCGGGTGCGAGCACGATCAAAAGGAGGTTTACCATGCCGACAACCGCAAGCGAGCTGTAGGCAACTCCGGCGATATCTCCAACGCGCTTTTCTTTGATTTTGGTGTAGATCCATGGGTTGAGGGTCTGGTTCAGCGCGATGTTGAACAAGGTCATTATCATCGAAACAGAATATGCCAGACTGTAGATACCTGCCTCGGATTCGCCCACCATTCGGCTTATCATGATCCTATCCGAGGAGGTCAGCACGATTTGAGACAGATAGTGCGGTATCAGCGGAAGATTGAATTTTAATGAATAGAGCCAATAATTCTTTGAAAAGAATTTTTTGCCCCTTTTCATCTGGACAAAGAAAGCCCAGGTATAACCGATGACCTGAACAAGTGCTATCGCAAAAATTCGCGCCGTCACCTTGTCGTCGGCAAAAATGACAAGAGCCACGCCCAACGCCGGCTTTAGGAACGAAACCAGCAGGGTTATCATCACAAGCATTCGGTATTTTAGCTTCCAACGCTGATCTGCCGACCAAAACTGAAACGCCGCCGTTGTCCATATCATGACCAGCATACAAAGCATTTGCACCGTAGTCAGTGAAAAAAGCCCGTTCCAAAACTCACGGAACAGCAAATAAATCACCGTCCACGCGCTGCAAAGCGTGAGCGAAAGTCCTTGCATGGTCGAAGAAAAAATCTTGTTGTCATCGCTGAATTTGACCAGTCCCTGAACATATACGCCGTAGGAAAGGTTGAACGAGACGAAGATCGCAATAATTTCCAACCATGAATTAAAAACGTTGTAGTTGCCGAATTCTGTCGTTGTCATCAGCCTGGTGAAGATCGGCGTTGATATCACCGAGATCCCCTTTTGCAAAAACGAGCAGATCAAAAACCAGAGCGAAGCCCTGACCTGAGCCGGCAGGCTGTTATATTTTGATGTTAGCTTTCTGATCTTCTCCATTATCGCACACTGCCAGTTTCTCTGTATTTCTTTGCGTAATACGAAAACGGCTTTTCAAGGTCAACGATCCCGCCGTTGTCGTGGCACTGTCTTTCGGATTCGGGCGGAAGCTTCATATAGTCGCCGAAATGCTGAGTCAAAAAGCTGTCGTAATCAATAGGACATCTCATGCTTGAGTTTTCAAACGGCAGCTCGGTATAGCCCTCGAACCACGATTTCGGAAAAGTTAATCTCTCAATTTCCGGAGACCATGTGCAGCCGGTGTAGTCATAGCTGTCAAAATCATATTTGTTATAAAACTCATAGAGCTTGTCAGCCCAGAACCTGCGAGAAACGAACGGTCTCAGCGGACAAGTCAAAATCCACAGCAGCATACCCTTTTTTCCGGGGCATTTGCTCAGGCTGTAGTGCCACTTGTCGTTTAGGGCAATGAGCAGCTTTAGCCTTCTGTTGTAGCTTTTGCGTTCTTTTGTGTCCGAAGGAACGCCTGCAAGCGGAAAGATATCAATAAAAACGCCCTTGTAGTCGTCGGGATAGTCAAGCTCATATTTTTCAATAAAGGTCGTTTGGGTATTATGAACCTTAATAAACGGATTCGGATTATGCTTGTAATCCGGACAAATAAAAAGCTCAAAGGGCTTTGGGAGCTCCTTTTTGCAAAGCTCCGTCAGTCTTTCAAAATCATTTATCGGAACGGCAATGTCAAGGTCGTCGTCCCACGGGATAAAGCCGTTATGCCTGACCGCGCCTATGCAGGTTCCGCCTGTGGCAAAATAACGGATGTTGTGTTTGTCGCAGATTTTCTTTACCTCGATAAAAACCTCGAGGATCTTTTTTTGCAGCTCAACTGTTTCTGTACTCATATCATTCACCCTGAAAGTGTCAAAGGACAGCGCGCCAAGTAAAAGCCGCGCCACCCGTCAATACGCATAATAAGACTTATACATTATACTATCAAATACGACAGTTGTCAACGAACAAATACGAACTGTGATTATTTGTGATTTTTTGTAATAGGAATCATTGTCGGGCAATTAACGTTTGGCTCCCAAACGACCTATCTGCTCGACGCAAAAAATCTGCTCGGAGTAAAAAACTTGATTACATTTTATATTTATGATACAATAATTACAGAAAGCATTCGACACGGAGGTGAGGCTTTGAAGTCAGTTTTTAATCGCGCCGTCGCCTTTTTGTTGTCTGTAATAATAATGCTGTGTACGCTGTGCTCGTGCGATATGCTCTCGGAGGTCGGCGCACTGTTCGGCTACGGCAGGATAAAGGCGCATTTTCTTGACGTCGGTCAGGGAGATTCGATTTTTATTGAGCTTCCCGACGGAAAAACCATGCTGATCGATTCGGGCGAAAACTACCACGGCGAAGGGATATTGAAATATATCAAAGACAGGGGCAAGTCAAAAATCGACTATCTCGTCGGCACTCATCCACACACCGACCACATTGGCTCTATGCCGTATATAGTGCGTAATTTTGAGATCGGCTCGATATTTATGCCGAGGGCAGGAACGAACACCGAGGCTTACACCTCTTTGCTGAAGGCGGTAAGGCGAAAGGGCTTGAAGGTGACCAAGGCAGCCGCAGGGCTGAGTATTTGTGACAAAGAGGATTTGAAGATAGACGTTGTCGGACCCAAAAAAATTGACAATGAAAACCTTAACAACTGCTCCGCCGTTATAAAGATCACCTTCAAAAGCAACAGCTTTTTGTTCACCGGCGACGCCGAAAAAGCCGAGCTTGAAGAGCTTGATGGCGATATCTCGGCAAAGGTACTAAAGGTCGGTCACCACGGAAGCTACACCTCGACAACAAAGGACTTTCTCGAAAGGGTCAAGCCCGAGATCGCGGTGATATCCTGCGGCAAGGGCAACGACTACGGCCACCCAAACAAATCCGTGCTAAAGCTGCTCAAAAACTCAGGCTGCGAAATTTATCGCACCGACAAACAAAAAACCATTACCGTCACGGGCGACGGAGAAGCTCTGTCAGTTTTGACAGGGGGCGAAGCAATAAGGTGATTTATGAAAAAATTTACGATCGACAGAATAGAAAACGACCGCGCTGTTTTGGAATGTGAGAACGGAAGCATCGTAAGCGTTGAGCTGAGCTCACTGCCGAAAAATATTCGCGAGGGCGATATCCTGCGCTTTGACGAAAACAGCTGCTTCTTGAGCGAAGCCGAGACCCAACGCCGCAAGGAAAAAATAAAACAGCTTATGGACAAGCTGTTTGAGGAATAATACTGCATTTTAGTGTGGAGTACGACCGAAGCTCCACTCTCCACAATAAAAAAGCTGCCTGTTTGAACGCAGGCAGCTTTTTTGCATTTATTTAGAGGTGCCCTTATAGTTTGGGCTTTTGATAATCGTTCATATAGTATTTCATTGCAAGGTCGTTGTTGCCGACAAGCTGGAGCATTCCGCCGGTCTCCCAGCGAAGTATCTCGCTTTCCTTGTAGGTTTCGTTCGAGGTCTTATAGGCGCAGTTGGAAACAACGTGGATTTCGGGGACCTTGTTTTCGGAGGCATACTTCATGAATTCAGCCTCAAACAAAAGCGAGCCCCACGGAATATGGTAGCTGCTGCTGACGATCGCAACCGAGTTGACGCTCGGATACTTTTCGAGAAGGAGCTTGTACGAAAACTCGGCGTTCTGCGCTGTGGTCATAGACTGATCCTCAATAATCAGCCTGTCCTCGCCGAGTCCCTGCTCCTTTAGCCAATCGCCCATCAGCCCTGCTTCGGTAACGTCCTTGTTGTCCTTTGCAGTTCCGCCGCCGGTGCAGATAACATAGGCGTTTGGATATTGCTGAGAGCATTTCAGCGCGGTGTTGAGCCTGCCGATAAGCTCGTCCTTCATTGTGCCGTCGTCATTAAGCTCAAAGCCGAGCACGGCGATCGCAAGGCTGTTGTCCTTTGGCAAATCATCGGGAAGCTTGTCGGTGTTCACCGTCAGCTCATTATTGGCATGATCCCAATACTTCATGATTTTCTGCCAAAGCTCGCCCTGCCTGCTGTCAACCGCGTCAAGCTCGGCAAGCAGCTCGCTGACCTTGGTATCCGCTTCTTTATCATAGCAACCGTGATAAGTGATTATATCCTGAATTATCTCCTCCGCTGCGCGCGCCGGAGCATTGTTTTGTCCGCATCCCGAAAACGAAAAAATCAAGACAGCGATAATCATACAAGCAGAAATAGTCTTTTTCATTTTTGTCACCAGCCAAGCTTTGATATATTATTTGATATATTATCAGAGTACATTTCGTTATGCGGATATTATAGCATTATGCCGAGATTTTTTCAAGTATTACATTTTTAATGCTAAAACCTATTAAATGCTAAAACCTAACAAACAATTGCTTGATTAGGTTTATTTATTATTGCAATAATAAGAAAAAAATGATATAATAACCAAGATAATGTTTTTCAGGAGGAACCAAAAAATGGGAATATCTAAAATCAGGCAGCGACTGGGCTACGGTGCTGCGGATATGGCAAGTAATCTTATTTGGCCAATGATTTGTACATATCTGACTGTATACTACACCGACGCGCTGCTTTTTGACGCTATTGCTGTAAGCGTTATAACTCTTGCGTCAAAAATCATTGACGCTATCACCGACGTGCTTATGGGGATCGTGGTTGACAAAACCGAATTCAAGAGCGGAAAATGCCGTCCGTATTTTATAATCGGCGCGTTTCCTCTGGCACTTTTTGCCGTGCTCACATTTTGTCTGCCCTCGATGGTTTCAAACAACAAGGTGTTGCAGATCGTGCTCGCGTTTATCACCTTTAACCTTGTCAGCACCTGCTATACGGTAGTAAACACTCCGCTTTCCGCGATACTCCCCAGCCTGTCGGCGGACGAAAAGGAGAGAAACATCCTTGTTACCTTCCGCATGGTAATGGCTGCGGCAGGAAGCTTTTGCGTAACCTACTTTGCGCTGCCTCTTATCAACAGATTCGGCGGCGAAAAAGACCTGTTTTCATACGCATGGACAATAGGCATCTTTTCGATCGCGGCAGTTGCACTTTTGTTCTTTGCGTTCGGAAATACGCGCGAGGTCGTAAAACCGATCAAGGAAGAAAAGATAAAGCTAAAGGACGGAATCAAGGCGGTCAACGGACAGTATATCCTGTTTGTTATAACAATGTTTATTTATTTGCTGGGCTTTGCGGTAAAGCAGGCAGGCGTATTCTATTACTACAAATACTATATCGGAGATATCGGAGCGTTGCAGACTGCGGAGATAATTTCGATACAGGCGATCGTTACCTCGCTGAGCATGGTAGCCGGACAGCTTACTATCCCGTTCTTCTGCAAGATCATGGGCAAGAAAAAGTCCTCGATCCTGATGAACCTGATCGCGCTGGCAGGCAACCTTGTGTTTTTGTTCTGCGGCCCCAACTTGGTGCTGCTCTGCGTCGGCACCGCGCTCGTATGGTTCCCGCTAGGCTATCTTATGGGAATGAGATTCGCGCTGCTTGCCGATGTTGTTGAATACTGCGAGCTCAAATCCGGTATCCGCGCAGCAGGAATACTTTCTTCTCTTGACAGCTTTCTTGCAAAGCTCGCCTTTGGCTTTAACGTGACCATTATCATGGTTTTGATGCAAATGGGCGGATACGACGCAAGTATGATCGAGCAGACACCCACCGAAAAGTTCTTTATTCAGCTTGGCTTTATCGGCGTGCCGATAGTGTGCATAATCCTCACCCTGATTCTTTTTATGTTCTTTAAATTTGACAAAGAGCTGCCAAAGATGAAGGCGGAGCGCGCTGCCGCAACCGAAAATAGCTGATTTGTTTTACAGCAATACCGCAACGACCGGGCAACCAACGTGGCTGCCCGGTCGTTCTCCTTTTGTATTTTTTGCCCCTAAAGCGTCACGAGGGCTCGCTTTGTATATTAATACAAAAATATTTAAACAATAGTTATACAGTCGGGAACAAACGTATTTTTTAAATAAAAATGTTTCTTCCCGACCGAAACTCCACACTCCACACTCCACACTCCAAACTAACAAAATCAGTCCTCGTTGTCGATAAACGACATCGGATCGGCGTAGGCTTCGTTGATCTTGACCGAAACGTGAATGTGGTTTTCGTCGGAAGCTTCAAATGGCACTGCACCGACTGTTCCGATTTTGTCGCCCGATTTGAGGGTCTGTCCTGCCTTTACATCCACAGAGCCAAGTCCGCTGTAAACGCAAACCGCCTCGTTGTGCGAGAGCTCAACGATTTTTCCGTACAGCTTATCCTCATGGATCTTGGTCACGGTTCCGTCGCACATCGCAAAAACATCATCGCCCAGATCTCCTGCAAAATCAACTCCCGTGTGCGGCCGCCAAACATTTAAGGTCTTAAAATACGTGCTGTCCTTTGAAAACGGTCGCAGCACGCTTGGGTTTTTGAGCGGATAGCTAAGGCTCAAATCGGTTGAAAGCATGGTTCTCAACGCCTCGCTGTCACCAGTGGCTGTGGGAGAGGTCGAAGCATGGGCTTCTGTAGGAATCGTATCGGGCTGCTCCGGCGCGTAGGTTGGATCAAGGCGCGGCACGGGAATAGTATCGGTCACGCCCTGAACATACTCGTTGACCGCCTGAGCCTCTTGGGTGGTGATTTCTATTTTGGTTGCCGCAGGCGGCGAAGAAATGGTTTTGTATGTTGAAAACACAGCCATGCCCACCGCCGCAAGACAAATGAACGCCGCGGTATAAAAGCCGAATCTCTCTCGACCGCCGCGCCTTTTTCTTCTGTTGCTTCTGTTATTTCTACTGTAATAATCGCTCATAAAAGCACCTCCGCCGTTATTATTGGCAGAGGCGCGTTTTTTATTCATTCTGTAAAAACCTGATAATAATACTTTATTTAAGGCAAAAGCGCATAGTTTTTTAGTGTGGAGCTTTTTTTAGTGTGAAGTTTGGAGTGTGGAGTGTGGAGTTATTGTCGTGAAGATAGAATTAATTTAAAAAAAACCTTTGTTCCAGACTGTATTGCTATTGGCATAATTTTAGTTTTCTTTCACAAATCGTAGTTGCGCACCCATGTGTGCGACCTCGGAACACCATTACTTCGGAATAGATTTCTCGTAAGGATGGATGTTTGCCGTACCATAAATTTTCAAGAGTTGTCATGAGACCACTTTCTTTCAGGTACAATACGATGCCATAACGACGTGAGATAGTCAAGAGATAAACCCAAAAGGATTGTACAATCCTTTTTAGCTGGCTTTACACTTATTCTTTTTCTGTATTATAGTATCTAGCTGCTATTTTTTCGCGAAGTCCTTTTTCGTCAAGCGTCTTTTGAACCGTATCATATTCTTGAGCCATATTCTCAAGTAATCGGTTTATTTCCTCTTGTAAATCGTTAATGATTTCTCTTTTCTGACCAGATACTTTCTTTAATAGCTGAGACAGATTCCCGATAATCATACTTCTTTTTCTACAATAAACAGTTGATATTATAAGACCTTTATAAAGTGATATCACATAGAATTTTGTATGAGATGAATCATAGAATGAATACCCGATAATCATCGAATCAAAGAGTGCGACTATTTCCGGTGAAAATCCAAGCTTTACTAATTTAAAAACATAGTTGTGTATTTCAGACAAATCTTCGGGTTTTTGACTCTGCTCATATTTTTCTGCTTCGGCTATTAATTCCCCAAATGTTTTTCCTGTTAAATCTGACTGTTCATATTGAAACAAAGGGAGTTTTTTGTTTGGTTTCTCTCTATGATATCTTTCAAGAATATAACGTCGTAATTTTAGTTCGTATTCTTTCATGATATCTCTTTCGTCATCACCTATATATGAATTACGATTATACAAATCATCATACAGTATTCTCCACGATACGGTTGTAATATAAAAGTCAGTGATGTTACTGATCTTGGGTAAATCTTTTTCGGGAGATTTCAAGTATAAATCGAGGAATTTGTTATCAAAGCGGGTTTCATATCCGCTAAAAAATTCCTCACAATCATGACAGAGTAAATGGTTCTTCTCGCCGTCTTGTAAGATTTGCTTCGGGTCATAAAAACATCTAAAGCGAGAGTTTTTGAATGACTTTGTTCTCTTGTATATTCCTTTAGGAATAATGTGACTTTGTTGTAATTCGACTTGTTCTTCTTCACATAATGCGCATTTTCCTATAATTGTTCTCGACAATTAAGATTCATCTCCTATATCTTGAAAATATCTTTACATATATTATATACACAAAACTTTAAAAAATCAAAGAGATTGTTACAACTCCGCTTTCATCCCCTAGACGTTTTAAAACTTGAACACGATCTTCTCATCGTCGTAAACCGTGGCGGTGTCTATCAAGTCGAGCCAGAGGCGATCGCTTAATTCTATGGGCAAGGAACACCATGGCTTTTAGAGCGCGCACATGTGATAGAAAAAAGATTAAATCAATAATAATACAGTCGGGAACAAAGGTAATTTCAAGATAAATCCTTTCTTCCCGACCGAAATTATTATTTATTCGTTATTCTTTATTCGTTATTCTTTTTTCCCGGTCGCCCCACAGCTCGCGTAGCGAATTTAGCTAGCTTTAGTTTCGAGCACTACCGAGCCGTGCGGCGGTAAGGTTAGCTTTCCGTTTTTCAGCTCAGCCCTTGTTGCTTCAACAGTGCTCAAATCGGCAGCGATCTCAGGATTTTCGAGCATTTCGGCTGTGATCTCAAGCTGCTTTGCTTCTTTTCCGTTGAAATTGTGGACGATCATGAGCTTTTTGCCGTCGTATTCGTTGTAGTAAGCCGCGATCTCCTTGTCGCCGAAGTCCGCAAGATCGGTGATCTCTCCGCGTGCGATCGCAGGATTCTGATTTTTGACCTTGATAAGCCTGCGGTAATGATTGAGCAGCGAGTTCTTGTCGGCAAGCTGCTGCTTTACGCCGCCGTTTACGGGAGGCTCGATGGTCGAGCCGATGTTGCCAACGTTGATCGACGGCAGGTTGTTGCTGTCGAATACCATTGCCGTTCTGTAGTAAGCGTCGTTCGAGTTGCTCTCAGCCTTTGTGCCGATCTCCTCGCCGTAGTAGGTAAAGCTGTTGCCGGGCATGAGCATATAAACGTTCGCGGCGAACTTTTCAAAATCCAAGCCCTTGGACTGCAATGCGTTCGCGATCCTCACCTGGTCATGGTTCGAGAGGAAATAGGCGTTTATCGCATTTGGGTTGCTTTCGCGCATTTTGCCCTCGTAAGCCTTGAGCTTCTTTGCAAAGGTCGCGCCCTGCATCGTGTTCATGTTGCCGACGATCTGACCTGTGTTCTGAGCGAATTTGAACGAAAACAGGCTGTCGATACCGGACTTGTACAGATCTTGGATATCGCTGTCCTCTGTCCAGTCCTCACCCACCATGTAGACGTCCTCCTTGATGCCCTTGCAGGTGTCGTAGAACCACTTCAAAAATTCGGTGCCGTCAACGGTTTTGTTCTGGAAGAACTTGCAGGCGTCAAGGCGGAAGCCGTCAACCTTTCTTTCTTCCAGCCAGAATTTTGCGATCTTGGTAAATTCCTCGCGGGTTTTTTCGGAATTAAGATCCCATTCGGGCATGTCCTGAGAGAAATTCGCCTCGCAAACATAGCCGTCCGAAAGCCTTACTACCTGAGTGTCGTCGCTGAAATAGTCGGACTTGTGGATCTCAAAATACTTTGCCGCGCCGTCAAGATTGCCCTCGCTCACCTCGGTAACAGCCTGCTGAAACAGCGGATTGTTGTAGGAAATGTGGTTCAAAACAAGGTCGATAATAATGTTGATGCCCCTTTCGTGGCACTCCTTTACAAGCTCGTCAAAATCCTCGAGCGTTCCAAAATCCGGGTCGATGTCATAATAGTTTTCAACGTCATACTTGTGATAGGACTTTGAGGGCATGATCGGAGTTAGCCAAAGTCCGTCGATGCCCAGATCGTCTCCCGAATTTGGGTCGCCGTCGTTAAGATAGTCAAGCTGAGAGATGATCCCCTTTAGGTCACCGGTTTTGTCGCCGTTGGAATCGCAGAAGGAATTTACAAAAATCTGATAGAAATTGCGGTATTTGTCGGTTGAAGCCTCAGCCTTTTTGGTCTCGACCGGGTCGGCGGAGCAGCCCGAAAGCACCGTTGCGCCGGCAAGCATAGCGCAGAGTAAAACTGCAATTATTTTTTTCATGTTGTTCACCGTAGCCTTTCTTTGGGCACACCGCAAATCTGCGGCGCAGCCGTGTTTGACTTGGATTGTAGCCTACAAAGTGTTTCAGGCGGCAGCCAAAGACTGTCGCCCGAAATATTATTTCTTTGATTTACTGTCCTAAAGCGACTTGAATTAACCCTTTACGCCGCCGGCGGTTACGCCTTCAACATAATACTTCTGCATCTTGAGGAAGAGCAGGGTGATCGGAACGGCAACTACGACCGAGCCCGCAAGGAACTGCTTGTAGTAGGTGTTGATAAAGTCGTTTTCGAGCATAAGTCTCAGTCCGATAGCAACCGTATAGTTTTCACGCGAGTCGCCCATGATGATCTTGGCAAGAATAAAGTCTGTCCAAGGACCGATAAACGAGGTGAGCACCGTGTAAACAACGATCGGCTTTGACATCGGAAGAATGATCTTCCAGAAGATCTGGTTTTTGGTCGCTCCGTCGATCGTCGCCGCCTCGTCGAGAGCACGCGGGATCGTATCGAAGAAGCCCTTTGAGATCTGGAAGCCCAAGCCTGCGCCGCAACTGTAGCAGATTACAAGAGCAACGAGGTTCTGGGTAAGACCCATAGCTTTGAGAAGATAGTAGATAGCGATCATTGTCATAAAGCCCGGGAACATGCCGAGGATCATGCCAACGTTCATAAACTTTTTACGTGCCTTAAAGCGCAGACGGCTGAAGGTGTAGCTTACTGCGAGAACCGAGATAGTTGAGATAACGCAGCTGAAGCACGCAACAACAAAGGTGTTGAGGAACCATCTTGGGAAGTTGATGGCAGCCTTACCGCCCTTTCCGGTGAAAAGGTCAATGTAGTTTTGCAGCGTCCACTCCTTTGGAATGAGCCAGTCAACCGAGATAAGACCCTCGCCGCGGAAAGAGTGCATGAGCAGGTATACGAAAGGCGAAACCCAGATAACGCCCATTACGATCAGGATGATATAGATAAGCGCGTTGGAAATATGCCTTCTGATTTTATAGCTTTTTATCATGAGAACGCCTCCTCATCCTTCATAGACTTAGAATTGTTGTATACGATAAGGGAGATTGTAGCGCATACGATAAATACCAGAATACCTATTGCCGCCGCCAGTCCGTAGTCCTGAGAGCTCATGGTCAGGTTGAACAGCCAGGTTACAAGGATATCCGTTTGACCAGCCTGATAGAAGTCCGGCGTAGAAGGTCCGCCGCCCGTCAGCAGGTAGATAACGTTGAAGTTGTTGATATTACCTACAAACTGGGTGATAAGCTGCGGAGTGGTTACAAAGATCATGTACGGAAGCGTGATCGCGGTAAAGGTCTTGAACGGACTTGCGCCGTCGATACGCGCCGATTCGTAGAGATCCTCCGGAATATTCATCAAAATACCCGACATTGAAAGGATCGTGTACGGAATACCTACCCAGCAGTTGATTACGATTACAACGGTCTTTGCAATCAAGCCCGTCGTGTTCAGCCACTGGAAGCCAACATGATGTCCCATGATATGCGAAAGCAAAACGTTGATAGCACCGTTTGCCGCAAGCATCTGGTTCATTACGAGGAGCGATACAAACTGGGGAACAGCGATAGTGATTACAAAAAGTGTTCTCCAAAGAGCCTTGAACTTGATGCCCTTTTTGTTGATCATAAGGGCAACGATCATGCCGAGGATATAGTTTGTAAAGGTTGCGAGCACCGCCCAGATAAGAGTCCACTTTGTGAGCTCAATAAAGGTGGTCGCCTTTCTTCCTGAGTTTACAACGTCAAAAAGTGAATAGAAATTGTCTAAACCTACCCAGGTAAAGAGTGTTCCCGGAGGCAGGTGAGTTTTGTCGTAGTTAGTAAATGCGATCAAGATCATGAAGATGAGCGGCAGGATGTTGAAAATACCGATCATCAGCACGGGGAATGAAAGCAGAGTAACGTGATATTTGCCGTCAAGGAATTGCTTGGCGTCTGTTTTGAGAGAGGTTGGCTTTTCGCCGTTGGCTCTCATGATCTGATGCCTGTAGGCGTCCTTGATGTTTGAAATGTAGATTGCAAAAACAAAGATAGTAATTACAATCGTGAGCACCGAATAGAGCAAAATAAGCATTGAGTTATCGCCGTACTCGGTTTTTGGAATGATGTTTCCGGGGGTCAGGACCTTGCGGGTCTCGACCGTACCCAGAGTGCCGAAGTCCTTGAGGTAGCCCCAGCCGAAAAATACCATGTAGAGTATGTAGAGAACCTCAGCCAAGAAATAAAGTATTCCCTTGTAATACTTTCCCTTGCTAAGGTCGCCCACACCGAAGATGATATAAGAAAGTTTTGTTGCCCAGTCGCCTTTTACAAAGGTGACACCGTAGTTTTTGAAGCCTTTGCCGATTCCTGTAAAGAACTTTACAATCGTTTTTCCCAGCGTCTTAAAGAATTTTCCGATGGCGTGGGGAATATTGACTATAAACCTCTTTAGGTTGTGAGCAAATCTCTGAAACGGATTGAGCTGTTTATATTCAACATAGGTCATAATAGCTCTCCTAAAATAAGTGTGATAAAATCTCTCTTATTTATTACCGATCCATACTTACCCGCCGCCGCACTGCGCAAGCCGCACCGTCCGCCGACAGGCAAAATCAGATTTAGTAACCGGTATTCCGCCAAACCAATAATGCTTTTTCTCCGCTTTGCGGTCTTTGTTCCTGACTTTTGCCGAAAGCCGGAACAAAACATTATTTGTTTGGCGAAACAAAAACGTATAACCGGAAAGCACAGGGGTACCCTGAAACTCAGAGTACCCCGTTTTTACCGGAATAATGCCAAGCTAACAGATATTAAATTAGCCTTCGTCGCGAACGTTTGCGATTGTATCCTGGAGAAGCTTTCTTGTCTTAGCCTCGTCGGAAGGATCCCACTCGTCAGCAACGATCTTGTTGCCGAGTGTACCCATTGGCTGCCAGAAAGTAGGAGCGATATTAACCTGTACGCAAGCATTTGCAGCCTGCTCCTTGATTGCGTTAAGAGCAGCGTTGCCCTTTACAAGGTCGCTCTCCTGAACAGCCTTGTTAGATGTGCCCCATCCGAGAGACTCAACTCTCTGCTTTGCACATTCCTCACCGCTGAGATAGAGAGCGAGGATCTGAGAAGTTGCGGGGAACTTTGAAGAACCGTTTACGCCGATATACTTGTAACCGAACATTGAAACGAGCTGCTTGTCTGTGCCGTCAACATTGATTGTAGGAAGCTTTGCTGCGCCGAACTTCTCGCCGAGAGCAGTCTTGTTTACTTCTGTGTCCCAAGAACCGTCTACGCCTGCGCCGCAGGTTCCGTTTGTAAAGCCGGAAGCAACCTGCTTAACGTTGAGTGACTTGAATGTGCCCTTGTAGTCCTTCATGAGCTTTGCAAAAGCCATGATAGTCTTAACAGCGTCGTCCTCGTTGTAGTCTGTGAACTTCTGGGTGCCGTCCTCTTCAAGACCGTCGATCTTTGCGCCGGCTGTGAAGGCGAAGGTACATGCATAGAAGCCGTCGCCGCAGTCCATAACAAAGTCCTTGCCGCCCTTCTTACAAGCCTCAAGAACGCCCTCAAGGGTCTTTGCGTCATCTTCGGTAACGATAGTGTTATCGTATACAAGATAGTAGCCGTTATCGTTTGTTTCGGGATAAGCAAACAGCGTGTCGTTGATCGTTGCTGCAGTTACTGTATCCTCTGAGTTCTGCTCCTTAACAGCGTCTGCAAAAGCAACCTCTGCGATAACCTTTGCGTCAACAAGCTGGTTGAGCTGATCGCTTGGGAATGCGAATACGTCGGCAGCTACAGAAGCGTCGTTAAGAACCTGAGTAGCAGCGTCGCTCTCGCCCTGAGCAACAACCTCGATCGTCATTTTCTTGCCTGAATAATGCTCCTGGAATGCAGCAACCTGATCTTTAACAAGGCTTACAGCCTTATCAGGAGCCCATACCTTAAGAGTAATGTTGTCCTCGTCGCCGAAGTATGACTCGTCAACAAAGGAACCGTCAACCTGAAGACCGGAGTTTCCGCCCGAAGCGTCGCTTGAAGCTGCGCTTGAGTCGCCGGAAGAAGCTGAGCTCTGCTCACCGCCGCCGTTGCAGCCTGCGAATGCGGTAGCTGTCATCATTGCAGCCAAAAGGACTGCGAAAATCTTTTTCATTGGAATATCCCTCTTTCATAAAATATATAATTTTCATTATGGATTGCAGTGCATAAAGCACGTCGTTTCCACTACTTAAATAATAGCAAAAAACGCAGCAAATTTCAACCTCTTTTGTACTTTTTATCTAGTTTGTTAATTTTGATTCAATTTTTTGTTTATTTTGCTACAAAAAATCCAAATATTTATTTTTATAAACAAATCACCTCTCAAATATTTGTGCATTTTGACTAAGCTGCACTTGTGCAAACTGCTCAAGCCGGGAAGAAATTCTTATGATAATTCCACTATTCAAAGTATTCCGAGGCTTTAAAACTCTTTGCGGACTGAAAAAACGCCGTTTTTTTCGTGTAATTTTACCAATAGCCCCGAGCCGATACTTTTTTGTCGGAATCAATATATGGTTTTGCTTAGAGATTTTTTGTTTAGAGGTGCTCTTTATATAAAATGCTATTTGCCGATCGAGATCACCCAATCAATAAAGCTTGTCACGTCGTCGCCGTTTTTTCGCTCGGCAGTCTCGTGGTTGCGTCCCCAAATGGTTTCAAAGTCCACGCTCTCAACGCCGTCGCAGGCTTTTAGGGCGAGGTCAAGGTTTATCTCAGTCGTCACAGAGTTGGTGTCCTGCTCGATCCCCGAACGAATACGCCAATGCTTTGCGACGTTCGCCGTTTTGTGACCCTCGCGGCTCTCCATAAGGAAGTAGAGCGGCGAATACATATTTACTCTCTGCTCAACCGTGTAGCCGAGCGCGTCCTTTTTTGCCAAGTCAGCCTGATAGTCTGCGGCGTATTTGCTGTCAAGCTCGGTCAGCACATCACAGAGTATCTGATCAAAGTGCGCGCCCTTGCCGTCGCCATAGCCGAAAAGATCATTCTGACCCTCGGGCTGATCGAAGCCGGTTGCCAGATCCTTTGCCTGCTTGCAATGCTTTGCAAAGTCTGCTATGCTCGTGACGGTGGCTGTGTTGGTGCTCTTGTCGTAGCTGATCCAGCTTTTGTCCCTGTTCATTTTGTCAACATATTCCTGCGCGTCTTTTGGGTCGGACAGATCCGAAAGGTAATTGTTGAGCGAGCCCACGATCACACCCTTGACATGATCGTAATAGCTTCCTGCCTGATATATCCCCTCGTCGGACTCAGTCAGGGTCAGCTCGCTGCCGTTCTCGTCAACAAAGCCTGCGCTGTTTATGTATTTTGCAAAGGCTTGGGCAAGCTTGTCTGACATTGACTGCTCCTCGGAGCTTCTGCCGGTACGGGTGCAGCCCATCATCCACTCGTATTCGGCGTTGGCAGTGTCTAAGCTTGTGACGGGACACCACGACGCTGAGCCCAAAACAGAGTCGGAAACGCCCTGAACCGCGCCGATTTTTTCAAGATAGGGAGCGTAAATCTCGCTGTCGCCCGAGGCTCCGAGCAAAACTGACTGCGCTCCGCCTCCGCTCATTCCAAAGGTAAATATCTTCTCGGCGTCGCCGGGGGTCACGTCGTTGCAATATCTCAAATAGCGTATCGCCGCCTTAAGGTCGGTAACGCCCGAGGGTGCGCCCTCGCTGATGCCGCGGCAGCCGGGATAAACATAAACAATGCCCTTGGCTGTATACTCGCCGATCCTGCCAAAATTCAAGCTCATCTCCACCATGTCCTCGGTGATCGCCTCGGCGGAATGATATCCGGGCGTATTGACGCACAGCGCGATCGGAGCAGATGAGGCGGTGAAGCCGTTGATCTGCGCGCTGTCGTTGAGCTTGCAGGTGTAGGTCCCGTCGGAGTTCTCTGTCGCTTCCATATAGGCGGCAGGAACAAAGCAGGCGAGCTTTTCGTATTTTTCATCTGCCGGAGCCTCGCAGTAAGAAATCCCTGTTTGATAGTAGAGGTCGTTTTCTTCATTGTACCGCCACTTGCTCATATCGGTCTTTGGCAGGTTCGTCACGGGAGCAGCCGCAGTTGTTGCGGGCACGGTGGTTTCGGCTGTGCTTTCGGTTTGCTCAGCGCAGCCGGATAACGCGGTCGCAGCGATCGCCGCGGTCATAAATGTTGAAAGGATGATTTTTGCTCTCACCATTGGTAGCTCCTAACTTTTTTCTTTGTTCTTATACTTTTTGTGCCGTTGGGCACTCTTCCGCCTATCCGAACTGTGTCGATAATGATAACGGTGTTCAACGTCGGGATACGCGATTTCTCATATTGTAAAAGCTGTTGCCTTAATATTGTGGTAACTGCTATTGGTCGCCCTTATAATTAAAGGAAAACTATAGCCAAAGTAATACAGTCGGGAGCAGACATATTTTCCAAACAAAACCTGTCTGCCCGACCGAAACTCCACACTCCAAACTCCAAGCTTCACACTAATAAAAATGTAATGAATTATGCGGTGTTGACTATAATATATTAAATAATATACCGAAATTATAATCAAATTATACACCCCTAATCTAAAGTTCATCTAAAGATATCTAAAATTCACAAAAAATTATTGTAAAAAATTCAAATCATGCTATAATATATTACGAAACGGAGTGAAATTATGAAGCTAAGTGAACTTCTCAAAAACATAGAATACGATATTCCCCTGAGCAACGCGACCGACCCGGAGATCACGGGGCTTGTTTATGATTCGCGCAAGGTGACAAAGGGCTGCGCCTTTGTTGCGCTAAAGGGCTACACCTCGGACGGTCACAGATTTTTGAGCTCCGCCGTCGAGAGCGGCGCGTCCGCGCTGATCGTCAGCGACGATCCCGACTTTGAGGTTCCCGAAAACGTTGCCCTGGTCAAAACCCCCGACACACGTCTTGCGCTCGCGCTTATGAGCGCGGAGTTCTTTGGGAATCCGGCAAAGGAGCTTATGACGGTCGCTGTGACCGGAACAAAGGGCAAAACCACAACCACGGCTATGATCGCCTCGATTTTTGAGAAGGCAGGAATAAAAACCGGAACGATTGGCACGCTGGGCATAATTTATGACGGCAAAACAATCAAGACCGACAACACCACGCCCGAGTCCTATGAGATACAAAAGGCACTCAGGGATATGGTGAGCTGCGGTTGCAGGGCTATGGTGATCGAAGCCTCGTCGCTCGGGCTCAAGCACAGCCGGCTTGCCGGAATGACCTTTGACGTCGGAATATTCACAAACTTTTCAAACGACCACATCGGCGGCGTTGAGCACAAGGACATGGAGGAATATCTGTTTTGCAAGAGCCTGCTGTTCCGTCAGTGCCGAAATGCCGCGGCAAATATTGACGACAAAATGTGGCAGGAGGTCACAAAGGATTTTGAGGGTGAAATCCTCACCTTTGGCTTTTCGGACGCCGCTCAGCTGCGCGCCTCTGACGACAGGCTGCTGAACGAAAACGGCTTTATCGGAATACATTTTAAAACCACCGGAATAAAGGAGCTTTCGGTTGACGTGGGGATCCCCGGCAAATTCAACGCCTACAATGCGCTTGCCGCGATCTCGGCAGTTTCGTTCTTTGACGTGCCCGACGAAGCGATACTCGAAGGCTTAAAAGCCGCGGGAGTCAAGGGCAGGGTCGAGCCTGTCAAGGTTCCCGGCAACTATTCCCTGCTGATCGACTACGCCCACAACGCGCTGTCAATGGAAAACGTGCTCACCACCCTGAGACAGTACGAGCCAAACAGACTTATCACAATGTTCGGCGCAGGCGGCAACCGCCCAAAGGTGAGGCGTTACGAAATGGGCGAGGTATCGGGCAGGCTCTCCGACCTTTCGGTGATAACAGAGGACAACTCGCGCTTTGAGGACGTTATGGACATCATTGAGGACATCAAGACCGGGCTTGCCAAAACCGACGGAGAATACGTTGTTGTGCCCAACCGCAAGGACGCGATACGCTACTGCATTGAAAACGCGCAGGACGGAGATATTATCGTGCTTGCCGGAAAGGGTCACGAGGACTATCAAGAGATCAGGGGCGTTAAGCATCACATGGACGAGCGCGAGCTTGTTGCGGAGATCATAAACGAGCTTAATGATAAATAAAAACAATATCCACAACTTAAGCAAATATTTAAGGGGATTTTTTGAGGTTTCCTAAAATAAAATCGTAGGGGCGCACCCGCGTGTGCGCCCTCGGAAACACGATGGCTTTCAGGGCGCACACATGGGTGCGCCCCTACACAGTAAAGGTTCCCGATCCTTCTTAAGTTGTTGACAAATAACAAATCATCCAACGCCGCACTTATGCGTATAAAACAAGTTGGTTATAGAAAGGAAACATCATGGAACAGAAAAAGGAATTTGAGGTATTGTGGACAGGCGGCTTTGATTCGTCATTCAGGGTTTGCCAGCTTTCGCGCATGGACGTTATCATAACCCCCTACTATTTGTGCAACAACCGTCCGTCGGAGCCAAACGAGCTGAACGCGATCAATACTATCAGAACAAAGCTTTTGAACGACCCCAGAACCAAGGCGACTATCAATCCGCTTGTGTATGTTCCGGTTGAGAGCCGCAAGACAAACGAGGCGGTTTCGGACGCTTATCTCAAGCTGAGAAAGGTTGATTATCTGGGCACTCAGTACGACTTTCTGGGCGTATTCGCACTTGACCACGAGGGAATCGAAATCTCGATACAGGACGGCGGAAACGCAAAAGCATTTATCCAAAAACACGGCACGATAAAAAAGGTCGAGGACGAGTACGGCGGTTACTATATTCTTGACAAAGAAAACTCCGAGCCTGAGTGTTATGATCTGTTCGGTCATTATCACTTTCCGGTTATTGGATACACCAAAAAGCAAATGAAAGAGATGTTCATAAAAATGGGGCTTGAGGACATAATCGACGACACCTGGTTCTGCTTTGTTCCGATAAACGGCAAGCCCTGCGGCATCTGCAATCCGTGCCGCTATGCTATTGAACAAGGCATGATCGAGCGTTTTTCGGACGCCGCGATAAGAAGATATATCCTTGCAAAGAACGCCGACAAAAAGCAGGAAGAAGCTTAATCAATTGAAAATGGAAAATGGAAAATTTCGGTCGGGCAGACAGAATTAATCTATCAAAAACGTTTGCTCCCGACTGTATCACTATTGCTATGATTTCTATGAATTAGTGATTTTGATTATGGTGATATTATAAAAATAAAACCGGGCAGGAACGGATTTTTTAATTTCCGTTCCTGTCCGGTTTGCTTCATTTTAAAACTATAAAGAATTGAGTCAATAGTGATCCGGTCGGGAGCAAAGGCATTTTTTAAGAAAAACCTGTCTGCCCGACCGAAATTTTCCATTTTCCATTTTCCATTTTCAATTGACTAAGCTTCCGCTCTGTTGATGGCGTTGAGCACTCCCAAAACCGAGGCTACGTTTACGTTGGCGTCGATACCGATTCCGAAGATGTTCTTTCCGTCGGGCTTTTTCAGCTCGATATAAGAAACTGCCTTGGAGTCTGAGCCCTGAGAGATCGCGTGCTGGCTGTAGGAAATGAACTGGTACTTGTCGATACCGATCGACTTGAGCGCGTTAAAGAAAGCGTCTATAGGACCGTTGCCCACTCCGCTGAGTTTAACCTCGTTTTCGCCGTCGATCAGCATTTTGCCCTTGAAGTGAACGTAGTCCTTGCCGTTTTCGCTCTCCTCATATATTTTGCGGCTGGTGAGCTTGTATTTCATCGGATGATCGAGATAGTTCTGCTCGAACACCTCAAAGAGCTCCTTGGGGATAAGCTCTCTTTCGAGCTGCTCGCACTTTGCCTGAACAAGACGCGAGAACTCGGGGTGCATACGCTTTGGCAGATCGTAGCCAAAATTGTTTGACATAACAAACGCCGCGCCGCCCTTGCCGGACTGAGAATTGATCCTGATTATCGGCTCGTACTCTCTGCCGACGTCGGCAGGGTCGATGGGAAGATAGGGTATCTCCCAAAACTTTGTGCCGCTGTCGCGCATATACTGATAGCCCTTGTTGATAGCGTCCTGGTGCGAGCCTGAGAACGCTGTGAACACCAGCTCGCCGATATACGGCTGGCGCGGATCGATCTTCATGCCCGTGCAGCGTTCGTAGATCTCGCGGAGCTTGGGCAGATTTGAAAAGTCAAGTCCGGGGTCAACGCCCTGGGTGAACATATTCAAGCCCATTGTCACGATATCCATATTTCCGGTCCTCTCGCCGTTGCCAAAGAGCGTGCCCTCTACCCTTTCGGCTCCGGCAAGTAGCGCAAGCTCGCCGGCGGCAACTCCGCAGCCGCGGTCGTTGTGAGGATGAACGCTGATGATCGCAGCCTCGCGGTTTTTGAGCTTTCTGATAAAATACTCTATCTGGTCGGCATAGGTGTTTGGGGTACACATTTCAACGGTATTCGGCAAATTCAAAATAACGGGATTTTCCTTGGTTGAGCCGAGGACCTCCATTACCCTGTCGCAGATCTCAACTGCGTTGTCCATCTCGGTGCCGCTAAAGCTTTCGGGCGAATATTCAAAGCGGATATCGGTGTCGCCCTCGTACTCGTCGGTGAGGTGCTTTATCAGCTTTGCGCCCTCAACCGCGATGTCGATGATCCCCTGCATATCCTTTTTGAAAACGACCTTTCTTTGGAGGGTCGAGGTTGAATTGTAAAAATGCACGATAACGTTTTTTGCGCCCTTGATCGCCTCAAAGGTCTTGCGGATAAGGTGCTCGCGCGCCTGAACAAGAACCTGAATGGTAACGTCGTCGGGAATATGATTATTTTCGATCAGCTCGCGGCAGATCTCGTATTCTGTCTCGGACGCGCTGGGAAAGCCGATTTCGATCTCCTTAAAGCCCATGTCTACAAGCGCGTGGAAAAACTCAAGCTTTTCTTCCAGATTCATCGGATCGACAAGAGCCTGGTTGCCGTCTCTGAGGTCAACGCTGCACCAAATGGGAGCCTTTGTGATCACATTGTCGGGCCAAGTGCGGTCCGGAAGCTTGATTTGTTCAAACGGAATGTACTTTTCAAATGACGTGTTCATAAAACAGTCCTCCATAATGATTATTACAATCAAAAAAGTCCCCTAAAGCAACTGTAAATTGCATTAAGGGACGAATAAAATCGCGGTACCACCCAAATTCAGCCGCACGTCGCCGCGCGACCCTTAGAGACTTCTAACAAAGTCCTGACCTATAACGCAGTCAAACGTTCCAAGACTACACCCAAAAGGGTTCGCCCGGAAAACTCGGGGATGAGCTATTCATACAAGTCCTCGCGCCGCCTCACACCAACCGCCGGCTCTCTTTGCCTCGGAGCTTATATCTTGTTCCCGTCACAGTCTTTAAAGGGGATTTAATTGTTGTTAGTAACTATTATATACGCTGACAGAGAGATTGTCAAGTTTTTTGTTTAAAAGACGTAAATCATTTTTGTCACGAAAGTGTTCTTCCGTAGGGTCGCACCCATGTGTGCAACCTCGGAGAAGCACAACGTTAAACAGGTCGCTACGGCTGTATTAATAAAACTATAGCAATACTAATACAGTCGGGAACAAAGTTATTTTTTATATTTATTCTATCTTCACGACCAAAATTGTCCATTGTCAACTGTCAACTGTCAATTAAAAAACCTCTCCGTACTCTGAAAAACGAGTCCGGAGAGGTTTTTAGTTCATGTTAATATTTCAGTAAAGGAATTATAAATTGCTGTCCTTCTTATAGAACGGATCGATTCCCTTTACCGCGTTCTTTGCAAAATCCATTGAATAGGGCATCATCGAAAGCTGGATCTCGTCGTCAAGATACGGCTTTGCGACCTCTGAGATCGCCGCAAAGGTCTGCTCAAGGTTGCCGGCAAAGTCAACAACCACAAACAGGCTCTGCTTGCCCTCTTGTTCGAGCATTCTCAAATATGCTGCGTTTACCAGCGGCTCGGTGCTAAAGTGGTTGATAAGAGCCGCCATAAGGTCGATCGGGTATTCCTTTGGCTCGCCGATTTGGATCGGAGAATCGGGCTTGAGGGTGTTTTGCTCGCTTTGGAGAAAATCCTTCTGCTGCTTGATCGAGATGACCATAGGCTTGGGGAACACAACGCTCTTGCCAAAGGCGTTGATAACAAAGCCCTTGACGTCTGAGCTGGGATCCATGACCATCTGCGAAATGCTGTCAAAATCGGTAACGACCTTGTGCGCCTTTTCGGTTCCGTTCCACTTGTACATCTCTTCAACATCGGTAAAAATTCCGAAGAATTTCTCTTTGTTGTTATTTTCAAGAAGCCTGAACTGAACCTGGGTAGCGTTCTCCATCACAGTTTGTCCGTTGGTCGTGCGCGCCCTTGGGATCGACTTGACAAGCGCCGGCAAAATAAACTTTGCCTTGATGACCTCGTCGATCATGTGGTCGATATTTTCCTTGCTTCCGTCCTCCTGCATTTTGAGGATAGCCTCGCAAAGCTCGGGGTTTTTGATGTCCTCCGCAGGAATTTTGCTGTTTTCAACCTTTATATTATTATTATCTGCCATTGATTTTTCCTCCAGATCATTCTACGTTGTAGGTTTTGTCCTTTTCAGCCTTCAAGCCCCTTTCGGCAGGGTACTGAACGCTGTCGATTTTGTCGCCGTCGTTAAAGATAACCAGCGGCGAGCTCCAGTCCTTTTCAAATGTATAGCTGTATTTTCCGTCTGCCTCTTTGGTCATTGCCGTTCCGGGCCAGTCGCCGATCTCTTCGCCTGATTCATTATAGATATAAACGTTGATCTCGTCGTCCCAGTCTGAGGGCTTTTCAAAATATATCTTCTCGCCCTTTTTGACCTCAAAAACCTCGGGCTTGTAGAAAGCCAGCTTTTCATAGGTTTTGAGTCCGCTCTTGTTCTCGGCAGTCAGCTCAAGGATAGTTGCGCCGCCGTCTGTGGGAGTAAGCGTCACCTTGTCGCCGTCCTTAAAGCTCTTGCTCTCTCCGCCCGAGATAGTATACTGTCCCTCGTCGGCGTTTTCAAGCGTGAGCGTAACGTCCATGCTGCCTTTTTCAAAGGTAAACACCGTGTCCTTGGCAACGCCTGCGTTTGCCGGAGCGTCGTGTGCGGTAAAGCCGTCGTTGTAGAGCACAACAACAGAATTGCCCTTTATCTTGGAATCACAGCTGAGCTTGCCGTCCTTGACGGTGTATTCGGTTTTGCCGTCAACGCGGTCAACATATTTTCCGTCGGCAAGCGAGGTTTCAAAATCGACCGCCTTTTCGCCGATAGTATTAACGATCACCGCGCCCTTTTTGCCGCGTTCGATCATCAAAATCGTTGAATCCTTGTTTGGATTGACCAAGTTCTCTTCCTCGCCTATCATAGCCGTGCGGAAGAAATTCACAGCCGAAACGGTGCTGCTCTTGTAGATATCGTCGCCCTGCGCGCCGATCCGGTTCATGCCCCAGATATTCTCTGTTGTGCAGTTATAGGGGCGCGAGAAAAACAGCGGAGTTCCGTCCTTTCTCGCGGCAATAATCGACCAACCCAAAAGCACCTGTTCGTTTGTCAGGTCAAAGGCTGTTCCGTCGTTGATATAGTTGTCGTGAGACTCGACCCAGGTCACCATATTCAGCGGCGCGTTGCCCAGCCAGTATTCCTTGACAGAGCTTGTGTCAACGATATTGTTCATCAGCGCAGCGCGAAGCTTGCTGCCGTATGAGCTTGAGGTGGTTCTGCCGATCTCGTTGATATAATCTGCAATTCGGTCGTTGTTGCCCTGGAGCACCTCGCCGTAGATGAACATGTCGTCAGCCTTGTCGATATCCTTGGTCACCCGCTTCCAAAAGTTGTTCTCAAAGCCGTCGTCCTCCTTGGGATCGTCGGGCAAGCCGATGTGCTTTGCCGTGTCGTACCTAAAGCCGTCTGCACCGCAGGCGATGCAGTCGTTGACAAAGCTGATAAAATACTCCTGAAACGACGGACGCTCGGTGTTGATGTCCGGCAAGCCGCCCATCTTAGCGGTGGTACACATCAGCCTGTCGCTGTAGTCCTTGATATCCTTTGAGTTGTTTTTGTGAAAAAGAGTGTCAAAGCTTCCGCCGCCGGCTTCGATCAGGTCCTTGCTCACCGCGTCAAGCTGGGGGGTAGTGTGGTTGGCAATGATATCAACAATGATCTTGATACCGTACTTGTCCGCCTCCTCGCAAAGCTCCTTGAACTCGTCGCGCGTGCCAAGCTGATAGTTGCCGATCTTAAAATCGGTGGGCTGGTAGTGATAGTACCACTTTCCGTTGCCGTAAAGCTGCATTCCGCCGTCCTCGCCCTCCAGACACTCGTTGATCGGCGAGGTCTGAACCGCAGAAAAGCCCGCGGCGGCTATGTCGGGAAGCGAAGCCTTGATCGTGTTAAAATCCCAGCTGAACGCCTGCAAGATCGCGCCGTCCTGAACCTTGTCGGCAGTCTTAAAGGTATTGCCGCCGGAAGATTCGCAGCCCGAGAAGCAAGCCGCCGTGCCTGTTACAAGCAGAGCCGAAAGAGCAGCGGATATGATTTTCTTATACATTATATCACCATCCTTTTTTAGTGATTTGCTTTCGCACTTTAATTATAACATATTTGATTTCAATATGGAATAGTTTTTAACCATTTATTTTACTCCGAGTTTTTTACGCCGAGAAGAAAGGTCGGTGGAAAACTAAACGTCGGTAGCCCGAAAATGCCTTCTTTTGGAAATAACCTTTTTACTCCAAGCCGAAAGCTTGGTGGAAAATCAAACGTCGGTCACCCGAAAATTCAATTCAATTGACAATGGAAAATGGAAAATGGAAAATGGAAAATTTTGGTCGGGCAGAGAGAATTTCTAAGAAAACCACCTTTGCTCCCGACTGTATTACTATAGCTAAAGTCTTATTAAAACAGTAGGGTCGCACCCATGTGTGCGACCTCTGAGAAACACAGCCAAAATAGGAAAATATTGCTAAACAAATAAAAATATAGTCGGGAACAAAGGTAATTTTAAAATAAATCCTTTCTTCCCGACCGAAATTATTCTTTATTCGTTATTCTTTATTCGTTATTCTTTTTTCCCGTTCTTCCGGTGCCGCTTGGCTAAACTGTGATTTTGCAGGTATCAAACGACCTTGTAGCCCTGGGCTTCGACTGCTTCCTTTAGCTTGCCGTCCGCAGGCTTTGAGCGCAGCGTTACTACTGCCGTTCCGCTTTCGTGGCTGACCTGAGCCGACTCGACCTCGGGGAGCTGCTCAAGCGCGTTTTTTACTCTGCCCTCGCAGTGCGGACACATCATGCCCTCGATTTTCAGTGTTTCTGTCATAATTTTCTCCTTTCGTCCCGATCCCGTTTGAGAGGCGGTTTCGGGCATTTTTTCTTGTGAAATATTTGTATTATCTGTATTGTTTCCGCGGAGACGGACAAGATTCAACCTGAGCGCATTCGTGACAACGCAAAAGCTTGAAAGCGACATCGCGGCTGCTCCGAACATCGGGTTGAGCTGCCAGCCAAAGAGCGGAATAAAAACGCCTGCCGCAAGCGGGATCCCGATCATATTATAGACAAACGCCCAAAACAGGTTTTCTTTTATGTTCCTCAGCGTTGCCCTGCCCAGACGGATCGCCGCGCAAACGTCGCTGAGGCGGCTGTTCATCAGCACAACGTCAGCCGCTTCGATCGCAACGTCGGTTCCTGCGCCCACAGCGATCCCGATATCCGCGCTTGTCAGGGCAGGCGCGTCGTTGATACCGTCGCCGACCATTGCAACCTTTCCGGAGCTGCTCAGCTCGCGGATGACGCTCTCCTTGCCGTCGGGCTTTACGTCGGCTATTACGCGGTCAACGCCTGCCTGGGTGCCGATGGCGCGCGCGGTTTTTTCGTTGTCTCCTGTGAGCATGACCACGCTGATCCCCATTTGCTTTAGCTCGGCTACCGCCGCGCGGCTGTCGTCGCGAATGACGTCGGCAACGGCGATAAGACCGAGGATTTTATTTCCTTTCGAGAAATATATCGGCGTTTTGCCCTGCTCTGCAAGGCTTTGAGCCTTGTCGGAAAGCTCTGCCGGGATCTCGCATTTTTCCGCAACAAAAGCTCTGTTTCCGCCGCGAACCCTTTCGCCGCTCAACATGCCCTCAAGTCCGTTGCCTGCCGAAACCGAAAAGCCCTCGACCCTGTTTGGCTTTAGGCTTCGCCTCTCTCCCTCGGCAACGATCGCGGCGGCAAGCGGATGCTCGCTCATGCTTTCAAGCGAGTATGCCGCAAGCAGCAGCTCGTCGGCTGTGCAGCCCAGGGGAACAAGGTCTGTGACGATCGGCTTTCCCACAGTGACCGTGCCGGTTTTGTCAAGGGCGACGGTTTTGATTTTTCCGGTTTCTTCAAGAGAAGCTGCGGTTTTGAACAGGATACCGTTTCGAGCTCCGACTCCGCTTCCTACCATGATCGCAACCGGGGTCGCAAGCCCCAGAGCGCAGGGGCAGCTTATCACGAGCACCGAGATACCCCTTGCAAGCGCGAAGCCAACCTCGCTGCCGAGCAGCAGCCAGACCGCGACAGTTACCACGGCGATAGCCAGCACGCAGGGGACAAAAATCCCCGAAACCTTGTCGGCAAGCTTTGCGATTGGTGCCTTTGTTGCCGCTGCGTCGCTCACCATTTTTATGATCTGCGAAAGCGTGGTGTCCTCTCCCACCCCGGTCGCCTCGCAGCGAATGTAGCCGTTTGCGTTGACTGTTCCTGCCGAAACCCTGTCGCCTGCGGCTTTGTCAACCGGTATGCTTTCGCCGGTCAGCGCGGATTCGTCAACGGCTGTTTCGCCCTCAAGCACCACTCCGTCAACGGGAATGCTTCCGCCGGGCTTGACTGCAAAAACATCGCCTATCCTCACGTTTTCGACCGGTACCTCTGCTTCCTTTCCGTCGCGAATGACAAAGGCGGTTTTGGGCGAAAGCTTCATAAGACTTTTAAGCGCGCTTGTGGTTTTGCCCTTCGAGTGCGCTTCCAGCAGCTTTCCGACCGTTATCAGCGTCAAAATCATTGCCGAGGACTCAAAATAAAGCTCGTGAAAGAGCATGTGCGAGTCGTCGCCGGCAAGCTGCGCCGAGGTTATCATCAGCAGCACACTAACGCTGTAGCAAAACGACACGCCTGACCCGAGCGCGACCAGCGTATCCATGTTGGGCGCACGGTGAACAAGCCCCCGAAATCCGCTGATAAAAAACCTTTGGTTTATTACCATGACTATTGCGGCGAGCAGCATTTGGATGATGCCCAACGCCGCATAATTGCCGCTGAAAAACTGCGGAAGCGGCAGGCTGAGCATGGTCTGCCCCATTGAAAAATACATTAGTACAAGTAGGAAAATCACCGAAGCGATCAGCCTTTTGAGGATTTTGGGCGTTTCGGTATCGCTGTCTGAACCGCGGTCCTTTGCAACGGCTGCCGTTCCGCCGGGCTGCTTTGGCTGGGCTGAATAGCCTGCTTTTTGGACGGCGGCGATCACTTCCGATTCGGGTGCGCTGCCCTCGACAGCCATTGAATTTGTAAGCAGGCTGACCGAGCACGAGGTCACGCCGTCGAGCGCGGAGACCGCCTTTTCAACCCGCGAGCTGCAAGCCGCGCAGCTCATTCCCTTTACGTCATATTGAGTCATATTGCACCTACTTCATAAGCCTTTGGATAACCTGCACCAGCTCGTCAACGGTTTCTTCCTTGCCGTTTTTGATGTCCTCGACCACGCAGGTATGGATGTGATTTGACAAAAGCTCCCTGCAAAACGCATTGAGAGCCGCGTTAGCCGCCGCCACCTGAACCAGTACATCGGTGCAGTAGGCGTCGTTTTCGACCATTTTGCGGATCCCGCGAACCTGACCCTCGATCCTGTTGAGGCGGTTGATAAGCTTTTTGTATTCGTCGTCGCCGCGCTTTTTGATTCTGCCGCTGCATTCACATTTGTTTTCGTTCATTCCGCGCACCTCCGTTATTCTTATTATATACCCCCTGTGGGTATTTGTCAACAGCTTTCATTTTATTTCATAATCATTCCTCTGCTGCAAAATTTCTCCTGAACGAACTGACGGCGACCGCTGCCGGAGGCTGCGTTTTGAGCAGCACGAAAGGGCGTAAAAGAAAAGCTCAGAATGAAAATCCTGAGCTTTGAAAAAAGATGATATACTAAATGTATGATGAAGCGGCCGGACGGTCTGTCGTGAAGTGATTATAAACCAGTAATCAAGATTTAAAAATCCATGTTGATTCTGCGCTGCAGGAAATCGGTGTTTCCGCAGAACCAGTCGGAGTGGCTGCCTCTGTTGTCTGTGTAACGGTGTGCGCTGTTGGAGCTTAGCGACTGATATGACGCATTGTATTCAACTGTGTGATACGGCTTGATCGATAAGCCCTTCATGTTGAGGATATAGTCATTGTTGACCGGCATGAACAGCTCGATCCCGTCCTCGGTAGCGTAGGAGTAATAGCCTACTGCATAACCGTCGCTGCATTTTTTGATTTTGCTCTTTTCTGCCTTTGCGCCATCTACGCTTACGTAGCAGGTTGAGCCGGTTTTGTCGTACAATCCGATGTCGTTGTAATCCTTGAGGGTCACGCGACCGAAATCAGCGGATTCTCTTAGCTTTACGAGTGACAGGTTGGCGTTGTTTTTGGTGTTATAAGCGTCGATATAATAGTTGTCCTGAGCTTCGAGATGAGCGATATTTACGTCGTTGTCATGATTAAGGAACGGCTGTTTTTATAATTATTATAAAAAAATTTGTGCCGGTGGGCACTTTCGCCCGCCTATCCAAACTATATCAATAATGATTACCGTGTTCAACGGCGAGATCAATTGGCGTGTTTTCCGTAATAATTATACCTCTGCTGCAAATAATAATTCCGAAAGGAAGAGTTTTATGATAAGAAGGATTTCGGGAAGAACGCTCGGCTTTGAAGAAATGCCCTCGATTTTGGGCTATGCCGCTGTTGCCGGCAAAAAAGAAGCGGCAGGACCGCTGGGCAGCAGCTTTGACAAGATCATCTACGACAGCCGCCGGGGTCAAAAGACCTTTGAGGAAGGCGAAAGCATGTTCCAAACTGAGGCGGCATCGATCGCGCTCGAAAAAGCAAGCATTTCGTCGTCGCAGGTAGATGTGATTTTTGCCGGAGATCTGCTGAATCAGTGCATCGGTTCAAGCTACGGTCTGATCGATTTTAACATCCCCTATCTCGGCATTTACGGCGCGTGCTCAACTATGGCGGAGGGCTTGCTGATGTCGGCGGTTTTTGTTGAAAGCGGAGCGGCAAACACCGCAATGTGCGTGACCTCGTCGCATTTTTGCTCGGCAGAAAGGCAGTACCGCTTCCCCCTGGAATACGGCGCGGTGAGAACGCCGACCTCTCAGTGGACAGTGACCGCCGCCGGAAGCTGCGTTGTCGGCAACGCAAAAAAGGGCGTGAGGATAGCGCGCGCAACAATAGGAAAAATCACCGACCTCGGCGTGACCGACGCGAACAATATGGGCGCGGCAATGGCTCCTGCTGCGGCGGAAGTCATTATGCGCTTTTTAAGTGACACCGGGGCTGCGCCGGATGAATTTGATTTGATTTTGACGGGCGACTTGGGCTTTGTGGGCAGTCAGGCTCTTTATGAACTCCTGCAAAGGGAAGGCATTGATATCAAGGCAAAGCACAACGACTGCGGTCTGATGATTTTTGACCGCGAAAAGCAGGACGTCCACGCCGGCGGCTCAGGCTGCGGCTGCTGTGCATCTGTGCTCTGCTCAACGATCCTAAAGAGAATGAGCAGGGGCGAGATCAAAAATGTCCTGTTTATCGCAACAGGCGCGCTTATGAGCACGACCTCAAGCGGTCAGGGCAGAACGATCCCGGCGATCGCCCACCTTATCAATCTGAAAACTATATAGACTGCGTTATACACTACGATATTATGTAGCTTTTGATGTAAAATACAAACGCTGACTCAAACTGTGGATGGATGAGTCAGCGTTTTGGTGATTTTGGATCAATTATCTTAAATTTTGAATAGAATAAATTTCAGAACCGTTTATGCATAGATATTCCTTAGGGGTCGATTCAAAGCCGTTTACAGATATAAAACCGATTTTTGAAATTTCCAAACCGTGAATACTTCGGATTTGAGCTTCTTCTTTTTTTATTTCGGAAGCCTGCATTGGTGCTTGATAATATTTTACTTCATAAAACTCATAGCTGTCTTTTCGTTGCAAAACTACATCAAATTCACCGTTAGTTTTGTTTACGCTGTCGTCGTAATAATAAGTGCCGATATTTCGTATTCCTTTTAGTTTTCCGCTTTTAACGAGGATCGAAAAATAATCCCGGCATATTTCTTCAAAGCGATGCGAAATAAAGGTAATTATACTTTCGGAAATATACTCCTCATAAAACGCTTCGGCACCTATTATCTGAAGAGCACTTTTGTTTTTATAAATGTAGGTATAAAAAAAACGGAGAAGATTGTCGTTTATTTCATAGTACGTTTTCTTTTTATCGTCAGCACGATTAATCGGAAATCTTTTTACAATAAGTCCCATATTCAAAATAGGTTTAAGTAGCTTTGAAAGAGCACCGTTTTTCTCAATTCTCAGAGTTTGCTCAATCTCGCTGTATTTTTTCTTCCCGTTTTTAAGAGCGGAGAATACGCGCTCTGCGCCGGATACGTTGCTGAAATCCGATACCAAAAGGTTATCAATGTAGTTGTATACAGTATGTGAAGGATTGAGGATTGTTGAGATAATATTCTCTTTAAGTGACTTTTTACTATCTAAAAATTCGTTGACAAACGGAGAGCCGCCGAAAACAGAGTAAAATGCAACCTTATCATAAACACTTAACTCGGGATAAAACTCTGATGCGTCAATATAGTTAAGTTCCTTTAATTGAATAATGGGAGAGAAGCGTCCGTAAAGGGCGTTTTTTTCGTTGAGTAAATCCCTCATCATACTGACGTGTGAACCTGAGATAAACAGATGAATATTGCTTAATGAATTATCAACAACAGACTGGAAAACGGAGTCAACGGTTTCGGCTTTATTGATCGCTTTTAAATACGGGTATTCATCAATTACAATATTATATACTCCATCAAGTGAATTAAGGTATTTAAACAGCTCCCCGAAAGAAGCAAACTCAATTCGTGCGGGAAGTATATTCACCCGTAGGAGGATCTCAACCAAACCGTCGACATTTACTTTAAGAGAGTCTTTTATACACTCGTAATAAGCAGTATTTTTCTCATCTTTTAAAGCATGGTTAATAAGGGTTGTTTTGCCAACCTTACGCTTACCGTAAATCATTATACAGCCCGAATCCTTTTTGAGAAAGTCCCGGATTTCGGACAATTCTTTTTCTCGACCGATAAACATAAAATCACCTCTGATTTTTTACTGAACTTATTTTCACTGAACTTATTTTCAGTATAATTTATTTACAACAAAAAGTCAAGAGTTTGTAATAATTCTTTTTTACTTTAAGAGCAAAAATAGTCTAATATGATTCCACGAATTGTGCTTGACTAAACTTTTAAAAAAACTATAGGGCAGCTCTAAAAATTCACTGTTGTTCAGAGGTGCGGATATTTTCCCGATAAGGTAATGCGAAATTTAATAGAAAGCGAGATAATCTATGATGTTACACGATGATATAGAATTGTTTGAACAGGTTATAAAAAGTCAGCTATGAAGAAGCCATAGAAACCCTGAAAAAGATCATCGAAAAAAAGATATTCTAAAACTAACAGCCCGAAGCGAAAACTTCGGGTTTTGTTTTTTATTCACAGTGAAAAACTGTTGATAAATAATTGAATGTGACGTAATTAATCGAGTAGGAGGCTGCCCATTAATTGAGCAGCCGACCTCTCACACCACCGTGCGTACGGTTCCGTACACGGCGGTTCAATAGTTTGAGTGCAGTACC
>OMZU01000025.1 GCA_900315605.1 uncultured Eubacteriales bacterium | reverse complement strand
CCTTGCAAGGCGACAGCCTTGCGGCGTCCTTCGCCTCGTCTTGCGAAAAATATCCTCGCAAATCTTTGTCCACTTTTTATCTGAGATTAGTATAAAAAACCGCCTGTCTCTGAGGACAAGCGGCGGTTGCAGCAGATATTCAAGCAATTCATGCATCGTGGAGCGTGCGGCGTTGCCTTTACTTTTCCGACCTTTCGCAGCGGCTGAGGGCGATCTCGGTAGTGCCCTCGAACAGCTCGCAAATACGCTCGATTTTGGTGACCAGATCGTATTTCATTCCGTCGGCCATCCACTCTTCCACAAAGCCGATGATCAGGCTTTTGTAGTAGATGACTATAGCCTCCTTGTCGCCGGAGTCGATAGCTTTGACGTCGGGCACGCTCTTGTCAAAAAACTCCGACACAGTTCGCTCGGCAACTCTGTTAAGATAGCGGTCGAACAGATCGCGGCTGGCGGAATCGCGAATGTGCATCATTGCGGTTTTGTTTTGCAGGGCAAAGTCTATAGCGTCAATAATGCTGTTGTAAATATTCTCCGATCCGCTTTGACGGTTCATCAGCTCGTCCACCTGGTCGTCGAAGATCTCTTCTATCAGCGAAGGAATGTCGTCAAAATGGTAGTAAAATGAGTTGCGGTTGATGCCGCAGTCCTCCACGATTTCCTTGACGGTTATCTTACTGACCTGCTTCCGGCTGAGCAGTTTCATAAACGATTTCTTGATTGCGTCTTTAGTAAGCGACGTCATGGCACACCTCAAAAAGTCTTTGTTATATGTCAGTATAGCATACTAAACGCGGATTTTCAAGCGGAAAGAGGTCAGTTTGATCATATGGAATTCTGAGCGGTTTGCGAAGCAAAGGGGCTGTGAAAAATCACTCCAAAAAATAAGAACTCATATGACCGGTAAAGGCATACTGTTATTTTCCCGTGATAAACATATCCGAACTACCAAAAGGTGAGCAGGCACAAAAACCTGCTCACCGCATATAAACCGGATGAAATTGAATAAAAAAGTGCCGGTGGTCACTCTCGCCTGCCTATCCAAACTGTATTGATAACAATAACGTTGTTCAACGGCGGGATCAGGCAGTTTCAAATAAATAAAAAATGAGTGTCCATAACATAAATCCGTTATGAACACTCATGCTGGTGCCGGTGACCGGACTTGAACCGGTACGGTCGCAATGACCGAGGGATTTTAAGTCCCTTGTGTCTGCCTATTCCACCACACCGGCAAATATGGGCATACCTTTCGGTATGCCCTTCTTGCTTGGTGACCCGGACGAGAATCGAACTCGTGTTACCGCCGTGAAAGGGCGGTGTCTTAACCGCTTGACCACCGGGCCGTTTGGTAGCGGAAATAGGACTTGAACCTACGACACTTCGGGTATGAACCGAATGCTCTAGCCAGCTGAGCTATTCCGCCGTATTCTTCTGAAAAGATAAATTCAGCAAGTTTGATTATAGTATATTTTCTGGGTTTTGTCAAGCTTTTTCACAAAGTTTTTTCTGCCGGCTGTTATTTTGTTCGGATTTTTTCTTTCTAAAACTATTTTGAATAAAAAAGCTTGAAAAAATTCGTTTGTTCGCTTATAATATATCTGTATGAGTATACAGCAATCTCAACAAATTTTTGAAAGGAGTATAACATATGATTTATTCAAAAGAAGTAGAAAATATGTGTACTGTAGCAAAGGGTCCTCATCACGGCCCGGCTCCAATCCCCGAAGAGGGCAAGTGGGTTAAATCTTATGACATAAAGGACATCTCCGGATTGTCTCACGGCATCGGCTGGTGCGCACCTCAGCAGGGCGCATGTAAGCTCACCCTTAATGTTAAGGACGGTATCGTTGAAGAGGCTCTTGTTGAGACCATCGGCTGCTCCGGCATGACCCATTCGGCGGCTATGGCGGCAGAGATCCTTCCTAACAAAACTCTGCTTGAGTGCCTTAACACCGACCTTGTTTGCGACGCTATCAACACAGCTATGCGCAATATTTTTGAGCAGCTTGTTTACGGCAGAAGCCAGACTGCTTTCTCTGAGGGCGGACTTCCTGTCGGCGCAGGTATGGAAGACCTCGGAAAGGGTCTGCGTTCTCAGGTTGGTACAATGTACAGCACCAACGCAAAGGGCGTTCGTTATATGGAAATGGCTGAGGGCTATGTTCTCAAAACAGCTCTTGACGAGAACAACGAGGTTATCGGCTATCAGTTTGTAAAGCTCGGCAAGATGCTTGAGGATATCCGTCACGGCGTTGAGCCGAACGAGGCTTATAAGAACAACATCGGTCAGTACGGCCGTTTTGACGGCGCGGCAAAGTATATTGACCCGCGTGAAGAATAATTCGGTAAGGAGGACGCTGAAATGGCAGTAACATTTGAAAGTATGGACAGAAGAATGCCTAAAATCGAGAAGTGCCTTGCCGAATACGGTATTGCAAATCTTGAAGAGGCAAAAAAGCTTTGCACAGATCTTGGCTTTGATCCCTATGAAATTGTAAAGGGCGTTCAGCCCATCGCCTTTGAAAACGCAGGCTGGGCTTACACTCTCGGCTGCGCGGTTGCAATCAAAAAGGGCGTAAAGACAGCCGCTGAGGCTGCCGAAGCAATTGGTATCGGCCTTGAGGCTTTTTGTATCCCCGGCTCGGTTGCAGAGCAGAGAAACGTTGGCAGAGGCCACGGAAACCTTGGCGCAATGCTGCTTAGAGATGAAACAAAGTGCTTTGCTTTCCTTGCAGGTCACGAGAGCTTTGCCGCTGCGGAGGGTGCGATCGGTATCGCGCGTAACGCTAACAAGGCAAGAAAAGAGCCGCTCCGCGTTATTCTTAACGGTCTGGGCAAGGACGCTGCTTATATTATTTCAAGGATCAACGGCTTTACTTATGTTAAAACCGAGTTTGATTATTTTACATCAGAGCTTAAAATCGTTGAAGAGAAAGCTTTCTCCGACGGCGAGAGAGCTGCTGTTCGCTGCTACGGTGCAGACGACGTTCGCGAGGGCGTTGCGATCATGCAGCAGGAGAACGTTGGCGTTTCGATCACCGGTAACTCAACCAACCCGACCCGTTTCCAGCACCTTGTTGCAGGAACCTACAAAAAGTGGGCTAACGAAAACGGCGTTAAGTATTTCTCGGTTGCTTCCGGCGGCGGCACAGGACGTACTCTCCATCCGGACAACATGGCGGCAGGTCCTGCTTCCTACGGCTTGACCGACTCAATGGGCAGAATGCACGGCGACGCTCAGTTTGCAGGCTCTTCCTCAGTTCCGGCTCACGTTGAGATGATGGGTCTTATCGGAATGGGCAACAACCCGATGGTTGGCGCAACTGTTGCGTGTGCGGTTGCAGTTTATGAGGCTGTAAAATAATTTCTCGCAGCTTTGCTAAATAATTTTACGGAGCTGTCAGGCGGCAGCTCCGTTTTAGTTTGATTTTATTTTAGAAATAATAAGATATACAAATATGAAAAAATTACTTAAAATCGGAAAAATAATTTTTGATATAATTTTCGTTTTGTTCATCGTTGCGGCGGCTTTTCTCACAATTAACTCCGTTATCGCTCAAATCAGCGGCAATATCCCCAGTGTGTTCGGATATTCGATCTACCGCGTTGTCAGCGGCAGCATGGAGCCCGAAATACACGTCGGCGACATACTCCTAAGCCGCGCTGCTGACGCAAGCGAGGTTTCTGTGGGCGACGTTATCGCATTTGACGGCGGAAAGCAATATCCGGGCTTGCTGGTCACTCACAAGGTGATAAGAGCTCCCTATGATGACAACGGACAAATCATGCTGCAAACCAAGGGCGTTGCCAACAATTATGAGGACGACCCGATCCCTGCGGAGAGCGTTAAAAGCATAATTGTTTGCAAGCTTCCGTTTTTGACCTGGATCTACAAAATCTTCATGTCACCCTTTGGAATAATAATCATTGTTGCGTTGCTGGGCTTTATCTTTTTTGACGAGCTGAAAAAGCTTTTCAAAAAATTAACCGCAAAGAAAAACCAAGATCCAAGCGAGACTTGATCGTATGAAGGCTGTATATAACAGAATAAAAGAAACCGTATTCCAAATTATAGAGCCGTCAAAGGGCAACCTGGCAAGCAAAATTGTTGACCTGATAATCATTGTTCTGATCGTGGCGAACACTGTGATAGTTATTGCCGAAACCTTTGATCTTCCCGAAGGCGTTTCCAAGGCGATGGGGATTTTTGAAGGCATATCGGTAATAATATTCACCGTTGAATACTTGCTGCGCGTTTGGACCTCAGACCTTTTGCATCCGGAAATGAACCCGCTGAAAGCCAGGCTGAAATACGTTTTTTCATTTATGGCGATAGTGGATCTGGTTGCGATCCTGCCGTTCTATTTGCCGCTTGTTTTCCCGATCGATTTGAGGATCATAAGGATCATGCGCGTTGTGCGCTTGTTCAGGATTTTTAAGATCAACCGTTACACAAACGCACTTAGGATAATCGCGCTTGTTTTTAAAAACAAGTCGGCGCAGCTTGTTTCGTCGGTGTTCGTGGTAGGCTTGCTGCTTGTTATAGCCTCGGTTTTGATGTACAATATTGAAGCCGAAGCTCAGCCGGACGCGTTTTCAAACGCGTTTGAAACAATGTGGTGGGCGGTCTCAACGCTTACCACCGTGGGCTACGGAGACGTTTATCCGATAACCGTTGCAGGAAAGATGCTTTCAACGGTGATCGCGTTCCTGGGAATAGGCTTGGTTGCAGTGCCGACGGGAATCATTACTGCCGGCTTTACCGAAATTGTCACCGAAGAGGAAAAAGCGAAAAAGGCAAAGGAAGCGCAAGCCTTGCAGCAAAATCAAACCGACTGCAAAAGCTATTGCCCCTATTGCGGTCACAAGCTGGACTGATTTTTTGACAGTACAATACAAATATACGCAAAAGCGACGGTTAAAATGACCGTCGCTTTTGCGTTATGTTATATTGGGGTGATAGGGTAAAGCTGTTTTGCCGGAAGCCGGTATTATGGTCTGCCCGGACGCCACGGGTTGTTTCCGTTGGTTGCCGTGCTTGGGTTGACTGTTGTGCCGCCGGAGATCGTTCCGCCCTCGCCGTAGCCAAAGCTGTCGAGTGTTCCGCTGTAGGTTCCGTTGATGTTGAACTTGCAGGACGAGATCGAGCTTGTTTGGTCGGTCATATAAAGTATGCCTATATTTCCGGTGAGCGTGGGCTTGAATGCCGAAAGCACGTTTCCGCTTGAATCCGTCACCGCGATCACTGAGCCACTTGAGATCCTGCCGACAGAGGTGTTATAGATCGCCGTGCTGATTTTTCCTCTTATATCCTCCCACATCGCGTTTGAGGATGAAATTCCCAAAACCGTGCCGCCGTTAAACTGAACTACTCCGTCGGCGTCCATACAACTGTTTCCGCCGGAGGCAGGTCCCTGGACTATAACCGTGCCGCCGTTAAGATTCAGCGCACCGTTGGAGTCGATTCCGTCGCCCGATGAGATCACATATACATATCCGTCGTTTATTGTAATGCTGCTGTTTGAGGCTGTGCCGGGCTGGAACTGATTTTGACCCGGTCTGCCGCCCTGAGAGGACTGGTCGTTGCCGCCTGCCGCGTTAAGTCCGTCGTCGGAAGCGGTAACATTTATTGTGCCGCCGTCGATCACTATATCATTTGCCTCAAGTCCCTCGTAGCTTTGGCTCACATTCACCTCTCCTCCTGAAATCGTCAGGGTTGTGTCGGCGTGGATACCGTCGTCGCCGGAGCGCAAATCAAATGTTCCGCCCGAGATAGTGATATTTGTGTTTGAGTGTACGGTATCGTCTGTTGAGTTTATTTTAACAGTTCCGCCCAAAACGCTCAAATCGCCCTCTGCCTTTATGCCTTTTCCTGCCGCTTCAACGTCAAGAGAAGCCTTGTCTATGGTAAGATAGCCCTCGCTTTCAATGCCGTCGGATTGGCTGTCGATATTAAGCTTTATGTTCTTGCCGTCAACCACGATATAATCGTTGGCGTGAAGTCCGTCTGTTGCAGAATTGATTTGGAAAACGCCGTTTTCAATAACGATATCGTCGTCCGAGTTGATTCCGTGCTTGTAATTGCCGTTGACGGTCAGAGAGCCCTTGCCCTTGATCTCAAGGCTGTCGTCGCTGTGGATCGCTCCCTTTGCCTCGGCATAGGCTTCATCATAAGTTGCCGAATCGGTGACAGTGTTTTCGCTGCCGCTTTCAACCGTGATAAATGACTTTTTGCAACGGTCAAAGTAGATCGCCGGACCCGATGTGTTAGTCAGCGACATTCCGTTGAGCCTGAGCTTGACCTTGTCGTTTACATCCTTTTCTTCGCCGGTGTTTACATAGATCATGCCGTTGTCGCAGGTTCCGGTAACCTCCCAGTCGCCGCCCTCGGTGATGTAGACCTTGTTGCCCTCAACGTAGGCTCCGACGCCTGTGACTTCGATCCCGCTGTTGCTGAGCCTGATGGTTCCGGTGTTTTCCTTCCAGGCGTCCTCATTTACGGTCGTTTCTATCGGCTGACCGATCGCGTAGGTAACATCTATGTTAGCAAGATACTTTTGAATGTAGGTCGCGTCGTTGATATCGACCGTGCCGTCTCCGTTTACATCAGCAGCTGCAAGCTGAGCTTCGTCAAGAGCAGTCAGCCCAACAAGATGCTTTTGTATCTCGGTAACGTCTCTGATGTCAACCTCTGAATTGCCGTTCACGTCGCCCAGGATCTGCTGCTCGGCAGCAAAAGCGATATTGGTCGCCGGGATCGCGGTAAGTGCAGCGATCGCGGCTGCAAGTATGGATTTTGATTTCATATAAGTTCACTCCCTGTCTGATTTTTATAATTGGATTGTTGGTGCGTTTTTCATTTCGCTTTTATAATAAGACTCAAACCTTAAAAAAAGTTTAAAAATAACATTTTATTTGCTTTTCGGTCGAAAATTGTTTATAATTATAATATAGGCACCTCTAAAAATTCAGACGTAAAGGATAAAGGGGAGTGAGCTTAGATGAAGATTTACATAAGCTTTTCAAGCGACAAAAAAAGCGTTGACATTTACCACAGCTTAAAGAGAGAGCTTTTACACTCAGGCTACAAGGCGACTTCGAGCATTGATATTTTTGTTGAGCCGGTCGAGTTTATAGTTGACGTGATAAAGCGCGAGATTTTGGAGTCCGACATATTGATCGCGCTTATTAACGAATACTACCTTGAATCTGCGATTTGCCGCACGGAGCTGAGCATAGCCTCACAAAACAATATTATGCTTGTTCCGGTCGTTATAGGCGACGACGTTTCGATCCCGTTTTCGATTCGCGACATTCAGTACATTCATGTTAAGGACGAAAAGTATGTGACCGACGAGGTTATGAAGTTTTTGTCAAAGCTGAGCAAATCGGACGACAAAAAGCAGGTGATCGAAGAAAACACGATCAAAAGAACCGAGGAGGGCAACCGCGAGGATCAGATCAAAATTCTGAAAAACGCGCTGGGAAACAATCAGCTGACCTTGGTTTGCGGAGCAGGGATATCGATCGCTCCGGGGATCCCGACCTGGAACCAGCTTTTGGTAGGTATGCTCAACAATATATACACGAACGAAAACGACGCGATTTCCGCAGACAACCTCTTAAAGAACATGCCGCAGTCAAACCTTATTCTGGGAAAATATCTCAGGCTAACACTCGGCAAGGACTTTGAGAGAACAGTAAAAAATCAGCTCTACTCAAATCTTAAAACGAACGCCCTGAACACCCCTATGCTGAACGCGATCTCGGGTCTTGCACGACCCAAAAGATCGGGCGTAAGGCTGGAATCGGTCATAACATTTAATTTTGACGACCTGATCGAGAGCAAGCTTTCGAGGGACAACATCAACCACTGCTCGATTTGGAAGGAGGGGCAGTCTCACGATACAAACGAGCTGCCGATCTATCATGTTCACGGCTTTTTGCCGAACAAGGATGAAATTGATTCGCCGAATCTTGTTTTCAGCGAGGAATCCTATCACTCGCAGTTTATTGACCCCTACAGCTGGTCAAATCTGACCCAGCTAAACGCATTCTCATCAAATATCTGTCTGTTTGTAGGCTTGAGCCTTTCCGACCCTAACCTCAGACGCTTGCTTGATATTTCGCACAGAAGGAACAACAAAACCAAGCATTTTATATTAAGAAGCAAGCTGCCCGATTCAGTTGATTCGGAGGAAATACCCGAGCCGGACAAAAGCACCTATGAAATCGTGAATATGCTCTTTGAGCAGGACGCAAATTCGCTCGGGCTGAATGTGCTGTGGTACAACAAGCACAGCGAGATCCCGGATATTATAAAGAGCATTTCAAAGTGATTGCGTAAAGAGCAACGCAAAATAAAGCCGCGACCGAAAGCGCGGCTTTAAAAACGCCTGAATACTTTAGGGATTTAAACCAAAAAAGCGAAGCCAAAAATGTGCAGATTTCACAAATATAAAACCAATCTATTAGTAAACCTTGACAAAGGGAAGAAATAGTGAGATATTATTATAGGTATTATCGGGTATTTGACGTTTGATTCTCAACTAACGCTTCTGCCCGGACTATAAAAGGTTATTTTCAAATTAAGACATTGTCGGGCATTTATCGTTTGATTCTGAAATAACGTTTCTGCTCGGATTAAAAAACATTGTCGGGCATTTATCGTTTGATTTCAAATCAACGTTTCTGCCCGGATTAAAAAACATTGTCGGGCATTTGACGTTTGATTTTCAACCAACGCTTCTGCCCGGACTAAAAAGTGCCGGTGGGCACTCTCGCCCGCCTATATGAACCGCAACGATAACAATTACCGTGTTCAACGGCGGGGTCAAGAAATTTGCTGTTAAAAAAGTTTACTTCACAATGTAAGCATTGTCGGGCATTTGACGTTTGATTCTCAACCAACGCTTCTGCCCGGACTAAAAAATAAAGGAGAGGTTATATGCCAATCACTGATTTGCTGACCAGAAACGCAACGTATTTTAAAAACGACGTTGCGCTTGTTGAGATAAATCCCGAGGTGAAAAATATTCCTCACGTAACATGGAGAGAATATTCGCTGATCGAATCCGCACGCGGCGGCGCGTTTCGCAAGCAGCTAACCTGGGGCGAATTTGAAACAAAAGCCAACCGTTTTGCCAATCTCTTGCTCACAAGGGGTATTCAAAAGGGCGAAAAGGTTTCTATTCTTTTGATGAACTGCCTTGACTGGCTGCCGATTTATTTTGGTATCCTAAAGGCGGGCGCGGTCGCCGTTCCTCTGAATTTTCGCTACACTGCGGAGGAAATAAAGTATTGTATTGAAAAGTCGGATTCCGATTTTCTTGTTTTCGGTCCCGAGTTCATAGGAAGAGTTGAGGAGATCCACGACCGTGTTCCGAGGCTCAAGGACTGCTTCTATGTGGGCGACGACTGTCCGTCCTTTGCATACAGCTATGAGCAGATGATTTCTTACTGCTCGTCTCAGTCGCCCAGCGTATATATCACCGACGAGGATGACGGAGCGATCTATTTTTCGTCCGGCACGACCGGATTTCCAAAGGCTATCCTTCACGCTCACAGAAGCTTGGTTCAGGCGGCGGAGGTTGAGCAGGCTCACCACCACCAGACCCGCGACGACGTTTTTCTGTGTATTCCTCCGCTGTATCACACAGGCGCGAAAATGCACTGGTTCGGAAGCCTGCACTCAGGCAGCAGGGCTGTGCTTTTGCGCGGCGTAAGCCCCGAATGGATCATCAGGTGCATCAGCGAGGAACGCTGCACGATCGTTTGGCTGCTCGTGCCCTGGGCGCAGGATATTTTGGATGCGATCGACAGCGGAAAAATCGACCTCAGCAAGTATGAGCTGAGCCAGTGGAGGCTCATGCACATCGGCGCACAGCCTGTTCCGCCGACGCTTATCAAGCGTTGGAAGGCGATTTTCCCTCACCACGACTACGACACCAACTACGGCTTGAGCGAATCGATCGGTCCGGGCTGCGTTCACCTTGGAATCGAAAACGTTCACAAGGTCGGCGCGATCGGAATTGCCGGTCACAACTGGCAGGTAAGGATCGTTGACGAGCACCGAAACCCGATCGAAAGCGGCGTGGGCGAACTTGCGGTCAAGGGTCCCGGAGTTATGAAGTGCTATTACAAGGACGTTAAGGCGACCGAGGAAGTGCTCGACAGCGAGGGCTGGCTCTACACGGGAGATATGGCAGAGCGCGACAGCGACGGCTTTATCTACCTTGTTGACAGGAAAAAGGACGTTATCATCACCGGCGGCGAGAATATTTATCCGGTTCAGATAGAGGACTTTTTGCGCTCCAACAACGCGATAAAGGATGTTGCGGTGATCGGCTTGCCCGACCAGCGTTTGGGCGAGATCGCGGCTGCGGTAATCGAGGTCAAGGAAGGAATGAGCCTCAGCGAGAGCGAGGTAAACGATTTCTGCATGGATCTTCCGAGATACAAAAGACCGAGAAAGATCATCTTTGCAGATGTTCCGCGCAACCCGACCGGAAAGATCGAAAAGCCGGTTTTGCGCAAAATTTATTGCGGTGAGAGCGTTGTTGCTCAGCAAAACGAAATTGATTTGAACAAGGAGCTTGTTTGATCTAAAATATTGACAGCGCAAGCCGCACGCCCGAAATGTGCGGCATTGCCTTAAAACAGGGGGAGTAAAAAATGGTATTAAAGGTTATCATGTTGATTCTGTTCTTTGGCGTAATGGTAGGCGTAGGCGTTTACTGCCGCCGCCATGCAACAGATGTAAACGGCTTTGTGCTCGGTGGAAGAAGCGTGGGTCCCTGGCTCACAGCCTTCGCCTATGGTACATCATATTTTTCTGCGGTTATCTTTATTGGTTATGCCGGTCAGTTTGGATGGAAATTCGGAATTGCCTCCACATGGATCGGAATAGGAAACGCACTGATAGGCTCGCTGCTTGCATGGGTCGTGTTGGGCAGAAGAACTAGGATCATGACCCAGCATCTCAACTCGGCAACCATGCCGGAATTTTTCGGAAAACGCTTTAGCAGCCGAGGCTTGAAGATCGGCTCGTCGATCATAGTATTTGTGTTCCTGATCCCATACACCGCTTCGCTTTACAACGGACTTTCGCGTTTGTTTGAAATGGCGTTTGGAATCCCCTATGTTTGGTGTATTGTCGCGATGTCGGTGCTCACCGGTGTTTACGTTATCGCCGGCGGATATATGGCGACAGCGATCAACGACTTTATTCAGGGCATAATCATGCTGATCGGTATTGTTGCGGTTATCGCCGCAGTTTTGAACACTCAGGGCGGTTTTATGGCTGCTCTCGACGGACTTGCAAAGGTATCGGACGAAAGCGTTTCATCCACACCGGGTGTGTTCAATTCCTTCTTCGGACCCGATCCGCTCGGACTTTTGGGCGTTGTTATCCTGACCTCGCTCGGCACCTGGGGCTTGCCGCAGATGGTTCAAAAGTTCTATGCCATCAAGCATGAGAGAGACATCAAAAAGGGCACGGTAATTTCAACCTGCTTTGCGATCGTTGTTGCCGGCGGATGCTACTTCCTCGGCGGCTTTGGCAGACTCTTTGACGTTGACGTTGCCGCAAACGGCTTTGACGCTATCATTCCCGAAATGCTCTCGGGTCTTCCGGATCTGCTGATCGCAGTTGTAGTTATCCTTGTGCTTTCGGCTTCGATGTCAACGCTTTCCTCGCTGGTTATCGCTTCTTCTTCAACGCTCACAATTGACCTTATCAAGGGCAACATCATCAAGAAAATGAGCGAGAAAAAAGAGGTTCTTATCATCAGAATATTCATTGTTGTGTTTATCGCTATTTCGGCTATCATCGCCGTTTATCAGTACCAGAGCAAGGACGAGGCGGTAAAATACATCGCACAGCTCATGGGAATTTCCTGGGGTGCGCTCGCAGGTGCGTTCCTCGCTCCGTTCCTGTATGGTCTTTACTGGAAAAAGACAACAAAGCTTGCATGTTGGGTAAGCTTTGTGTTCGGCGCAGGGATCATGCTGCTCAACATGTTCTTCCGCTCAAGCTTCCCGGTGCTTTTGCAGTCTCCGATCAACTGCGGAGCATTTGCAATGCTTGCAGGATTGATAATAGTTCCTGTAATCAGCCTGCTTTCGCCCAAGCCCGACAAGCAGCTTGTGGACGACGCCTTTGCCTGCTACGACAAAAAGGTTCCGGCAGCTCAGAAGAACTCGCTCGATTAATGATCCAAAAGAAATCTTTATAAAATAATAAGCCGCTGAAGCTCCATTGTTTTTGCCATGAAGCTTCAGCGGCTCTTTTGTTTTATTATGATCGTGTGTCAGCTTTGTGCTTTTCTATTCGATGACCAACGCCTGTTTTTACCCAAACATCCGCGGCAACTGGTTTTTCAAGACCCCAGTTTTCATATATACCGTGAGCAACGCGCTTAAAGCCGTGCCTTTTCAGCACGTTGCCTGCCGCTTTGTTCTTTGTCATCGTGCTTGCGCTGACAAGCTCAATATTCGTTTCGTTAAAAATATATTCCGTCATCAGTTCAAGAGTCTCGGAAGCGACGCCTGAGCCCCAATATTTTTGCACAAACCGGATGCCCACGCTTATTTTTTTAAGCAAAGGTCGGTAGGCGTACATTTCAGCCAAGCCGCAAAAGTCCTCGCCGAAAAACACGCCCAAGATCAAAGAATCCTCAAGGCATTCGTCGTAAAGATGTTTTATTACATACTCGGTATCGTTGTATTTTTTCTCAAACAAAAAGGTCGGAAGGTAGCGATAAACCTCTTCGCTCTCTGTCATTTCCTTCAAGCTGTTCGCATCGGACAGCTCAATAGGTCTGATAGTCAACCTATCCCCCTGCATAACAGGCAATTTTGAAAACAGCTTTTTCATATTTCGGCAAACGACCTCCATAAAGATAAATGATACACAAGCATTATATCATTTATTTGAGGTCCGCACAACAGTATTTTTATTCCCGTAAATCATGCGTAATATATACAAATATAAATTTAAGAAGATAAAAAAGATACTTGTTTTGAAAAAAATTTGAAAATTATTGACAGAGCTATATAAATGAAGTAAAATAAGTATGTTCGTCAGCATTAATTAGATTAATATTTTGAGGGATTACAATGGATGATTTTGATTTAGATAAGGTTATAAACGCTAAGGGAGCTGAAAAAGACCTCCAAAAGGCTGTGCGCGTCGAACAAAATATAAAAGAAAACATAAATCAAATCATTAGTTCTTATACTACCTACAAAGAAAACTGTGACGCAATTGCCCAAAAACTATTACTGCGTATTCTTAATGCTAAAGAGTTAAAAAGTATTCACTCAGCAAGGTACCGTATAAAAGAAGCTAAAAGTTTGGCAGTAAAAATAATAAAGAAGAAGGCTAAATTACCTGAAATCCCATCAGATGATTACGATATAGAGAAGTATCGTAATTTGGACAGCCATAATTACTATAAGATTCTGATGGACTTAATCGGAATTAGAATACTAATAAGATATAGGACAGAGTGGCTTACAGTTCATCAATGGATTCGAGATAATTTTTTTCGCGGAAACGAATGGTTCGTCAAGAATTGTTTGACTGATTATAAAGACAATCCCGGAAAACCTTTTATTGCTGAAAAGCCCAAAATTTACTATAGAAGCAATAATGAATTATCATTTTATAAACAGATAGACCGAGATTTTTTTGAGTTTATTAAGTCAGACGAAGGATACAATAGCATTCATTACATAATAAATACCGACGGAAAATATATTGAGATACAAGTCAGAACTATTTTTGACGAAGCCTGGAGCGAATGCACACACGACTTAGTATACAAAAACAAAAATGAAGAAAAAATGTTTGATTTAACATACCTATCAAAATGCTTGGCGCAGCAAACAAATTCCGCTGAATTAATTGCTAATTTAATGTATATCAAAGCAAATGATGGCGATAATTTTGATGCTATATCAAATTTTATGAATACGATAGATATTAAAACACCAATGAATGATTCTGTGCAAAGTTCAAATTATAATAGTGAAACAAAAACAAGCATTAAAAACAGAATTGATAGTTTAAATAAGGAAACGCCTGCTTTTGATGGAAAAATCAAAAACTTAAACATGTTTTAAAGGAGAATTATATTATGAAAAAAAACGAGATAGCTGCTAACCGTTTTATTTTCCTTTTAGCAGAAGGCATAATCAGAAAAAACATATTACCAAATTCTTCTTTGGATTATACCGGCGTACAAGAGGAAAAAGATTTGGAGCAATTTAAAAAATTTGTAAAATCATCTGCTTTTGATGATTTAAGAAAGTGCAAGGTGAAACAATACTGTGGCGACGAACAGGAATAAATATGATTATAACGAGCTAATAAAAGACTTTGGCGAAAAAAAAATAACTGAACGTTATTCAACGCTGTATAGTTATATGGAGTCTTTTATCGAAAGAAGCGGATATAAAGAAAATGTTGTTATTGCAAACAGCGTTCTTAATCAGGTGGTAATCGATTATTTTTCAGATATTCATCGGATGAAAAACTTTCATGATATTCATCGTACTAATTTTTTAAAAATACGCGCATATAGTGCCTATTGGATATTAAGAAGAAAACCACTTCAAATAATAAAAGATAATGATGAAGATATTGAACTTGCATTTGTGAATGAAAATTTTGTCTCTGCCTACTTAATAACTTATATGTGCAAAAAAAACACCGACGCCGTTATTCTTCCGGACGACCGCGAAGTGTATGAGGAGTTTTTGAATAATCTGCAATACTATTTAAGGTATCGCGTAGTTACTCCGCAAATGATAGAAACTATGATGGAATCATACAGGGCAGGTATGGCTTTTGAAAGAGCCGTTGATTTATAAAGCTATCTCTAAAAGAGATAGCTTTTTGAATAAAGGAAACAAATAATGATATATACAGAATTAACAAAAAAAGCACTGATTATAGCTTATAATGCTCATTTTGGACAATTTGATAAGGGTGGAGTTCCATATGTGTTTCATCCGTTTCATTTAGCAGAACAAATGGAAACTGAATATGAAATCTGCGTCGCGCTATTACATGACGTATTGGAAGATAGTGATTTTAGCATTGATGATTTAAAAAACTATGGGTTTCCAAATGAAATCATTGATGCTGTAGATTTATTAACAAAGAAAAAAGAATGTTCATATACATCGTATATTTCGCAAATATGCGAAAACCAATTGTCTAAGAAAATCAAACGTGAAGATATAAAGCATAATTTGGATTTGTCAAGATTAAATAAAATTACAGACAAAGATAAAAAAAGAATTCAAAAATATAAACAAGCTTTAGAAATCTTAAATAATATGTAGTTGTTTAAGAACATAATGTGATAAGACACAAATTTTTATATTAGAAACATTATCTTATTTTATATTTTTTATTGTGTATTTATTCATAATTGTATTTTTGTACATAGAAAAATCCCCAAAGCTCTTTACAAACCTTGTTCAAAGTGTTAAAATCTAAGGTGATAAAGTGTGCGGGGAAACCTGCACGCTGCGCTGCGGCGGATATTTCCTTTTGCGTTATGCGCCGCTTCGATTATTTAAGGAGGACGATTCCAATGGCAAGAAAAATGAAAACCATGGATGGTAACAGCGCTGTCGCTCACGTTTCCTACGCGTTTACAGACGTTGCCGCCATCTATCCAATCACACCTTCTTCCGTTATGGCTGACCTTACAGACAAGTTCTCAGCTCAGGGCGTAAAGAACCTTTTCGGAAGAGAAGTCCAGGTAACAGAAATGCAGTCAGAGGGCGGCGCGTCAGGTGCTGTTCACGGCTCTCTCGCGGCAGGTGCGCTCACAACCACCTACACCGCTTCGCAGGGTCTTCTGCTGATGATTCCAAATATGTATAAAATGGCAGGCGAGCTGCTTCCCAGCGTTATTCACGTTTCAGCTCGTGCTCTCACAAGCCATGCGCTTTCTATCTTCGGCGACCACTCAGACGTTTATGCCTGCCGTCAGACAGGTTACGCTATGCTCTGCTCCAACAATCCTCAGGAATGTATGGATCTCGCGGCTGTGGCTCACCTTACCGCTATCAAGGGCAGAGTTCCTTTCCTCCACTTCTTCGACGGTTTCAGAACTTCTCACGAGGTTCAGAAGATCGAGGAGTGGGATTATGAGGATCTCGCAGATATGCTCGACTGGGACGCTGTTGAGCAGTTCCGTCGCCGTGCACTCAACCCTGAGCACCCTGTAACAAGAGGTACTGCTCAGAACGACGATATCTTCTTCCAGGCAAGAGAAGCTTGTAACAAGTATTACGACGCTGTGCCCGAGGTCGTTGTTGAGTACATGAACAAGGTAAACGAGAAAATCGGCACAAACTACAAGCCCTTCAACTACTACGGCGCAGAGGACGCAGAGCACGTTATCGTTGCTATGGGTTCTGTTTGCGACGCTGCGGAAGAGGTTGTTGATTACCTCAACGCCGCCGGCGAAAAGGTTGGTCTCTTGAAGGTTAGACTCTACAGACCGTTTGTTGCAAGCTATATGCTCAGCGAGCTTCCAAAGACTGTTAAGACCCTCTCTGTTCTTGACAGAACAAAGGAGCCCGGTTCTATCGGCGAGCCGCTTTATCTTGACGTTCTCGCAGCTATCAACGATTCCGAGTTCTCAGGCGTTAAGGTATTCACAGGCAGATACGGCCTCGGTTCAAAGGATACAACTCCCGGAGACATCATCGCTGTTTACAGAAACGCAGAGAGCGACGCTCCCAAGAAGAGATTCACGATCGGCATCGTGGACGACGTTACAAACCTCTCGCTCCCGGTTGTTGAGAATCCCGACACAACTCCTCAGGGCACACATAGCTGTAAGTTCTGGGGTCTCGGCGCAGACGGTACTGTTGGCGCGAACAAGAACTCAATCAAGATCATCGGTGACAACACAGACATGTATGCTCAGGGCTACTTTGCTTATGACTCAAAGAAGTCGGGCGGCTTGACTGTTTCTCACCTTCGTTTCGGCAGCACTCCGATCAAGTCAACCTACTACATTTCTAAGGCTGACTTCGTTGCCTGCCACAACCCCTCATACGTTGACAAGTATGAGATCGTTGAGGACCTCAAGGAAGGCGGAAGCTTCCTGCTCAACTGCCCGTGGGATATCGACGAGCTCACAGAGCGTCTCCCCGGCAAGATGAAGAAGATCCTCGCAGAAAGAAAGATCAACTTCTACACGATCGACGGTATCAAGATCGGTAAGGAGATCGGTCTGGGCGGACGTATCAACACCGTTCTCCAGTCTGCATTCTTCAAGATCGCCGACATCATTCCTGCCGAAAAGGCTAAGGAGCTGATGAAGGCAGCCGCCAAGAAGTCATATATGAAGAAGGGTCAGGCTATCGTAGACATGAACTACGCAGCTATTGACCGCGGCATGGAGGACCTCAAAAAGGTTGAGATCCCTGCTGACTGGGCTAACGCTGTTGACGACGCTGCTGCCGACAAGATCGACGGTCAGGGCGCACTCGTTGAGTATGTAAACGGAATCCTCAAGCCCGTAAACTCCTACAAGGGCAACAAGCTTCCCGTTTCCAGCTTTGTTGACCACATTGACGGTACTGTTCCCAACGGTTCTTCCGCATTTGAGAAGAGAGGAATCGCTGTTGACGTTCCCGAGTGGCAGCCGCAGAATTGTATCCAGTGTAACCGCTGCGCAATCGTTTGTCCTCATGCTGTAATCCGTCCGGTTGCAATGACAGAGGCAGAGGCTTCTGCTGCTCCCGAGGGCACAGATACTATCCCGATGATGGGTCTTGCAGACCTCAAGTTTGCTATGACAGTATCGACCCTCGACTGCACAGGCTGCGGTGCGTGCGCACAGGTTTGCCCGGGCAAGAAGGGCGAAAAGGCTCTCGTTATGAAGCCAATCGATTCTCAGCGTCCAAAGCAGGCTGTATTTGACTACGGCATGACTGTAGACGAGAAGCCCGAGGTTGCAGAGAAGTTCAAATTTACAACAGTTAAGGGCAGCCAGTTCAAGCAGCCGTTGCTTGAGTTCTCAGGCGCATGTGCAGGCTGCGGCGAAACACCTTATGCAAAGCTTGTAACTCAGCTCTTTGGTGACAGAATGTTCATTGCTAACGCAACAGGCTGTTCATCTATCTGGGGTGCTTCTGCTCCTGCAACACCTTATACAACCAACAAGAAGGGCTTTGGTCCTGCATGGCAGAACTCACTGTTCGAGGACAACGCAGAGTTCGGTCTCGGTATGGCTCTCGGTCAGAAGGCTATCCGCGACAGACTTGTTGAGTATGTTCAGACTATCCGGAACGACAGCGACAACGAGGCTCTCAAGAACGCTTGTCAGGCATATCTTGACACCGTAACAGATTCCACAACCAACCGCGCAGCTGCCGACGCTCTTATCGCAGAGCTCGAAAAGAACACAGGCGACGCAAAGGTTGGCGAGCTTGCTAAGAAGACCCTTGTTGACAAGGACGAGCTTGCAAAGAAATCAATGTGGATGTTCGGCGGCGACGGCTGGGCATATGATATCGGCTTCGGCGGTCTTGACCACGCGATCGCGTCAGGCGAAAACATCAACATCCTCGTATTCGATACAGAGGTTTACTCAAATACAGGCGGTCAGTCCTCAAAGGCTACCCCGATCGGCTCTGTTGCTCAGTTTGCAGCAGCAGGTAAGGCTGTAAAGAAGAAAGACCTTGCGGCGATCGCAATGAGCTACGGCTATGTTTACGTTGCTCAGTGCGCAATGGGCGCAGACAACAACCAGGTTCTCAAGGCTATGGTAGAGGCAGAGAGCTACAACGGACCTTCACTCATCATCTGCTACGCTCCGTGCATCAACCACGGTATCAAGGGCGGCATGGGCATTGCTCAGCTTGAGGAGAAAAAGGCTGTTGAGGCAGGCTACTGGAACATCTTCCGCTTTGACCCAAGACTTGCAGACGAGGGCAAGAATCCGTTCCAGCTCGACGGCAAGGCACCTTCTGCTTCTTACCGCGACTTCATCATGGGCGAGGTTCGTTACAACGCTCTTACACGTTCGTTCCCCGAAAGAGCCGAGAAGCTCTTCTCCGAGGCTGAGAAGAACGCAGAAGAGAAGTACGCTCACCTCCAGAAGCTCGCAAGCATAGACTAATTATTTTACGTCGTGTAGACAGCACGGTTTAAGAAATAACAACGGTTCCCGAAAGAATCTCACGGTTGCCGGTCATTAAAAATCGGCAAAGGTTCCCGAAAGAATCTCACGGTTACCGGTTATTAAAAACCGGTAACTGAAATCAAGAGAATCTCAAAGAAACCGATCATAAAAAACCACAGCGGTTTTCGGATTTGTTTTCCGAAAACCGCTGATTTTTGTGCGCTTTTTACAAATGAGCCTCTTTATTTTCTACAAATTGCTACATTTAAAGACATGCAGAAATATGGTAAAATAATGTAAATAACTTATCCTTTTATAATAAGGAGGCTGACTGTTTTGCGCAAGCTTTGGGAAGAAAAAACGGAGTACACCATATTTGACCCTGAAAAACATAATTGTCTTTATTCTTGCTATTCTCCTTACGAGTTTTTACCATATATACGACTTTACGAAACTTTAAATAACAAAGAGCTATTGTTTTTAATAAAGTTTGCAAAAGAACACCGTTGGCAGGCTTTGGATTTGACGCATTGCGGAATAAAAACTCTGCCGGATGAATTATGGGAGTTGTCAGATCTAAAACTTCTTTTTATCGGAAACCTAAGCTATTATATCGTGAATTATGACCACATTCCTTTTGATGAATATCCTAAAGACAACACTTTTTCGATTATTCCCCAAAAAATCGAACAACTAAAGAATCTCCAAGTATTAAGTCTAGCGTATAAAGTAAACACGAAATTTGAAAATGACAAAACCCTTGATTTGCCGAATTTGATATATCTGGACATAAACTATTGCGGTTATCCGCAAATCCCAAAGCCGTTATTGATTCCATCATTGGAAGGGATCATGTATGATTGCCCAAGTCCAACCTTGTCCGATGATTTTCTACTGTTGGAAAATCTAAAAGAAATAATTATTAACATTTCTGCTATTACGAAATTACCGGAAGGATTTGGAAACTCGAATAAATTAGAGAAATTGTATTTATTAAATTCCAAAATATCATCTCTTCCGCAATCACTCGGCAATGCTGAGAATCTAAATTATATAGAAATAAGTGGTACTCCTTTGGCAGAAAAGATACCTCCTGAAATTCTTAAGCAATCAGCAAAAGAAATCGTCAGGTATGTTCTTGATTTACAATCCAATTCCAGTAAAACATACTTTAATGAAGCCAAAATGCTGATCGTCGGACAAGGAAGCGTTGGAAAAACCAGCGTTTTTGAACGAATATTACATAACACCTACACTACGGAAAAATCCACCGAGGGAATAGATATTTCAAGTTGGGGTTTTGTAACTCAAGATCAAGAATATAAATTAAATGTTTGGGATTTTGGCGGTCAGGAAATCTATCACGCGACCCACCAGTTCTTCCTGACAAAACGTTCCGTATATCTTTTAGTTTGGGACGCTTTGGCAGAGGAAGAGTACGGCAGATTAGATTATTGGCTGAAAACCATTCAAAGCTTTGCCGCCGACAGTCCAATCATCCTTATAGTGAATAAATGCGATAAAAACCTCGGAAGATACAACAAGATCGATGTAGAATATTATAAAGAGAAATTCCCTCAAATTAAAAATGTGTTTTACGTTAGCTGCCGGGATAATATTGGAATCCATGAGCTAAAAGAATGTATAAAAGATATATCGATCAATCTTCCCCTCATGAAAACTCCTTGGTTTGATTCTTGGTTGGCAGTAAGAAACGAGCTCGAAGGCTTGGCAAAAACCGAAAACCATATTCCTTACAACGAGTATTTTACTATCTGCAAGAAAAACGGTGTTGATAACGAAGAAGAAGCGTTAAGCTTAATAAAATATCTTCATGATTTGGGTATCGTATTATATTACCATGACGACTTTTTACTAAAGCATTTGGTGATTCTTTCCTCGGAATGGGGCACCGACGCGGTATACAAAATAGTTGATGAACAGGAGCGTCAACTAAAGGACAGAAACGGTATTTTGTATACAGACGACCTGGAAAAAATATGGAGCGACCGCGAGCGTTACCCTGACGAGTATTATCCTCACCTTTTGAACCTTATGGAAAAATTCCAGTTGGCTTTCAAAATCGACGACCGCACATATCTTTTTGCCGAGCTGCTTGAAAACAAACAAATTGTTTTAGATTGGGATTTTCCACGCGAAAACACTCTTGCGGTAAGGTATGAATACGACTTTTTGCCTGCCGGAGTTATGACGCGCTTTATTGTATCTATTCACAGGGATATTGCAACAATTGACGGAACAAAGCAGTGCTGGAAAAAGGGAGTATATCTGAGACATGAATCAGCCTATGCTTTGGTAAGACTTTTTGACGGCATTTCCGAAAAATATGTTTCAATCCAGGTCAGCGGCGAAAAGCGCAGAGATAAGGTTGATTTACTGTGCATAATTAAAAGCAAGCTTGATGAAATCAACTCTGTGTTCAGTAAAATAGAAATAACAAAGCGTATCCCCTGCAATTGCAGCAAGGATTGTCCTTATTTGTTCGATTATGATTATTTGATTAAAGCGGAATCAAAAGGACGAAAAACTGTGATATGTGAAAAATCCTGTGAAGATGTTTCAATTTCAAATTTATTAGACGGAGTGAAACCAAGTATGGAAAAAACCAATGGAAACTATAATCCAATTGAAATTAAGCCGATTATTAATGTAAATCCTACCATTACAAGCAGCTCTCAAAGCACTTCAAACGCAACCTCATCTGCCAGCAACTCTGTGAGCGTTACGGTAGAGATCAAAGACAATATTTATAATATGTCGGGTGATCTGAACAGCCTCAAATCTTTTATCGGCGACAAATCGGAAGAAGCAAACCAAGAATTGCAGATGGCGGAAGAAGCCTTAAACGACCTTGAAAACTGCGAAACAGACGTGGAAATAAAAAAATCCGGTGCGCTCGGTCGCTTGAAGACCTTTATTGAGGATTGCAATGACCCGAAAACGACCGTCGGCAAAATAGTCAATGGAACAAAGGTTGCCGGAAGATTTTTAAAGGGCTTGGCAGAAAAGTACAACAGCGTTGCCAAATGGGTAGGCTTTCCGCAGGTTCCGTTTGTTTAAATAATTCGCTTTCAGGTAACATGTTTTACACTTATAATTACAGCGGTTTTCGGATTTGTTTTCCGAAAACCGCTGATTTTTGTAGCAATAAATATTGAAAAGCATTTAAAACTTTTTTCAATTGATTGCTCACTGATATGTTTACCTCAGCCGAAAATGCTGTTATAATAAAAGCTCCATTCCGCAAAACAGCATGGAGCTTTAATCATATCTATTGAATTATCTTATCGAATTTATTTTGCTTCGCACTTAACTCCGTTTTCCTTGCAGTAGTTCTCTGCTGCGGAGCCTTTGGCAACGATCATAACAAAATCGGGATTTACCTTTTCTTCGCCGTCGTCACCCTCAACAATTCCGAAGTCGCAGTCGCCCATTTCGGTTACGGAAGCAGGAACTGTTGCCTTTTTGATCGACTTGTGGTCATAAAAAGCTCTATCGTCGATCTCTTTTACGCCGTCCTCGATAACGATCTCGTCTATGTATTCGCTGAAGGCAAAGGCATATGAGTCGATCTTCTTAACGCTGCCGGGGATATAAACCGTGATATAGGAGTCCTCACCGGCATCAAAGATGTAGCCGTCTTCAATTTCAACAACAAGCTTGCCGTCGATCTTTGACGGGATTTTGATGTCAAGCTTTTCGGGGTCGTTTTCATAATCCGGCTCCCAGTCCACGATAACAATACCGTCCTCGCCTTCTCTGTAGACAAATCCGGACGAGGGGTCTGTCTTTAGGTCGTCGGCAACAGTATTTGAAGTGTTGCCGGAGGATGAAGAGGAATCGCCCGTAGCATCAAGCACTCCGTCAAGCTCACTTGAAAGCTCGCTCGAAAGGTCGCTGAGCAATTTGTTGACGTCAAACGAACCGGACTCTGTGTTGCTGCTTATGCTGCTGGCTGCGTTTGAAACCACTTTTCCGGCAATTTTTCCGGCAGTATTAAACACATTTATCACAAGGATAGTGATGATGATTCCCAGCAACACGATCACGCCGCCGACGATTCCGAGAACGATCGCAACGATCTTTCCGCTGCTCATTGGCTTTTTGCCGTTTGGATTTGAATTTGCTGCGTTTTGATTTGAAAACTGCTGATTGCTTGTAAATTGCTTTCCGGCATTGTTTGTGAACTGCTGTCCATAGCTTGTGCTGTTTCCGCCGTACTGCTGACCGCCCTGCGGTGGATACTGTGGCTGCTCAGGCTGCTGAAAAGAGTCTTGCGGCTGATACTGTGCAGGCTCAGGCTGCTGAACAGGCTCCTGGGGCCGGTACTGCGCGGGCTCAGGCTGCTGAACAGGCTCCTGGGGCTGGTACTGTGCAGGCTGTTCCGGCTGTTGGACCGGCTCGGTCTGAGTCGGTGCAGGGGTTCCGCATTTTGTACAGAACTTGCCGGTTATTTCTTCGCCGCAATTTGGACATTTCATATTAATTCCTCCTCGTATAATATATTTATCTTTTTTTGAACACAGCAGCACCGCAAAGCCCGCGGCGCACGCCATGTTTGAATTTCTGTTCGTAGCTTATTACAAAAGCTCCGCAAAGCGTCAGACTTGGCTTTTACTGCACCAGGCTCTCGATGATTTCCGCAGCTTCGTCAAGATATCCGTCGCCGAACATTTCTGCCATGCCCTTGTCAACAAGCTTTGCAAATTCCGGGTTGATCGGAAGTCTTGCGAGCACGCGCGTGTTGTGGTTTTCGGCAATTTCATCAATGTGGCTTTCGCCGAAAACAGAAATCTTTTTGCCGCAGTCGGGGCAGGTGAAATATGACATGTTTTCTACAATGCCCAAAACCGGAACATTCATCATATCCGCCATTTTGACCGCCTTTTCAACGATCATGGAAACCAGCTCCTGAGGAGAAGCAACAACTATGATCCCGTCGAGCGGAAGGCTCTGAAACACCGTCAGCGGAATGTCGCCTGTGCCCGGAGGCATGTCAACAAACATATAGTCAACGTCGCCCCACATAACATCGGTCCAAAACTGCTTTACCGTGCCTATTATCATAGGAGCGCGCCAAACCACCGGATCGGTCTCGTTTTTGAGAAGAAGGTTGACAGACATCATTCTTATGCCGGTTTTTGACTCAACAGGCAGGATCCCGTCCTCGTTGCCTTTTGCGCCGGTATGGATTCCGAATGCCTTTGGGATCGAGGGACCGGTGATATCGGCATCAAGGATAGCCGTGGTCTTGCCCAGGCGGTTAAAGGTCACCGCAAGCATAGAAGTAACCAGGCTTTTTCCAACGCCGCCCTTGCCCGAAACTACGCCGATCACACGCTTTACGTTGCTGAATTTGTTCTGAGGCTCGTGCAGATCCTGCGGTGCTCTGTCCTTGCAGTCCTCTCCGCAGGAGGCGCAGTCGTGATTACATGCCATTTTACATCTCTCCGATTTCGTAATAGTGATTTTATACTTTTTCTCACAAAACACTTTGAATAAACATCAAAGTCATTTTTAGAAATACGTATTATTAATATTATAGCAAATTTATGAAAAAAATACAATGCCTAAAAGTAAAAAGCACATTTGACAATAAAAATCGCCAAATATGCTTTATATGATTTATTCAATGATTTTTTAATTATACTTCTGTTTCGTCGTCGGCGGAATCTGCGTCCACGTCGCCGTCATCATCATCCTCAAGGTTTTCTTCCGCAGAATCGTCTGCGCTTGAGGTCAGCAGGTCTTCTTCGATCCCGCCGGAAAGCGGTGCGTCTGAAGCAGCATTATCATCTGCCGCAACCTCAAAGCCGCTCAAGAAGGTGTAGGGGATGCCGTAGCCAAGAGCGATCGAAGCGAGAATCACAATAACGCTTACCGAGCCGCTTTTTGCAGCGAAAACGTTATAGAGCGGAAGTCCGGGAGCAAGAGAGGCAACGATTATGTAAATTGCCGGAACTACCATGACCAACAGAGTTACAATTGAAAAACGCTTTATAGCCTTGCCCTCGCCGACTCTTGTTGAGTAAAAAAGCAAAAGGCCGAAAATGACATACAGCGCAATTGAAATCACACTGCCCCAAACGCCGGGAAGCGTTGCGGAAAACTCAGAGAAGAAATGCGCGCAAACTATAAAAGCGATAATCAAAAACGCTGAGAAAAACAGATTGATAATTTCTCTTTTGTCGGGTTTTTTCATTGTACTACCTCCAAAACGGTAAATTTTGTTGTATTATCACTTTAACACAATTCAAAAAAAATTTCAAGTGAAAACATATAATAATACAAAAAAATGTATGATTCCCGTTTATTTTCTTATTCGCTGCGGCGTTTTGCCGCAAAGCAAGCCCAGCCGCCGTCGATGTGCTCCTCGATAATATCAAAATACTTGCTTACGCCGGCTTTTACCTCGTCGGCACGGGAATCAATGATCCCACTCATAATATACACTGCGTCGTCCTTCATAAAATCTGCAACTCCCTTTGACAAAAAGAGTATCGCGTCGGCTACTATATTTGCAAGCACAATGTCGTATTTTCCGCTCACCTTGTCGGTAAAGCTGCCGCAGATCGCCTCAAAACGATCGCCGACGCCGTTCAGCTCAGCGTTTTCGACAGCGGTGCGCACAGCGACCTCGTCGATATCAACGCCGACCACGCGGCTTGCACCCATAAGCAGAGCGGCAATGCCCAAAATTCCGCTGCCGCAGCCGACGTCGAGCACAGTGTCGCCGGGCTTCATGTATTTTTCGCACATTTCAAGACAAAGTCTGGTGGTTTCATGACCGCCTGTGCCAAAGGCAAGTCCGGGGTCGATGTTAAGAACCTTTCTTTCTCCGGGATCGTAGTTTTCATACCAGCTTGGACGGATCAGCAAGCCCTTGCCGACCTCAAGCGGTTTGAAATATTTTTTCCAGTTGTTGCGCCAGTCCTCCTCGGCGCAGTCCAAAAGCTCGGTTTCGTGCATGATTGCTTCTGCTCCCAGACGCTCCGAAATCGCCGAGACCGCCTCGGCAGGAGATTGGTCGGGTTCGAGATAAGCGTGGATATATGCCGTGCTCCTGTCCTTGCCCAGCAGCTCCTCGTCGATCAAATCAATGTGCGCTATTTCTTCGACCTCGCGTTCAAGGTCGGAATAATCCTCTATGTATATGCCGTTAGGCGCAGCCTCGCCGATGATCTCTTCCGCGCGGTCAAGGTCCTTTGTGCCGACGGCAATTTTGATTTCTGTCCAATGCTTCATGGTTAGTCCTTAAACTGTCTTTTAAGCTTGTCAAAAAAGCTTCTGCGCTTTGAATAATTCTTCTCTGTGGTCGCCGAATCGAACTGGCGGATAAGGTCTCTTTGCTTTGAGTTGAGAGACTTTGGAACCTCAACCAAGATCCTTACATATTCATCGCCCCTGCCTCTGCCGCCGAGCCTTTGGATACCTCTGCCCTTGAGCTTGAAAACGTCTCCGGGCTGCGCGCCCTCGTGGATCTTGTAGCTTACCTTGCCGTCGAGCGTGGGAACAACTACCTCCGCGCCCAAGGCTGCCTGAGCAAAGGTTATCGGAAGATCGACCCAAACGTCGTCTCCGCGTCTTTGGAATATTTCGTGGCTCTCAACGGTGACATAAACATGCAGATCGCCTGCGGGACCGTTGTTGAAGCCGGCGTTGCCGTGGCCTCCGACGTTGAGTATCTGACCGTCCTTTATACCTGCCGGTATCGTAACGTCAACGGTTTTGCTCTTCCTTTGTCTGCCCGAGCCGCTGCACTTGCGGCAGGGATTGTCAATGATCTTGCCCTTGCCGTGACAGGCGTCGCACTGCCGTTGGGTCTGGACCTGACCAAAGGGAGTGCGCTGGTTGATCGTCACCCTGCCTGAGCCGCCGCACGCCGAGCAGGTCTTGGGCGATGAGCCGGGCTGCGCTCCCGTGCCGTGACATTCCGAACAGGTTTCGATATTGTTGTAGCTCACCTTGCGCGTGCAGCCCTTTGCGGCTTCCTCAAAGGAAATCGTGACCCCTGCGTCAACGTCGCTTCCGCGGCGCGGAGCGTTCGCGTTGTTGGAACGCCTTCCGCCAAAGCCGCCGAAAAAGCTGCCGAAAATATCCTCAAGATCGATCCCGCCGCCAAACGGACTTCCTCCGTAGGGGTTGCCTCCGCCAAAGTTGGGATCAACGCCGGCATGTCCAAACTGATCGTAGCGCGCGCGCTTTTCGCTGTCGGAAAGCACCTCGTATGCCTCGTTGACCTCCTTGAATTTTTCCTCGCATTGCTTGTCGCCGGGGTGAAGGTCCGGGTGATACTTCTTCGCGTTTTTGCGGTAGGCTTTCTTTATTTCATCGTCGCTCGCGCCCTTTTGAACGCCGAGCACCTCGTAGTAATCTCTTTTTTCTGCCATTTAATTCACTCCGTATCGCAGTGTGATTCATGATTTTCAATCGTCAATTCAGACCGTGCAAAACGCATCATACTATATATTGAGTTTTTATTGATTATTATCAACGTTATATATCTATATATAGAACAGCATTTTGGTTTTAGCACAGTCTGAATTGAAAAAGTCGGTTGAAAAAACTGTAAACAACTTAAGAAAAATGACGGAAACCTTTACGTTGTAGGGGCGCACCCATGTGTGCGCCCTCTGATACACAATGGCTTTTAGGGCGCACACACAGGTGCGCCCCTACATATTATGCTTAAGTTGCAATTGAAGTCGGAAAAGGGAGCCGCCGAAACGGCTCCCTGAGCTTTTATATTTTTTAGTCAACGTCCTTAAAATCAGCGTCATAAACGTCGGGGTTGCCGTCGCTTGCGCCGCCGGGCTGCTGAGCTCCCATGTCGGGCGCACCCTGAGCCGGGTTGCCCTGCGGAGCTGCCTGCTGATAGAGCTTTGCGGAAATCTCATACAAAGCCTTCTGCAAATCATCCTTGGCGGTGTTGATAAGACCGATATCGTTCTTTGTGATCGCCTCTTTGAGTGCCGCTGTCTTTGTGTTGAGAGTATTCTTGTCAGCGTCTGCGAGCTTGTCGCCGTTCTCGTTTACGAGCTTTTCTGCCTGATAAGCAAGGTTTTCCGCCTCATTTTTAGCGTCAACCTCTTCGCGGCGTTTCTTGTCCTCGGCAGCATACTGCTCTGCGTCCTTAACAGCCTTGTCGATATCCTCCTTGCTCATGTTTGTTGAAGAAGAAATCGTGATCTTCTGCTCTTTGCCTGTGCCGAGATCCTTTGCCGATACGTTTACGATACCGTTTGCGTCGATATCAAAGGTTACCTCGATCTGCGGAATACCGCGCATTGCAGGAGCGATTCCTGTGAGTGCAAAGAGACCGAGCTGCTTGTTGTCGCGCGCAAACTCACGCTCACCCTGGAGAACGTTGATCTCAACCTGGGTCTGGTTATCTGCGGCTGTTGAGAAAATCTGGCTCTTCTTTGTGGGGATCGTTGTGTTTCTGTCGATGATCTTTGTCATAACGCCGCCCATGGTCTCAACGCCGAGTGAAAGCGGAGTTACGTCGAGAAGAAGAAGTCCGTCTACCTCGCCGCCGAGCACGCCTGCCTGAATAGCCGCGCCGATAGCAACGCATTCGTCGGGGTTGATGCCCTTGAACGGCTCTTTGCCGATAAGCTTTTTAACAGCGTCCTGAACGGCAGGGATCCTTGATGAACCGCCGACCATGAGGACCTTGTCGATCTGACCGATCTGCAAGCCCGAGTCGGAGAGAGCGGAACGAACCGGACCCATTGTAGCCTCAACCAAATCTGCGGTAAGCTCGTCGAACTTTGCTCTTGTAAGAGTAAGGTCAAGGTGCTTTGGTCCTGTCTGGTCGGCTGTGATGAACGGAAGGTTGATCGAAGAAGTAGTTACGCCTGAAAGCTCGATCTTTGCCTTCTCTGCGGCTTCCTTAAGTCTTTGCATAGCCATTTTGTCGGAAGAAAGGTCGATGCCTGTTTCGGTTTTGAACGAAGAAACCATCCAGTCGATGATCCTCTTGTCAAAGTCGTCGCCGCCGAGACGGTTGTTACCGGCTGTTGCAAGAACCTCCTGAACGCCGTCGCCCATTTCGATGATACTAACGTCAAAGGTACCGCCGCCGAGGTCGTATACCATGACCTTCTGGTCGTTTTCTTTGTCTACGCCGTAAGAAAGCGCAGCCGCTGTTGGCTCGTTGATGATTCTCTTAACGTCAAGACCGGCGATTTTGCCTGCGTCCTTTGTTGCCTGACGCTGAGCGTCGGTGAAGTAAGCAGGAACCGTGATTACTGCCTGAGTTACAGTCTCGCCCAGATAAGCCTCGGCGTCAGCCTTGAGCTTTTGAAGGATCATTGCGGAGATCTCCTGCGGAGTGTAGTTCTTGCCGTCGATCGCAACCTTGTAGGAAGAGCCCATTTCTCTCTTGATCGAAGAAACAGTTCTTTCGGGGTTGGTGATCGCCTGTCTTTTGGCAACCTGACCTACCATTCTCTCGCCGTCCTTTGAAAAAGCAACTACGGACGGGGTCGTTCTTGCGCCCTCTGCGTTTGCGATTACAACAGGCTCGCCGCCCTCAATAACTGCAACGCATGAATTTGTTGTACCTAAATCTATTCCTATTGTTTTTGCCATAGTAATGTCCTCCTATTACTTTATTACTACATATCAAAATTAATCATATGTCATTGTTGCTGCGCTGATATCAGCCGCAGTTGGCAACCTGGACCATCGCATGGCGAATGATCTTGTCGCCGATTTTGTAGCCCTTTTGGAACACCTGAGAAATCTCGTTTTCGCCCAGCTCGTCGCTGTCGATTTTTGAAATAGCGTTGTGCAGGTTGGGGTCGAATTTGTCTCCGATCTTTCCGTATTCCTCGATTTTGAGTTTTTCAAAGGATTTGGAAAGCTGGTTTGAGATAAGCTCGATTCCCTTGAGCACCTCGGGATTTGCTTCGCCCATGTTTTCGATCGCCATTCTCACGCTGTCGGCAACGGGCAAAAGCTCCGTCACCGCCTTTGCGGTCGCGTCGTCATAAATCATAAGCTTTTCGTTTGCGGTGCGCTTGCGGTAGTTTTCATACTCCGCCGCCAAACGCATATATTTATCCTTTTGCTCCGCAAGCTTTTCTTCACACTTGTTGCTTTTTTCTTCGGTTTCATCCGCCTTGGGCTCGTCTGCTTCCGCCTTGGCTTCTTCTGTCTTTGCTTCAGCCTCGGTTTCCTGTTCGGATGCTTCGTCAGCCTTGGTTTTTGTGATTTCTTCCTCGGCTTCTTTCTTTTTCTTTGCCATTGGTATCCTCCTTTTCAAGGATTTCATATTTCAATAAGTCCGCCGATAAGGTCGCCGACAGTTTCGGCAACCGCCTCGGTTATCGACATAACCCTGCCGTAATCAAGTCTGAGCGGTCCGATGACCGCCAAAACTCCGGAGGGGTTGGAGTCGATCAGGTATCTTGACGATACGACCGAGCATTCGGCAAGCTCTGTTCTGTTGTTTTCGGGTCCTATTACCGCCGCGGTTTTGAGCGGAAGGTTTTCGAGCATTCGCGCCAGATCATGAGTGTTGCTCAAAAATTCCATTATCCTTCGTGCAGGGACAAAGCCTGATTCACCGGCGTGCAAAAGCACGTTGTAGCCGCTGTGATAAACGCCGATCTCTTTTGCAAGCTGAGCTGCGTCCTTGATCGCCAAAAGTGCCGAGGGCATTAAGAACGAAAGCTCTCCAAAGTTCGCCGCGGCTGTTTGGATAAACGGTTGGTTCACCGACGAAAGCCTGATACCGGCAAACGCCTCGTTGAGTGCTTTGTCAAAAACCTCCAAGATCTCGGGCGTTATCAAAAACTCGCACCGAAACAGCTTGGTTTTGATTATTCCGTTTGAAGCGATCAGCACAGCCATTGCAGACCGCGCGCCTGTTTGAACAAAGCTGATTTTGCGGATCCTTGCTTCCTCGCTGTCGGGAGTTGTCGCCAGGGCAACAAGCCCGGTGAGCTCGGTTATCAGCGACGACGCCGCCTGCAAAACGCTTTCGGGGGATTCGGCATTGCGCGAAAGTGCCGAGGCGATATAATCCATGCCGCTTTGTCCGACAGGCTTGGGTCTGAGCACGTTGTCAACATAATAGCGGTAGCCCTGTCTTGTGGGTATCCGTCCTGCCGAGGTGTGCGGCTGGATCAAAAAGCCCAGCTCGGTAAGCTCGGCAAGCTCGTTTCTTATTGTTGCCGAAGAAACATTCAGCTCCGCCTTTGAAATCAGGGACTTTGAACCAACAGGCTCTCCGTCGGAGATATAGCTCTCGACCACTGCCGATAGGATCTTTTGTTTTCTCGCAGTCAGTTCCATTCCGTTCACCTCTCATTATGACTGGAATCAAACCTGATTAGCACTCAACACACACGAGTGCTAACTGCTTTATCATTACTATAATACCAAAGTCAGTAAAAGTCAAGTCATTTTTTAAAAATTTTTTCATTTTCAGAAAACCTTCACAATTTCTTCATTTTATATCCATTCTCAAACGTTAACCTATAGTTGAAATCAACAGATTGTCCATTGAAAAAAGGGGGCTTAAATTATGACCGCTATAATTGAGAGCACTTATGTTTTTATGTGGGGCGCGCTTTCGGTGCTGATGTATTTTGTCGGCAAAAAGCACGGCGCGTTAGGATATATTTTTTCAGTTATGTTTACATTTTTGACGGTATGGTATGGGCTCCGCTCATTTGCAGGGCTTCCGATGTTCGAGGGTGTTCTGGGAATAATTTTCCGTTGCGCTCTGGCTGTTTTTCTTGTCGCGCTGTCAGCAGTATGTATCGCCAAAAAGCTGCGTTCGGCCTCGGGCTCGCACGAAAACAGCGGCGGTGAATAGCATGTATATAGAATAAGGTAATATAAAAAACACAATATATTGAAGCAGATCTTGCCGCGCCTTAAAATTTCGTAAATTCCCAAAGTAAATTCCACAGTAGGAAGAGTGGTGGAATTTACTAAGAAAAACGGCAGAATTTAGTATGAGAAAAAGAAAGAAACAACTCAAA
>OMZU01000036.1 GCA_900315605.1 uncultured Eubacteriales bacterium | reverse complement strand
CCACCCTCCGGTTTGCTGCGTATTGTTGCAAGCTTAACATTCAATAATTCATTCAAGACCAAAGGCTGCCGAAAATCTTTCGATTTGCGACAGCCCCCTGTTTTGGCTTTTGGAATAATTAAGGCAATACCGCATAATTCTGGTGTGCGGATCTTATACGAGCACGTCGCTAAACTCCTCTTTGCCGGACATTAGCTTGTCGGCATAAGAGCACAGCGGAACGATCCTAGCGTTTTTAGCGCGTGCAGATGTTATCACCTTCATAACAAGCATTTTGGCGATACCCCTTCCGGAAAATTCGGGACGCACGCCGGTATGGGTGATCGTCCAAACATCGCCGGATATACTTACGTCACATTCACCGACTTGTTTTCCGTCAATGTATGCGGCACTGCGGTCGGAATCCTCCTCAAACACTATGTTGATTTGTTCCTTTGGCTCGTATTCCGAGCCTTCAAAAGACTTCTGCATAATAATTTATCCTCCCAGATTTATTTAGGAAATATCGCACAGTAGAATTATGCGGTATTGCCTTATATTTTCTGATGAACTTATCATATCAGATAAATGACAGCTTGTCTATAGGAGAACTTTTTGATAATTCGGTTACGGATCGTGCTCTGCGGCTTGAAACATCAGAGCATTAAACAGGCAATGATGAAAACAATGTGATAATTTGCTGAAAACGATACCTCATTTGCTGAAATAACGTTCGTAAAAAACAAGTTTTTTGTCGTTTTGCACAAACATATGGCGTGAGATTTGTTTATGATACTTTTTGAACGTCTGCACAAATTTTGATATACTAATATGTTGTATAATAAATACACTTGTAATTCAAAGTAGGGGTGATATAAATGTTAAGAAAAAAACCCGGATTCAAACGTATCAGTAAAGAAAATCACTGCGGTCATGCTTGCGCTCGCGATAATGCTGAGCCTGGGCGTGCCGATCCCGGCTTTTGCCGAGGAGATCGTCGCGGAGAACAACGAGATCTACGCGATACTTTATTACATTGATTCTTCTTTGATGTCCGGATCATCAATCAACAACAACAAAAACATTGAGCTCGTCTTTCAAAAGGGGGACGCGCGCGATCCGGCAAAAACGGTTGTAACAGACAAAAACGGCAACCCCGGGATCTTCTCGATCGCCAATGACGCCACAGCTTATACCGGTTCCGGAACTGTTCCGGCAACGCCGTGGTTCTCATTCAGCGCGACCAGCTCGAATCAGAACATAACCAGGGTCGATTTTAAGGATAAAGTCAAGCCGGAAAAAAATGACGGATGGCTGAGAAATTGCCGCTATCTTGAATGGGATAACATTCTGCACAAGGAAAACCTTGACACCTCTGTGTGTGAATCTATGTTATACACCTTCCAGAGCTGCAACAAGTTTACTACCTTTGATTTTTCACAGTGGCCGAACCTTGATTTTTCAAACGTCCAAAAGATGAATTATATGTTCGGCGACTGTACCTCGCTGCACACGATCGACCTGAGCGGTATCGATCCTGTTAATTGCTCGAACTGCTCATACATGTTCTACAAAAACACCGCGCTCACAAATGTCAAGCTCGGCTCATTCAAGGCAGGAAACAACGTCCGCAAATCAACCGTTTCGTCGTCGGACGGCGTCAGTCTGTATAGGATCGTCTGTATAGGATCTTCTCCGGCTGTACAAATCTTGAGACCGTTGACACCTCCGAGCTTGAACTGAATTTTCCGAACAACACAGCCTATATGTTCGAGAACTGCTCGTCACTTATTGAGATCGACCTAAGCCGCATGTACGGCAACACGCCGAGAGACGGCTTCTCGACCAATATGACAGGCATGTTCAAAAACTGTACCTCTCTTGAGGTCATCAACCTGAACCTCTTCCCCCATACGCTCGGTTACGCACATATCGAGGAAATTTTTACGGGCTGCGATTCGCTTCGTGAATTTTATCTTGAGGACGCAAAGGCGACAAACAAGCAGTATAACTCAAACATCTTTGCCGATACAGATAACCTTTCTTATGTGGCGATCACACCAAACTGGGCGGCAAACACCGGCTGGATCCCCAAAAAAACGACCTGGACAAAGGTAAAAGCGGCAAAGGTACCGCAGTCGGGCGAAGTCCCCGTGGGAACCGAGCTTAGCAACGTTGATCTGTTCAAGAATTTTCAGAAGAAATACGCAGGAACCTGGGCTGCCGCAACTGATTTTGAATTCAATACGTTGCCCACGGAGACACAGCAGGAACCTACACAGGTATTCAGTCAAACGGTCAAAAAAGCTACACCGTGGTGACAAAGCACCGCAAAGACAGCGCGCGTATGATCGGAGGCGACCAGTGGGCGGAGGTAAGCAACGAAGCTATCCTCAATGTCAAATGGCAGTCCGGATATATTGAGCAGTTCAGGACCTCTGCCACGACCACAGCCTATATCCCCCCGGCAGGCTCGGGCGATTATTCGTTCAACAAAGCCGTTCCCGACAAGGACACCAACGAATCCCACTTCAAGCACGGCGGACAGGAGCTTGTTACAAACAGAGAAGCCGAAAACATGCCCAAGCTTCCATATGAGATCACCTACAGAGAGGCTGCAAATTCAGACGATCCCACATGGAACGCAATCACCGCGCGTTACACGGCAAAGAAGCGCACCATAACTCTTACCGACGGTGTTTCGGGCGACGTTGTTATCTCAAACAACAACGGCAATTATTCCACAGACAGCTGGGCAGGAAGCACCGCTCTGGATGATTCCGACTACTACTTTGACAGCCTTAAGCTCACCGTCACCGAATTTGACGCGTCAAAGCTCGGAGACAGCTGGTCAAACCCCTATGAGCACACACCGCACACAAACTACGGTCATACTCAGATTTGGGTGCGCAAGGCTAATTCCAACACCTTTACGCTCCACAGAGAGCTTGTTGTTACCGAAAGCGATACCGTGGTCAATCTTCCTGCCGACACCGCCGGCTTTAAGATCATCCACGAATCCGAGTTCTTTTCAACTAATCTTGGGGTCAAAACAAACCTTTGCCTAAAGCCCACCGCAAAGCTGGCTGCGCTGGTCACTTCGGACATTCAAAACAATCTCAAAACACTGATAAAAAACAAATCCCTGCTCACCGTTGAGTGCGACGGCAACACAAGGTCATATGATTCAAGCAACAGCACCTGGCCGTGTACTTATGTTCTTGATCTGAGCTCAACTCAGCTTATTTCGAGAAAAAGCTGCGCGTCCCAGGACAATGTTGAGGTTGACCCCTCAACCATGAGCGAGATCGTTCCCGCAGTTGTTTCGGGCTGGAGCTACAACAACTCGGGCAATAAAAAGCGGTTTACAACAGGAGAGATATACGACCTGCTTCCAAAGGATTTTTCGGTCGATAAAAACAGCGTGTATGTAAAGCCGATCTTAGAGAACTGGACAGAAAAGAATTACGAGGACAAAAAAATCACCGGCAACAAATACGACAACGAAACCGCCTCGGGCACGCTTTCAAAGAGCTGCTACTCAGTGCGCTTTGAGCAGGACTGGAAGGGCTCGGGACGCACAATGATGATCGTAAGCGTTGATGTTCCCGATTCGATTTTTGCCACAGGCGTCAGCGTATGGTTCAAAATGAAAACGCTTTACGCCAACATATATATCAACGACGTTACACAGATCAATATGTCGGCGTTCATTGACAACACCGAAAGCGTAGTTCCGCCCGAAACCAGGACGAGCAAGCTTGAGGACAACGCCATAGCACCCGAGTTCAAGCATTGCTTTGAGGAGCTTGACAGCGACAGAACTGCCTTTGCTTCGGCAAACGTCAACTGTGTGTTGCCGCCGATCCATGAGTCAGGCATCAATTCCAACGTTCTTGTCGATTCAGTCGCGTCAAAGCACCGCACTATAGCCCCCGACACCGACTACAAATACTACATAACCTATGGCAGCGGAATCAGCGGCGTTACCCAGGACTTGGTTTTCTATGACGTGCTCGAACGCAGACTCGACGGTCTTGAATCCGAGTGGGAGGGAGAATTCAGGGGCGTTGACGTTTCCTCGATCTCTCAAATCGTAAACGCGCTTGACCCCGAGGCTCACTGCGCTCCCGTGGTGTATTATGCTGTTAAAACCGGCGAAAACGCAAAGCCGAAAAACAGCTTTGTCCTTGACAGCAACAAAGAGGATGACGACTTTAATATTGACAATAACACCTTCTGGACGACCGAGCCGCCCGAAAATCTTAACGACGTAACTGCTGTTGCCGTGGACTGCCGTTTTGACGACAAGGGCAATCCCTTTGCGCTCAAGCCCGAAAGCACCATCGGCTTTGAAATCAATATGCACTCAAAGCGCGAGCTCGACGAAAATGATATATACACCTATAACGAAGCTGTTATCCGCTTCATGCTGCTCGATCACAGAACCACACAGCGCACACAAACCGACGTGCTTCTGCATTTTGGCACACCGGAGCTTGCAAAGGCAGCTTTCCCATCCTCGGGAACAGAGGAAAATCCTGCGGCTGTTGTTAAAAACAGTATCCTTGAATACACGCTCAACGTAACCAACACCGACACCGAGGTTCAGATCACCGACATCACCGTGAACGACACACTTGACGCAACAAAGCTGAGAATCGATGAAACCAATCTCGCAGTTAAGGTAGGCGACGGCGACGAAACTCCTATCGGCAGAAGCGTTCACATCAAATCCTACGAGCTGACGCGCGTGGGCGACGAGTACAGGTTCTCCGCTGTGATCGCGTCGATCGATGAGCTGGAGACGGTTTCTATCATCATTCCGGTAACGGTCATCGGCGAAAAGGACGAAACTATCGTCAACCAAGCCGATATCTCTGCGATCTACGGAGCAGAGTTCGTCGTCAACAGTAACCCGACCTACCACATCATCGACGATCCCCAGGTCAAGGTGCTCAAGGTCAATTCCAAGGACGAACCGCTTGAGGGCGCGACGCTGACTATCCTCAACGACGACAGCAGCGAATCTCAGGCAGTTATCCATGACGCACAGGGCAACACGGTAACGAGCTTCACCTCGGGCGCAGATATACTTTCGTTCTCGATCATGCCCGGCAGATACATCCTGCGCGAGCTGAGCACTCCAAACGACGAAATCTACAAAAAGGCTGACGACATAAAATTCCGTATCGACTCCGACGGCTTTGCCTATATCAACGGAGTAAAGAACGACATCATCAAGATGGTCAACGAGCCTAAATACAAGGTAGTGTTCCACGAAAACAACCCCGAAAGCAACGATAAAAATGTTGTGTTCAGGATCTATGAGCCGAACGACCTTGACCAAAACAAGATGATCGCCCACTTCTATGACATACCAAAATGGGCAGGCGACGAGTATGTTTTCGCAGGCTGGTACCACAACAGCGACTACACCGAAACCACCGAGGGAATCGACACACCGTCAAACTTTGAGCAAGACTCCTACCCTGCTCGCGACGGAGACTATCACCTCTACGCAAGGTGGATCAAGGTTGGAACAGTCTCAAAGGACAGCAACGACGCCAACCTGATGAACGGCGACTACCGCGGCTTCGGCTTGGAAGGAGTTCAGATCCGCAACCCCGAAATGTACGACTCCAACTACGAAACAGTTACCCCGGGCGGTATGCGTTTTGTTACCTCGCTCAAGGAAAGCCTGCTTTCAGAGATCGACGCGCTTTCTTCCAAGAAGGTAAGCACAAGCGAGGGCAATGTTGACGTTGAATACGGCTATGCTGTGGGAACAGAGAAAAACATAAAGACCTTTACCTCTCACTATGGCATAACCGACCCGAACAACTACCAGATGCAGTACAAGGGAGAGAATGTCAACGGCATTAACACAACAGGCAAAGACAGAACTCCCGAGACCGACTTCCGCTTTATTACTAACGTAAACTGCACCAGAGGCACAACCAACGCCGACGGAACGATCAAGGAGGATCACCGCAACTTTGCGAACTACCGTCTTTACACCCTTGTGGTAACATACGAGGGAAATTCTGCCGGTTCCAAGAACGAAAAGCTTGCGGCAAGGTCTTATATCCGTTACTATGACGCTAACGGAAAGCTGAGAGTATTCTACAACACCTACAAAAAATCAATGTACGGCGGTTGTATGTGCAGCTTTAACCAGGTTGCAGGCATGGCAATTCCGCAGAATCAGGAAATGCTTGCAGAACAGCAAACACCTTAAGGCAACACCGCACAATTCATGGCGCACACCTTGCTTGCATATTATTCCGTCAGAGTGCCCAAAAATCAGCATCCATACGTCAGTATGCACACTGATTATTTGTGCACTCTGGCGAAAAATCTAACTGCGCAATCCGCGCACCAGAATTATGCGGTATTGCCTTAATTATTCCAAAAACCAAAACGGGGCTGCCGCAAAAGCAAGCGGCAGCCTCGTTTTTATATTTTGCATAATCACTATTGACATTTTTATGTAATTTATAGTAATATATAATAAAAAAGGGGAGTAATAGAATAAAAAACAGTACGCCAACGCTCTGAGCCAAAACGTTATGAAATTCGACCTTGATTTCGACGGAGTCATTATTTTGAAAAGGAAAGAGGATAATGGGGAATACATTTTATTTTGAATGGGAAGTCGCGCTGATGCAGTGGATCCAGTCGAGGCTCGGACCTGTCGGCACGGTGATCGCATCCTTGTTCAGCAAAATGGGAGAACAGCTGGTTTGTATCGCTGTGTTGGGTTTTCTGTATTGGAGTTGGGAAAAAGAATACGGAAAATATATCGGGCTGAATGTGCTGGTGGGCATCACCCTCAACCCCATGATTAAGAACATATTTATTAGGCGCAGACCGTATTTTGATCACCCGGGAATCAAATGCCTCAAACCGGTGGAAAGGGGAGCCGATATCTATGATATCTCGGCACAAGGCTACTCCTTTCCAAGCGGTCACTCGACTAATGCAGTAACCCTGTATACCTCTCTCGGCCGCTATAAAAAGAACAGGCTCCTGATGATCCTCGGGATCATCGTCCCTTTGCTGGTGGGCGTCTCACGCTTTTGCGTCGGCGTACATTATCCTACGGATGTAGTGTGCGGTTGGGCATTGGGTTTGATTATTGTTTTACTTGTTCCTGCATTGCAGCGCGCAATAAAAAACCGATGGATTTTTTATGGACTTTTGGTGCTGATCGCCCTACCCGGATGGTTCTATTGCAGGAGCAATGACTACTACACCGCCTTTGGAGTTTTGATCGGCTTTATATTCGCGGTCGAATTCGAGAGCAGATTTGTCAAATTTGAGAATACACGCAATATACTAAGATGTATCCTGCGTGTAGTGCTGGGTGTAGGAGTCTACTTTGGATTCAGCACCCTTTTAAAACTCCCTTTTAGCAAGGAGTTCCTTGATTCTGCTTCAATGGCTTCCTATGCGGTGCGCGCGGCACGCTACTGTGTGATCGTTTTCGTCACCATCGGTGTGTATCCGCTGATGTTCAGGCTCGGCGACTGCGTTTTTAAGCGCAATAGAAAAAGCAATACCATTTAGCATTTTCAGAAAAAATATGTAAATAACAAGGTGTGAAAACTATGATAGTAAGCAGTGGTTACAGAAAGAACGGATTTGACGCGCACGGCGGTAAACTGCTTCAAAAGAAGGATATGGACTTCCTTATAAAAAAAGCCGCCAAAAAGAATGGTTTCTTTCAAGATTACTCAAAGAAAAGATAAACACAATCTCAAATTATTAAACATCATAAGCTTTGAAAGCCCTGCCGGGAGGTCATTTTTAACCTTACCGGCAGGGCTTTTCATTTCACGAATGTGTGAAATTTGAATTGTAGAAAATTGTCAAAAGGGAGATTCGTTGTTAGAACTGGAAGAACTATCGTCACAGTCTCAGCGATCATGCCGGGGCTTTTTCTACTCAGTAAATAAGATCAAAGGGGTTTCTACAGTCAGGTTGAAGCTATTTATGAAAAGCTCAAGGATCATTCCGAATGTAGGTTTGTTTCGCAAGAGGATACCCGCTGTGTTCCGCATAAGGGGGATGCAGAGGCAGTCAGGGAATGGCTGAGAAAAAAGGAACTTATAAAAATGTGAAAAATTATGGCAATACCGCATGATTTAGGTATGTGATATTTCTTTTTTTATGAAATTATATGCTGTCGAAAAAATAAAACAAAAAAACAGATTTCGGCAAAAATTCCAATTAATGGCAACAGAAATACTCTCTAATTGTTTAATATATCAAAAAGGTATCATTAATATTTATAAAAAGCGTTAAAGACTCACAGAGAATTTAGCGATTTTGGTTGACATTTTTTGTTTTTTGTGTTATAATGGACAAAAACTATACACAAAGCACTGCAAACTATGCAATGTATCTGAGCCATAGTGAACTGCACGGTCTTTGAAATATCACTTTTGGCTTGGCTTTGGTAAACGTTTTTCACTGTTTTAAATTTGCGAAACCAAAAACAGCGAGATATCCTGAGTAAATATCCACGGCAAATGTCCCAAGGGAAAATGATTTGAGTTTTCGTGAATTGCTAAACAGTGCTTTTTTATACTCTAAACAGGAGGGATCAAGATGAAAAAAACAGTTGTTGGATTGCTGGCTTTGCTTCTGGCGTTTTTGACAGGCTGTAACACGATTACGCCTTTTGTGTCCGAAACTATACTCAACTCCTATTCTGCAAAGGCGCAGATCGGAGCAGGGGATCGGACTCAAAGTGATAACACCTTTTCCAAAGACGAACAATCAAACCAAAATGGTTCTGTCGAAAAAGAATCTGCTTGCGACGCAAAAGAAGCAGCGTTTGACGACGGAAAAATCCTGATTTATAACTTTGAGCAGTTGTCGATGATCGGCAGCGGAAAGAGTTATAAATACAGCGACGGCGTTTCGGCGACCTATTCAATGGACGCCGAATATAAGCTCGCGCGGGATATCCCTATTCCGCGGCACACCTTGTGGCAGCTTCCCGAAGGCTTCAAGGGAAAAATTTCGGGAGAAAAACAGGAATACGCTCCGCTGTATGAAAATGCAAGCGACAGCCTGTATCTGTATAATCCATATCAGCTTGCAACAATGGCTATGGATAACGCAGCGCAGCAAACCGTTTTGTCGGGCGACTCAGAGGCAAAAACCTTTGGCACAGGTCAGCCTGTTTGCATTGACGAAAACAGCAAGGCGGTTTTGACCTACAGCGACGAGCACAATTATGTTGTATCGGCGCAGTTTGATTCGGACATGACCAAAAAGCCCGTTTCTATCCTCATCGGCAAAGAATCCGAAGAGCCGTTGGGAGCAAACGCATTTGTTCCGCTGGGAGCAAAGGCAGACAGCTCTGTGGGAGCAGGCACGGATGACGGCCGTGATTTTCAGGGTCAGGTCATCAAGAATATCAACGGAACGCCCCACATCCTTATCGGTAACGAAGATCAGCTCAGAGCGATCGGTACGGACAAGGACGTTTATTCCGCCATATATCAGGTAAAGCTTGTCGGCGCTCATTTTGAGATCGATACAAGCGGCGGAAATCCGATCATGCTGTACGGCGGCGACGCAGATTTGCTGGGAACCCAAAACGGCAAAACCGATTACGGCTTTCAGGCGATCGATAAAAAGGACTCAAATGCTCTAAAGTATTATGCAAGCGTGAATCAAAATACGAATGAGATCAATCTTGATTCATCGCACACAAGCCTGACAAAGAGCAGTCAGATCACAACCGGAAAAAAATACTCCGTAAGTGAAAACTACATCATCTTCCGTGACATCGACCTGGGCGGCCGTGAAAGACCGTGGAAGCCGCTGATGTTCACCGGTACGATGTACGGCGCAAAAAGCGCGAACGGCGAAAAGCTCTGGAACGGCAGCGGCATTGCCGATTCAACCGCGCTGACTGCAACGGCGGAGATTAACCGCCCAAATATTTCAAACGTATATGTCAACACAGATTCCATCTACAGCGATCACAAGCTTAGAGTCAATGACTTTATCGGCGTGGGCTTTTTTGCGACTGTCACAAACAAAGCCAGCAGCAGCGATATCGGACTCAGCGGCGGCACTGCGGTCGTCAAGAACATCGATCTCAACAATGTTCACGTCGAAAACAATGCGAACGACGCTGTGGTAGATGAAACGATACTTAACGCCCTTACCACCACGCTTGGCACGATCGTCGGCGGAGTTGTGGACCTTTTGGTATTATTGCTGAGCCTTGGCTCCGCGTATACCGACCTCAATCACACGCTCAGCAATTTGCTTAACGCAAGGGCGCAGGATCCGTCGATCTATTCGACCGGCGCGTTTGCCGGACGTATTTCCGGAGACGTTTTGGTTGAGGACTGCCGCGTAAAGGGAACCGTTGAGGTCAGCAATGTCAAGGACAGGACCGGCGGCTTTGTGGGCTATACCGAAGGAATGACAGAGTACAGCGGCTTGTCCCAGGCGCTGGGCGGTCTTGTTGACGTGCTCGAAGGCGTTCTTAATATTGTTCCGGCAGTCGGTCTGGGAGATTTGATAACTATTCTCCTTGACAACGCCTTGCCGCTCAGAAAGTTGATCCCGACCAACTATATCGCACCTAGCCTTAAAAACTGCGAGGTTGACGGGCTGACCGGCGACGTAGGCAAAACAACTACCGCAATGGCAGGCGGCTTTATCGGACAACAAATAGGCACACGGATAGAAAACAGCCGTGTGACCGAAAGCGACTTTATCGTTAAGGCGAAAAACTACGGCGGCGGCTTTGCCGGACTGGCACGCGACGCCGAGATCATGGGAACTCTTGACGGAGTGGGAATCGAACTCTCGTCGATCATCATTCAAAATATACATCCGCAGAGCATACTCGTTGACTGCAAAATTGACAACAGCACCTATCAGGTGACAGGCGAGAATATCCTCGGCGGCTTTGTCGGCGCGCTGACAAGCAGCCACGCAGTTGACTGTACTGTTGACTGTCCTCAGCAGCCGATCACAGTTCACGGCACCGGCAACTATGCCGGCGGCTTTGCAGGCTACGCCACAGTTGGCTGGCAGTCGAATCTCGGAAAGAATGAAAACAACGAAAAAAGCCTGCTGGGAACCGTAAGACAGCTTTTAACAAATCTGCTCTCCACAGACAAGGCGGCAGGTCAAAAGCTTCTGTCATTGATGGGCGTTTCGCCCTCGTCGATCTTGGGCTGTCAAATATACAGCAGCGAGCTTGAGGTCGAAGCGGACAAGAGCTTTGCCGGCGGCTTTGTAGGCAAGGGAGAGGGGATATATCTCGGAAAATCCGATCAGGCGGCGTATGATGCGCTTGCCGACTGGAACTCCGCTGAGATCAAGGATGAACCTGAAAACAAGCCGATCATCCTCAACGGTCTAAAGAGCGTTACGGCAAACGAGAGCTACGCAGGCGGCGTTGCCGGCTACATGGGCTCGGCAGCGTTCCAGGGGTTGCTCAACGACGTTGTGGGCTTGGGCGACTTTATCGGCTTTACCGCAAGCGACATCACCGTTACGGGCGTTGAAGGCGGCTACACTGTTACCGCAGATGAATACAACGCAGGCGGCGGCTTTGGCCTTGCCGTCGGCGGAGATATAACCAATGTCGATCTTTATGAGCTAAAGCGCGTTCAGGCGTATAACCGCGCGGCGGGCTTTGTCGGAGTTGCAGGCCCCGGCGAGCTTGTGGGAACAGGCGGCTTGACGGTCAATCTTCTCGGTCTTGACAGAGTGCTTGAGGTCAGCAACCTGCTCAACGTCGGTCAGGGCATTGAGGTCGAGATAACCGACAGCACGGTTACAGGCATTGACGAAGGCTTTGAGGTCGAGGCGACGGGCAATGATTATAACACCGACGCCTTTGACTACACGGCGGCAGGCTTTATTGCCGACAGCAACAGCACAAAGATAGAAAACTCTCATGTTGAAAAGCTCAAATCTGTTACTGCGACCGACGACCACGGCTATGCCGGAGGCTTTATCGGAACCTCGCAAACAGGCGGCTTGGCTGAGGTGGCGAACAACGATTCCACCAGCGTAAAAAGTCTGATCCAGGCGGACGGACTCTTAAAGGCGATCGGGTATCTCATCCCATCATACACCAACTGCACCACAACCTTTGTGGACGGCGGTTATGTTGATTCGGATATCGCCGGCGGCTTTGTTGCGGATTTTGAAAGCGGCACAGTGGACAATTCCACTATCTCGACAGTTGACGATCCGCAAGCTCCCAAATGGACAAAAACCATGAAGGAGCTCTATGACCCCGACGCAGTAAATCCGACGGGAGATCTTGACAAGCAGTTCGCGGTGTTCAACATTGACGCTGTTCACGGCAGAACCTACGGCGGCGGCTTTGGCGGCAAGCTTCGTTCGGGTGCTCTTGCAAGCTCGGGCGGCGGAATCTCTATCCTCGGCAACACCGATCTGAGCATAAATATCGAGGATCTGCTCGGCGTGGTGAACGCCTATGTTCCGTTCGTCAAGCACGCCGGAGTATACAGCAATAACGGATTTACCGTTGTTGCAAATGAAGTTCGCAACGATGACCCCGATTCGGGCAGCGCAGGCGGCTTTGCCGGCTATATGAGCGGCGCGCAGATCTCGCACTGCGACGTATACCGCCTAAAGAATACAAAAGTAACTCCTCCATTGGATCTTGAGGCTGTGAACGCACCGTCATATTTTGACAGCGCACAAAGCACCTATGCAGTGACCGGCGGCCATTTCTCGGGCGGCTATGTCGGCGATATGAACATAGGCAACGCGGCAAGCCTTGGAAACGGCTTGAAGGTGCTTGGCAATTCCATTGAGCTTACAAACGTGCTTTCTGCTCTTTCGGTTGTTGTTTCAACGATCGAGCACTCCGATGTTCAGGGAGCAGGCGGCGGCTTCTCGGTAATTGCTGACGGCACCGACAGCACCGACAGTACCGGCAAGGTCGGCATGGCAGGCGGCTATGCAGGCGGCTTGTTCGGCGGTCACATTCAAAACAGCCATTGTAAAAACTTTTATTACATAATCGGTCAGGAGGCGGCAGGCGGCTACGTTGGCAATATGGAGCCCGGCAACGCTGCAAACCTCCTTGACAACGGCAGCATCTTGGGCAAGCTTATCAACATAGATTCTGCTATTGCCTCGCTGGTGGAGGACTTTGTGCCCACCATCCGCAACTCAACCACCTCTTGCGTACCCTGCGGCGGCGCGATCAGAGCACATTCTGCATCTGACAGCAGTCACCAAAGAGGCTGCGCCGGCGGTTACTGCGGACACAACGAGGGCGGCCACATCTGGGGTCGCAATGATAATACTTGGAAGGATCAGAACGACGGTGTGCGCCCGATCACGGGAACACAGTCAAACGATCCGAAAATCGGCAGCTATACCGGAGAAAAGCATATTGCAACTGCATGGCGTATCCGTTCTGTTTACGGCTACGAGTATGCAGGCGGCTTTACGGGCTACATGGAAAGCGCGGATACCGCGAGCACAGGCAACATCCAGCTTCTGGGCGGAATCATCAACGTGAACAATGTGCTCGACGCTCTTTCGATGGTATATCCCACAGAGGAAAGCACCGCAGTTTACGGACCCTTGCGCAACATGGATGTTGACACATGGAATGCTTGGGTTCAGTATGTGGGCAAATACGGCGGCTACGGCACAGAGCTTGCACAAACCGGAACCGTTACCACACAGGCGGAGCTTGACGGCAAGCTGTCCAGATATATCTACGGCTGCAATGTTGTTGCCGGCAGAAGCACGCATGACAATATGCTTATCACCGAAGGCGGCAACGCAGGCGGTTATGTTGGATACATGATGACAGGCGTTATCACCAACGGACAGTCCTACGATATGAAGCTGATCCGCGCAATGCGCAGCGCAGGCGGCTATGCAGGCAAAATGCAAACCGGCGCGGCGGCTGAATTTGGTTCGGTAGATATTCTCGGCTTGAACCTGAATCTCGGCAAGCTTGTAAAGGCGGCTCAGGCGTTTGTTCCGACAATCAAGAGCGGCTCCGTTCACGGCTGGCAGTCGGGAATGACCGTGATCTCATCCGGAAATGATATCGCAAACAAATGCGGCTACGCAGGCGGCTATGCAGGCTCAGCTTACGGTGCTCAGATTTGGGGCGACAAAAACGTGGACGATTCAGCCGGCACAGGCTGCAACGTTTATAATCTCCGATTTGTAAAGGGCAACAACGCCGCGGGCGGCTATGTGGGAATGGCAACGGCTGCTTCTGTGGCAGATGTAAACACCGGTGCGTCAAAGGGCTTTTTGCAACGCCTTTTGAACACACTGATAAGCACCCCGGGCGACCTTGCTTCTGTTATGCAGGCGACTTTGACCACAATCCGCCAGGCAGAGGTAAACCCTGATAACAATGAATTCGGCTTTACTGTTGACGGTGTGGACAACGCTCATCCGCGGTATGCAGGCGGCTTTGCAGGTTCCTTGGAGGCTTCTGTTATCGGCAGCCGCAAGGGTGAGAGCGATATCACCGTGAACGGTCTGCGCAGCGTTGACGGCTTGTACTATGCAGGCGGCTTTGTCGGCTTGGCAGACGTTGGCAGCGTTGCCTCGGTTTCTTCAACAGGAACAGGCTCAACAAGTATTCTCAATCTTATAAAAGCCGGAAGTGTTGACTTGCTCGACATTTTCAGAACATATATTTATTATTCAAGCGTAAACGGAGTTGACGATGGTATTATCGTCCGCGCATATTCCTCCGCTCCGGAGGGTATCCTGAGCGAGACCCGATATTCAGGCAGCGCAGGCGGCTTTGGCGGCGGCGTTATGAACGGCAGCGTTAAAAATTCAAACGTTACCAAGCTCAATACAGTTTACGCACCCAACTACACGGGCGGATTTATCGGTCACATGGGCAAAAACGGAGCGGTCGATTTGGACGACGCACAGGTTGCCGGACCGTTGGCAGGCTTGAACGCCGGAGTGCTTGATATATTCGGAACCGTTGTTGATGATTGTAATACAACAGGAATCGACGCAGGCGCAGTTATCATGTCTACCGAAGGCGAACAGCCGATCGCAGGCGGCTTTGCCGGCTATGCCGATGTTGCGCAAATCAACAACAGCAATGCGGCAAAGCTCAAGCAGGTCTACAGCGATCAAATCGCGGGCGGCTTTGTCGGAAAGACAAACATGAATTATCTTGTTGAGGCAGAGGTCGATTCCGCACTGGTTCAGATCGTTCTCGGCATACTCAACAGTCTGCTCAAAATCCTTCAGGTCCACAGACTTGAGGAGATCGATCTGATAAATACAGACAGTTTGCTTTCCGATTTGGGAATCAGCAATCTTCTCGGACTAAAGCTGCTCAGCGACGGCGATCTGCTTTACGTAAACCTTTTGGGTCTGCGCGTGGGAGTATCGCTTGTTAGTCCCGATCCCGAAAATAACAGCACAGGCACGGCGGTCATCACCATCGGCGATTCCACAGTAGCACTTCCGTACAACGAGGACGGAATCGATATGAACGCCGAAAACGCCGAAGTGGTTGTAGATCTTATCAAGGGCAACCGCACAAGAGTTGACAACTGCTCTGTTACCGGTATCACCGACGGCTACGACGTTTACGGCGGCGGTGCTTCCAACACAGAGGACGGCACCCATGAGAGCGGCTATGCAGGCGGCTTTGTCGGCTATAACAACGAGGGCAAGTTCACCTCTGACACAATGGTTTACTGCGACGTTGTGCGCGGAACCAAGCAAAAGGTCGGACCGTTCAGCGGCACAACTTCTTTGAAATCCGTTTACAGCTTTAATACCCTTGCTTCTATCGAAAAGGTGAACGGAAAAGAAAACCACTATTCGGTCTACAGAAATACCGATTTAACATATGCGCTGACAAGAACCAGACAGCAGATCGGTTTGCAGGGTGTAACAGACAGCGGAACAAATTATAAGAGATTTGATATAACTCATCTTGCCGCACCGATAACACCCGGCACAAATGAAGCTTATTACAAAATCTTTGAAAAGTGGTATAACGCAGTCATGGCGTCAGATGCTGCCGGAACTAACCAAAAGCTTATCAAGGTTTTTGCTTCCGACGCAAAGGCTGTTCTGATGCTTGACACGCCTACCGATGTTAATGAAGAAAGCCTGATCCCCAATCCCGGCGAAAGCAAGGATCCCTGCGATCAGACTATCAAATTGACCGTACAGAAGGTTTGGGACGACAACAGCAACGCGAAAAAAACGCGCCCCGAGCTTATCAAGGTAAGGATTTGGCAGCATTGGGAGAATGAGGACGGCACGCCTGTTATGGACGGCTCCGAAGAAAAGGTCGTGCTCTATACCGACTCAAATGTTATTCCCGATATTGATACCACCAACGGTTGGTTCAACATCAGCAAGGCGGATCACGAACGTTCAAATTCGGCAACCTGGACAAGAGTTATCGAGGGCTTGCCTGTCTACACTGCCGATAACGATACCTACTATTCTTATACGGTAGAGGAAAATCCGATCGTAGGCTATAACAGCGAGATAACCTATGACGAAACAGGTGCAACGGCAACCGCAAAGATCGTTAATACACCAAAGGAATTTGAGATCCAATTTAAGTATTACGACCGTTATGAGATAAACGGAAAGCCTTCCGGAATCGAACAGACAGAAACGGTATATTCTGTTCCGGTCAACGGAATCCCAAGCGAGTTTATTAATTACGACGACTCTCATAAATTTAAGTCGATCGACTTTAGCGGACTAATCGGCGCAAAGGCAGTCGAATTTGTAAATGAAAAGCTTTCTGTCACAAATGTCATGTGCGATTATGACCTCTGGACTTCACAGAGCGAGGCGGTTGAAGCAATGGCAGGCAGAACCTATTTTGTAGACGGAGCACCTGTACAATATTCAAACAACGAGATCTATCATACCGATTATCTCGGCAAGCCGCACGACAATATGGATTACACCGGTCAGTTGTCGTCAAAGGATGAAAAATGGGTCAACTATTACGACACAGCGGATAATGAACTGGAAGAAGAGTTTAACGCTCCGGAGGATTATCTTAACGTCAACAAAATCGTTGTTTGGTGCTACAACTATCCCAGAGAGTATAATGTTGATATTTACGGTGCAGACAGCGCAGATGATTTGGTCGAGAAAACCGTCGGTGAAAATACTGTATATGTTGCAGACGCGATAAGATCCGACAAGAATATGCTGAATAAAAAATTCTACTACAATCAACGCTTTGGCGGCGCAGTAGGCGATGCTTCTCAGGATTCCGAAGGATTTATCGAAAATTACGGACTTTATGGATATACTAACGTATCTCCGGCTGACTGTGCAGATGAAGCCTTTGACGAGTACACCTTTGCATATTGGGCATACAACCAAGAGGGAACGCAGATCGCTTCGGTTGAAAGAGATTTCATGTACCGCGTCACAGATGATACCAAGCTCTATGCCGTTTACGCAAAAGAAAATGCTTCTGCTGTGGGTATCTCGATTTCTGCAAACGTAAACGACACATTTGTTGACGAAAGCGGCGTTTCAAGAACGCGCCTGAATATCCTGGGAAGCGTTTACGGCGCGCCGGAATATGACGCAAACGTTAGAAAGCTGTCGTTTGTAAATATTTCTCTGAGCGATCAAATCAGATACCATCCCGACGTTTATACTCCCAAAACAATAAACGCACTTTTTGAACAGTACAAGGATCAGCTCAAGGAGCTCATTAAGGAAAATGACCGGAAGAACGGCAGCAAAGCGTTTACGTCTGATGAAACCTACGCCGGAGATATCAACGAGGATACCGGTGAAGTTGACAGTACGCTCAACCTGACGCTGACCACCAAGGGCTATATCTATACTGTTGTTTCAAACGGCAACACTCCCGAGACGGGAGCTGCCACAGCAACGCTTTCCAACAAGAACAGAGTGCAGTTTACAATGGTTTACAAAACATCAGCTCTGAACGTGAACAACACGGGAACAAAGGGAGATACATGTCTGATGTATTGCGGAGCTGTGAATTATAACGGTGAGTGGAGCGTCAGCACGAACTGTTTGATCTATCGTAACGGCGAGGTTGTTGACAACACTGCCGATACATGGGAATAAGGGGTGTTTTATATAAAAACGTACATTGAACCGGAATTTGAATACATTAAGTTTTCACTTAAAACAGTGATTTGTGCATCTGATGGAAATCCGGCAGAAAATCCTATTGATGATATCATTGAGCACGACGATGATGATGATGTTTGATTCCGTTTTTTGTTCCTGGCAAGTTATAATGGCAGCTCCGTACAAATAACGGCGCACGCCATGCTTGCTTATCATTCCGTCAGAGTGTTTGAAAATCAAAAATCCATACGTCACATACGCGCTGATTATTTGAACACTCTGACGAAAGCAAAAATGCGCGATCCGCACACCCAAATCGTGCGGTATCGCCTGATATACTTTCAGGCGGCGGTCAAACAGGTTGCCGCCTGAGTCTGTTTATGAGGAACGCTTATGAAAATTATTAGTAAAATAACAGCGATAGCATTGGTTATCTCTGTTTTGTCGGTTGGTTTTTGCTTTAGCGTCTCCGCGTTAGTCATCTATGACGGCGATTTTGGCTTTGAAGTAAACACCTCCAAGCGTCAGGCAACCTTGGTGAGATATAATGGAAGTGCAGATACGGTCGAGCTTCCCGATTATTTTCAAGGTTATCCTGTAACGGTTATTGACAGAAACGCTTTTTGTGAAAATAAAAGCATAAAAACAATAGTTTTTTCAAATACGAACACTACTGTTGAAGAGTATGCGTTTATGAACTGCACTTCACTCGAAACAGTATACATACCCGAGAATGTTGTAAGCTTTGGTGACAGAGCCTTTGCAGGGTGTACTTCGCTGAAAAACGTTACGCTGCTTTCGGATATTGCAAGTGTGCCTACCAATATGTTCTTAGGGTGTACTTCGCTTGAAAATTTGACGATCAACGAAAAGATCTCGGAATTTGGCTACGGCTGCTTTAACGGCTGCTCAGCTCTGACCGATTTGGATTTTGTAAAAAACGGTGCCTTGCTCAACTCTTACTCCTTCAACGGCACCGGAGCAGAATCGGTCACGCTGTCCGATTTTCTTCTCGCGATCCCAAATAATGCGTTTACAAATTGTCCAAATTTGACTTATGCTGCAATTCCCGCAAGCGTTATGCTTATACAGCCATATGCATTTGATTGGGAAAACCTGACGATAGGCTGCTATTATGATTCCTATGCCTATCATTTTGCAAAGGAAAACAGTTACTCTTATGAATTGCTGGATGGAGTCAAGCTGGGGGATACCGACGCAGACAGCTATATCAGCATCAGCGATGTTACAGCTATTCAAAAGCATCTTGCCGAGCTTGATAAGCTCGAAGGAATATATCTTTACGCTTCAAACGTCAACGGCGACGACAGCGTTGAGATCTCCGACGCAACGGCAATTCAGTTGTTCCTTGCCGAGTACAGTGTTCCATATCCGATCGGAGAGGTTATGACACAATAATTATTATAAAATGAAAAATGAAATAAATATCGGGCGAAGATGGATTTGTTCCACCTTTGCCCGATATTTGTCTATATTTTTCTTTTAGAATTGTAAAACCTGTTTCCTGCTCGGAAATCCTGATAAATCAGTTTCCCGTGCTCTTATAATACCTAAGGCTGAATCTCCAGAATATGTAGGCGAGAGTATAAAGTCCTACACCGACAAGCGGAGAAATATACATCATCCATTCGGGATATGCCGCCATGTCCGCTTTGCGCAGGAAGAACTGCGCCGGAAAGTAGTTGACGAACGCGAACGGCACGACAAAAATCAAAATAGACTGAATGAATTTGTTATAGATGCTCAGGGGATAGATTGCAAATTTGCGCATGTTCCAATAAAAAATCTCTTTAAGGCTGCCTGTTTCCACCACATAGAAGCTGACAGCGGAAAAGAACAGGAACACTGCGCCCTGGATCAGCACGCCGCTGATTACAACAACGATGTAATACACTGCCATGCCGAGATCCCATTCTATCCCAACCCGGTTTGCCGAGATAACAAACAGGATGATCCCGAGCGCGCCGTGACCGAACGCCGCCAGCCAATCCGCTCCGCAAAGCACCAACTGCGTCAGCAGACCTCTCGGCCGAAGCATCACGCGGTCAAAATCACCGTGCTTGATCCAATCGGAAAAGTCACGCAGAGCCATAAAGAACACAATGAAAATACCGTAGGTTATAAAAATCAGGCTGAACAGAAACAACAGCTCGTCAATGTTCCAGTCGTTGATGGTGTCGAATTTCAGCAGGGCGAGGTACATGGCGATAATGCCTGCCGCTTCACGCAGGAAAACCGCAATGGTAGAAATGACCGAATCAAGCTTGTACTGAAAACGGGTCTTGAGTCCGGTTTTTGCATAGGCAAAGAAAAGTGAAATGATATCTTTCATAGCTTAACCTCCCTGCACCACAAGCTTCTTTATGCCCTTGCGCCAGCAAAATTCGCCGATCGCGTAGAGTATCACGATCCACAAGAGCTGTCTTGCAAAGTCAATCAGAATTTCCCGCCCCTGCAATTCGCCAAGGTAAAGCTGAACGGGAGTAAAATAAGGTAACCTCTAAAAATTGATAATTTTTATTTACCTATCACACATAATTCCAATTAAGAATAATATCCGCCTAATAGCGGACAATCTATAACATTAT
>OMZU01000085.1 GCA_900315605.1 uncultured Eubacteriales bacterium | reverse complement strand
CGGTGACAACGGCATGGGCAGCGACAACTATCAGATCACAGTTCCTGCAAACACCGCTTACATCATCTTCACAGACGGTCAGAACCAGACAGTTGACATCCCTTGCCAGACAGGTAAGGGCTATTATCCCACAACCCAGACAAACGGCAAGTGGAACGTAGGCACATGGGATCTCGAAGTACAGCCCGGAACAGAGCAGACCACAACAGATCAGGGTCAGGTAGAGCTTACAGATCCCGAAATCACCGAACAGACAACAACACCGGTTGCTTCAGAGATTTATGACCCGTCACGCACAGTAAGAACATACTCGATCTCACTCGCAGACGCGATCGGCATGACCTTCAGAGTATTGACAAACACAGTTGCAGACCTCGATAATCCATACGTTGTAGTAGAAATGAACGGTCAGGAGACTGTCATTGATACATACACAGAGGATACATCAAGAGGCGAGTATCTCTTCAAGTTCAACAAGATCTATCCGCAGAATCTTGGTGACGAAGTTAAAGCAACAGTTTACGGCATGAAGAACGGCGTTCTCTATTACGGTCCCGAATACACCAAAACTGTAAAGGGTTATGTTGAGAATCAGCTCGCAAAGCCTGCCGTTGCAGGAAACGTACCAATGCGCAAGCTCCTCGTAAGCCTTCTTAACTACGGCGCAGAGACTCAGCTCTACAGCGGCTACCATACCGACAACCTTGCTACTTCCGGCTTGACAAACGAGCAGAAGTCTTGGGGCGAGACAGAGTACGGCACACTCGTAAACGTTAAGAACTATAACTACGAGACATATCCGGGCACAACCTGCACATGGAAGAGCGCAAGCCTTGTTCTCGGAAGCACAGTACAAATCAAGACAAGATTCACAGCTTCCGACGCTTCAAGCAAGAAGATCCGCGTTGAGATCAACGGCGCATATGAGGACTTTGGTCCGGAAAATATCGTTGACGAAGGCAACGGAACCTATTCCTTCTCATATGCAGGCGTATATGCTAACTCTATGAACGATACTGTTAAGTTCACAGTTATGGAGCAGGGCAAACCTGTCAGCAGCACTACGACCTACAGCATCGCTTCTTATGCTAGCAACTACATTAACTCTTCTCAGTATCCGGCACTCGCATCTCTCCTCAGAGCTATGATGTGCTACGGAAAGGCAGCAGAATCATTCGGATAATCAACCTGTTAATATCGGACAGCAGCTTTATTGCCGTTCCTGATTAACTAAATCCAACTCCCCCGACCTTTTACTCGTCGGGGGAGTTTTTTACGCCGGACAGAAAGCGCGGTGCAAAGTAAAAACACAACGCTAAATAGGTCGCACGCACGGCAGATTTAGTAAAACTACAGCAATATTAATACAATCGGGAACAAAGGTATTTTATAAATACAACCTGTCTGCCCGAACGGAGTTCCACATTTCAGTAATATTGTGTCATATATGCAAATCAGCATACAAAAATCAGTATAAATTGAACAATTTCCCTTTACAATTACACTTTTATGTGCTAAAATTTTAGTGTATAAAAATGAGGCTTGAAAAAGCAAGCCCGTATATTGGAGAGATTGTAATGAACTCAAAGTTAAAAAACGACGCTACCGATTTTTTGTTTGACGCGATCCTTTCGCTCGAAAACAAGGAGGAGTGCTACAGATTTTTTGAGGACCTTTGCACCAGCGCAGAGCTAAAGGCTATGTCTCAGCGGCTTGTTGTTGCTAAAATGCTTGCCGAAAAAAAGGTCTACACCGAAATCGTCAAAGAAACCGGAGCTTCAACAGCAACGATCAGCCGCGTAAAGCGCGCCTTGTTTGATAACGACACCTACGGCTACACCCTTGCTCTTGAAAAGCTTTCCGAAAAGGAAGCCAAATAATGGACAGCTACTGCTCTTTTGCCGAATACTACACCGACCTGATGTCCGACGCAGGCTACGCAGAACGCTGCGCATATATTCTCGAACTGCTCAAAAGGCACGCCCATCCTCCGGGACTTACGCTTGACCTTGCGTGCGGAACCGGCAGCCTGACGCGCGAGCTTTTCAAAAACGGCGTTGATGTCTACGGCGTTGACGCAAGTGAGGAAATGCTTGCCGAAGCAATGCGCCTGTCATGCGAAGAGGGCATGAACATACTCTTCCTCAAACAAAAAATGCAGGAGCTTGATTTGTACGGCACGATCGACACATGCATTTGCACGCTCGACAGCGTCAATCACCTCACCACTCCCGAGGACGTTGCCGCCGCATTCGACAGGGTCGGGCTGTTTATGAACAAAGACGGGCTGTTTGTTTTTGATGTGAACACGATTTACAAGCACAGAGAGGTGCTTGCCGACAACGCATTTGTTTTTGAGAACGAAAACGTTTTTTGCGCATGGCAAAACACTCCGCTCAACGACGATATCATCGAGATAAACCTTGATTTTTTTGAGGAGGACAACGGCGTGTACTATCGCAGCAGCGAGTGCTTTTGCGAGCGCGCCTATCCGGACGAAGCACTCAGAGAAATGCTCGTTCAAGCCGGGTTTACGGTCGAGGCTGTATACGGTGATCTGAGCTTTGAAGGTCCGCAGCCCGACGAGCAAAGGGCGATTTACGTTGCAAGAATGAAAAATCCGCGCAACAAAGAGGCATGAAAGGATAGAAATATGGACAAAATAATCCGTTGTATAACAAGCGACGGCGCAGTTATGGCTGCCGCGATCGACGCTTCAGACATTGTTTTCACGGCGAAAAAGCTTCACGGCCTTTCGCGCAGTGCGACGGCGGCTCTGGGAAGGCTGCTTTGCGCAACCTCGATCATGGGCGCGATGCTCAAGCAAAAGGACGCCTTTGTAAATATCCAGGTGCGCGGCGGCGGAGAGCTCGGCGCGCTCGTCACGGTGGGCGACAGCAAGGGCAACGTCAGGGGCTATGTGGGCAACAGCGACTGCCCCACGGAGTACTATCCCAACGGAAAGATCAACGTAGCCAAGGCTGTGGGCAGCAGCGGCACGCTGAGCGTAATGCGCGACTACGGCTCGGGCGAGCCCTATATCGGACAGGTCGAGCTGGTCAGCGGCGAGATCGCCGAGGATATTACCAATTACTATGCCGTGAGCGAGCAGATCCCAACAGTGTGCGCCCTGGGCGTGCTTATCAACAGGGACGACGGAGAGGTTATGCTTGCCGGCGGCTTGCTTATCCAGCTATTGCCGGGAGCAGATGATGACACGATCGACAAAATCGAAAAGAATGTGTCCAAGCTTGAGCCTGTAACAACAATGCTGGCAAAAGGAATGACTATTCTCGAAATCTGCAAAACCGCGCTCGAGGGCTTTGAGGTTGAGGTTTTGGACGAAATGCCGGTAAATTATGTTTGCGGCTGTTCAAGAGAAAAGCTCGAAAAGTATTTTATAACCATGAGCGACGACGATCTGCGCGAGATGATCTCCGAAAAAGGCGAGGCTGAGGCAGTGTGCAGCTTTTGCAATAAAAAATACACCTTTTCGCGCGATGACATCGAAAACCTGATCGTGCAAAAGAACGCCTCGGACGATTCAAAAGCTCAGCCATAAAGAGAGATTTTAAGGGCAAAGAAAAAAACCGTAAATTCCCAAAGTAAATTCCACAGTAGGAAGAGTGGTGGAATTTACTAAGAAAAACGGCAGAATTTAGTATGAGAAAAAGAAAGAAACAACTCAAA